>JAIFMU010000183.1 GCA_020048285.1 bacterium | reverse complement strand
CTATTGGGTGAAAGGAGTATTTGGTGTAGTTCTAAAGATGATATAGTGTTAGAATGAAATTCAAGATGCAACTGCGGATTTTAGGATTATGGTGACAGCCAGTTGCCGCAAGGTTCTGAATCGACCCTGTTCGAATTTCATTTGTATCACATCATTTCTATATTCGAAAAATCACAGACCGAGTTTTTCCCGTTTAAGCGGGAATGGTTTCAGTGAATGCGAGCGACTTTTATATATCGCGAAGACCAGTCGAACAGTTTGTCGAGCGATTCATTTCGTTGCAAGTCGCGGACTGTGATTCGGCACTCTCATCTGTCTGAACAGTGTTGGCATTTTCAGTTTGGTAAGCATGACCATATCTTCGCGAAGTAAATCTTCAGTGAAAGCGAACTGTTTGAGCGGTGTGATCCAGAGTCAATCGTTTTTTATGTGTAAATGATTAAGAATATATGAATTGGTTTCACTTTTAATTTTCAGTGAATTCCGTGTGGTCAGTGGTTAAAAATTGTAAGAAATGAACCAGAGCATACACAGACCACAGATAATAAAAATCCGGTTTGATTTTTTTCTGAGTATTCAGAGTAGTCTGTGTTTGAAAAGTAATATGAAGTTGCAATTCGGATGGCGATCACACGGATCGCCCCTATCATAATGATTGTTTCAGCAGAAATTCCGCAGCGATTTTACCATTCCCGATTCAACCTTAGCGAGTGCGATCAGAGATCCATTTTCGCCGGTGACCCAGATCCGGTCTCGGTCGGGGAGATCCGTGGCAAAGGCATTACCGTTTCGGAACAGTATTTCTGTTCGCCCCTCAATTGAAGTGGTTCCCCACTCGGCGAGAATCGTCTGCGGATCGAGCACCTGATCTTCGCTGATCACATCTTCAGTGTTAAATGCATTTTCCAGATAGAACATTCCCACGCGAGTTCGATGAATGCGCGACGCATACGCTCCTGATCCGAGAGCGGTGGCAATATCCGCCGCCAGTGATCTCACGTAGGTTCCGGTGGAACAGTTAACAACTAAATCCGCTTTTCCAAGCATTTCGTCATAGGCAACCAGTTCGAGAGATTCAATGTCGATTTCACGCGACTGAAGAATGACCTCTTCACCTTTTCGAGCGAGATCATAGGCGCGCTGACCATTTACTTTTATCGCCGAGTATGCCGGTGGAACCTGAGAAATAGTTCCACGAAACAGAGGAAGAACCGCTTCGATAGATTCGCGGGTGGGAATGAGAAATCCAGATTGTGCAACATCACCTTCGCGGTCGCCGGTGGTTCGCGTTTCCCCGAATTGAATCGAGAAGTGATACTCTTTCGAATCCACCGGAACAAGTGGCAGCAGTTTTGTCGCCTGTTCAACCGCCACAATGAGAAGTCCCGACGCGAGAGGATCAAGTGTTCCAGCGTGGCCCATCTTTTTCGTTTTCAGTGAACGGCGAAGATCGCGAATAATATCAAACGACGTGGGGCCTTCGGGTTTGTTTATGAGAATAAAACCGGATTTCATTTTTGAATTTCCCTGATTGGGTAATCTGTAGTGTAGGGGCAGCCCTTGTGGCTGCCTTGATTATAAAATGGGGATACCCGCAAGGGGTATCCCTACAATTTTTGGCGTATCAAAACATTAGAGTTCAGAAGAAATCAACGAGAGTAGTTTGGTCACTGCTTCGTCGAGACTTAGGCCAACGGAGGTACATCCTGACGCGGCGCGATGCCCACCTCCACCGGAGAATTTCGTCGCGATTGTTCCCACATCGACTTTACCTACTGAACGAAGTGAAAAGCGGATTTCACTGCCAATCGGTTTCGCAAAAATACCCACTTCGACGCCTTCTGCAGTCATGGCCATGTCGGACATGCCTTCCACATCACCGCGGTCAGCGCCATACTTTTCAAGGATTCCCTCTTCGAGAACCATAATTCCCACGCGATTGTTTTCGTAAAATTTCAGCGTTGACCAGACTATCGAACGAACCGTGAGTCCCGCAATCGAGTTCGATGCGTACAATTTTTTATACACTTTTGCAGTATTCACGCCGCGCCGCGAAAGATCTGCCGCAATCTCGAAAATTTCGGGGGAGGTGTTATCGAATTGAAATCCTCCTGTATCAGCAAGGATTCCACCGTACAACGCTTCTGCGACGTACTCGGGGAAATCGATATTGTTCTCTTTGAAAAAACGATAGATAATCTGGCATGTCGCCGCCGCTGTGGGATCAACACAGGAAACGGTACCAAAGAGCGAGTTATCTCGATGGTGGTCGATGTCGATCATCTTGTCTGCGATTGTAGTTGCTTTGTCCCATCCGGAACGAGCTGGATTTGAAGAGTCGAGCATGGCAAACACATCGAAACGACGAGTCGGTTCAACGTTGGATATTTTATCGACATTTTTATAGAATTGAAATTTCCGGGGAACGGTATCGACGTTGAAAATTTCAACGTCTTTACCTAAAGATTGCAGATACCAGAAGAAAGAGAGTTGTGAGCCGATGTTATCCGCATCATGGCTCACATGGGAACAGATCAGAAAGCTGTTACTCTCCGCTATCAGATTCGAGAGTTCGGTCCAAATCATCTTTTACCTTACCAAGAAGCGAATTAATAGTGTCCTGTTCTTCAAAGGAGTTATCCAATTTGAAAAGGAAACGGGGAAAATGCTTTATTTTCACCCGTTGTGCAACACTATTCTGAATAAAAGGTGCGGCGCGGTTCAAAACCGCAATCGCCGCCGCCTTTTCTTCATCGGTACCATACACGGAAATCATCACTGTGGCATTCCGCGTATCCTTCGCCAGCTTGATCGAGGGAACAGTGATAAACGACGGGAGTCGCGGATCACTGATCTTGTTCGAAATGACCCAGAGGATTTCGCGTTTGATATCCTCTGCGACACGGCTGTTGTACCATTGAAGCGATGCCATAGCTTAGCGCTCCAACGTCTTACGTTTAACTTCGGTCTTGGTGTAGACTTCGATGCGGTCACCCACAACGTACTCTTTGACACCTTTGAGCATGATACCACACTCGAAGCCCGTAGCCACTTCTTTCGCCTGATCTTTGAATCTCTGAAGTGTATCAACGGTCGTATCAATGATGACCACATCTTCGCGGATAAGGCGAACCATCGAATCGCGACAGATTTTACCATCCGTAACCATACAACCAGCGATCTGACCAATTTTCGTAACTTTAAATACGTCACGAATTTCAACCTGACCGGTAACTTCTTCTTTAACATCCGGAGCAAGCATACCGATCATCGCCGCTTTCACTTCATCAACCGCTTCATAAATGATACGGTAGGTACGAATGTCAACGCCAGCTTCACGAGCATGTTCGCGGATTTTTGGATTCGGGCTAATGTGGAAACCGATAACAATCGCTTTCGACGCCTGAGCAAGCATAATGTCAGACTCTTTAATTCCTCCGACCGATTTGTGAAGAACATTCACTTTGATCTCTTCGGTAGAGAGTTTTTCAAGAGATGCAGCAACCGCTTCAACAGATCCGTCCACGTCACCTTTTACGATGATGTTAAGCGTCTGAATTTCACCCGCTTTGATCGTTTCGAAGAAGTTGTCAAGCGTCACCACGTTCATGCAACGAAGTTCGCGTTCTTTTTCTGCGAGACGACGTTTACCGGCGATCTCACGAGCGATCTTTTCATTGTCAACAACCCGGAACGTGTCACCAGCCTGAGGTGTTCCGGTAAGCCCAAGAACCATAACCGGCATCGCAGGCCCTGCTTCCTTGATCTTTTTGCCACGGTCATTGAACAGTTCGCGAACGCGTCCACTGTGAGATCCGGTAACGAAACAGTCGCCTTTTTTCAGTGTACCTTTTTGGATAAGAACAGTTGCGATTGCTCCACGTCCTTTGTCCAGTTCAGATTCGATTACTACACCGCGAGCGTCGCCTTCGACAGGAGCTTTAAGTTCAAGCATTTCCGTTTCAAGAGCGAGAAGTTCGAGAAGTTCATCGATACCTTTACCGGTTTTCGCTGAAATTTCTACACACTGAACCGTACCACCGTACTCTTCAACAAGAACGTTGTACTGAGAAAGTTCCGCTTTGATTTTGTCCACGTTCGCAGTAGGAAGGTCAACTTTGTTCAGAGCGATAACCATTGGAACGCCTGCCGCACGAGTATGGTCGATCGCTTCTTTAGTCTGTGGCATTACGCCAGAGTCAGCCGCAACAATCAGAACCACGACGTCGGTGATCTGAGATCCACGAGCACGCATTGCCGCAAACGCTTCGTGACCAGGTGTATCGAGGAATGTTACTTTACCATTCTTCGTTTCAACTGAGTACGATGCGATATGCTGAGTAATACCACCCGCTTCGCCCGATGCAACAGTCGCTTTACGGATGTAGTCAAGAAGCGAGGTTTTACCGTGGTCTACGTGACCCATTACGGTTACAACTGGAGCGCGAGGAAGAACTGGACGATCATCGTTCGCTTCTTCTTCTTCTTCTTCAGCATATTCGTCAAGAAGAACAGCTGTGAAACCGAACTCTTCTGCGAGAAGTGAAATCGTATCGAAATCAAGGCGTTGGTTGATGGTAACAAACAAGCCAAGTTCGAGACATTTCGCGATTACTTCTGAAACGTTAGCGCCGATCATCTTGGTGAATTCATCCACCGAAATGAATTCGCTCACCTGAAGTTCTTTAAGTTCTTCGCCTGTGTCAACGTCTTCGCTACGATCTTTTTTGTATTTCTTTTTAACCGAGCCGGCACCGATTTTAGCGAGCGTCTTTTTGATGTTTGCTTTCATCTCCATTTCGGAAGCTTCTTTTGAAACAACCTTATCTTTTTCGCCCGGTTTTTTCTTTTTGTCAAATTTCTTTTTCGCACCATGACCATGTGAACCATGCTCTTCGGCTTTTTTTGCTTCCGCTTGTTTGCCGGCAACTTCTTTTACGAAATTTGGGTCATTTTCAAAAGTGATACGCGGTTCGTTGCGGAATCCACCTTGACCGCCGCCTTGATAACCACCGCCTTGGCCGCCTTGGTAGCCACCCTGTCCGCCACTGCGAGGTTGGTATCCACCTTGACCGCCGCCCTGATATCCTCCGCCTTGGCCGCCTTGATAGCCACCACCTTGACCTCCGCTACGTGATTGATATCCACCTTCGCGCGGCTGATATCCGCCTTCACGCGGCTGGAATCCACCTTCACGCGGCTGGTATCCACCTTCGCGAGGTCCACGGTTGAAACCGCCTTGACCACCCTGACCGCCAGCCTGTCCACCTTCACGCGGCACATATCCACCTTCGCGAGGTCCGCGATTGTATCCGCCTTGACCGCCTTCACGTGGCTGGTATCCACCTTCGCGAGGTCCACGGTTGAAACCGCCTTGACCACCCTGACCACCAGGCTGTCCACCTTCACGCGGCACATAACCACCTTCGCGAGGTCCGCGATTGTATCCGCCTTGACCACCTTGGCCACCAGCTTGACCGCCTTCACGTGGTACATATCCACCTTCACGAGGTCCGCGATTGTATCCGCCTTGACCACCTTGGCCACCAGCTTGTCCGCCTTCACGTGGCACATATCCACCTTCACGAGGACCACGGTTGCCCTGGTATCCGCCTTCACGAGGAGCATTCCCCTGATAGCCGCCACCCTGTCCGCCTTCGCGAGGAACATAGCCACCTTCGCGAGGTCCGCGGTTGAAACCGCCTTGCCCGCCAGCTTGTCCGCCTTCACGTGGCACATATCCACCTTCACGAGGTCCGCGATTGCCCTGATACCCGCCTTCACGAGGGGTATTCCCCTGATAGCCACCGCCCTGACCACCTTCACGTGGGACATATCCACCTTCGCGAGGTCCGCGATTGCCTTGGTATCCGCCTTCACGAGGAGCATTCCCCTGATAACCGCCGCCCTGACCGCCTTCGCGAGGAGCACGATTACCTTGATATCCGCCTTCGCGGGGACCGCGATTGTCGCGAGGAGCGCCACCCTGAGGTTGAGTGTTATCAGCTGGAGCGCCTTCTGTAGTCGCTTCGCCGGTAGCTTCGCCTTCTGCTTTTGGACGATCGCCACGGCGACGTGCAACACGACTTTCGGTGGCAGCATATTTTTTCTTGATTGCAGCGCGCTGTTCATCCAGTTTAGCCTGAATAGAACCTTTTATCTCTTCATCAACAACACTGCTGTGACTTTTTACATTTTCGCCACTATCGCGAAGCATCTGCACCAGTGCTTCACTGGAGAGTTTAAGATCTTTCGCGAGCTGTGATATTCTTACTTTAGCCATTACTATCCTTATGATTTATTCTACACTATCGAAAAGTTGAGAGAGCCCTCGGATTTAACCGGAATTACTCTGCATCCTCTTCCGCAGCGCCTTTTTCAGCGAGCTCAAGGAAACTTTCCATCGGCATGTCTTCTTCGTCGATATCGTCATCATCACGACCAAGAGCATGCACTTCATCTTCACCGAGAATATCATCATCGATGATCATATCTTCATCAACGAGTTCCGCATCTTCATCCTCTTCTGCAAGGATTCTCGCACGCTTGTCTTCGCTGAAATCTTCAAACTCGTCCTCACCGTAAATTTCAAGCTGTTTGCCGATGAACTTTGACGTAAGGCGAATATTCTGACCTTCGCGACCAATTGCGCGAGCCAAATCTTCGTCTGCCACAAGAACAACCACTTTGCTTTCACTTACAGGATACACGCGTTTTACATCAGCAGATGCAAGTGCGCGGCGAACCAAAAGGGAAACATCACTTGACCAGTTGATAATATCCATGCGTTCGTTGTTCAATTCACGCATGATCGCCTGGATACGGTTTCCGCGCATACCAACACATGATCCTACAGGATCTACGCGCGGATCGTCAGTTTCAACGGCAACTTTTGCACGATATCCCGGAGCGCGTTCAACGTGAGTTACGCGAACAACACCTTCGAATACTTCGGGAATTTCGATTTCAAAAATCCGTTTGAGGAATTCGTTGTCTGTGCGAGAAATAATAACCTGCGCACCTTTTGCATTGTCTTTTACTTCAACGATAACACCTTTAACTGTGTCACCCTGATGGTAGCGTTCGCCACGAATCTGAAGTGAACGAGGAAGAAGTGCTTCGGTACGTCCAAGATTGATAATCACGTTTCCGCGCTCAACCTGCTGAACAGTTCCGTTGACCAATTCCCCGATACGATCGTTGAAATCGTCGAATACGCGTTTCCGTTCAAACTCGCGAACGCGCTGCATAATAATCTGTTTTGCAATCTGAATAGCCGCACGACCGAAATCGTTGATGTCGAGATCCACATCCTCTTGAAGTTCTTCACCAACTTCAACTTCGGGATCGTAATCTTCACGCGCTTCAGAAAGTGGAATTTCGTTATAAATATCTTCAATCAAATCATCTTCAACAACGATCTGGCTGGTAAACGAACGAAGCATTCCATCTTTTTCGCTTATTTCAAAGCGGATATTGAGGTTTGTGTTGAGATACTTTTTCGCCGCTTGTGAAAGAGAATCGCAGAGCGCTTCTTTAGCAACATCACGGGAAATGTTTTTCTCTTTAGCCATGCAATTATTCCTTTTATAATGATTTAATTAAAATACTAATTTAGCGCTAACAACCGCTTCGTAGAGAAAATCAAACTTCTGACCACCGCATTCGATGATAAGAGTTGTTTCGTCCGCTGATACGATATGACCAACTTGCTTACACTGTTTTTCGGTTTCATCGAGATAACGTACTTGAACTTCTTTGCCGATAAAACGGCGGAAGTCACGCTGAGTAGCCAGAGGACGATCGAGTCCCGGCGATGAGACTTCGAGTGTGTACTCGTCGTTTCCAAATTCAAGTGCATCGAGTTTATCAGATAGAGCGTGGCTAATTGTTGCACAATCGTCCATGGAGATTCCCTCATCTGAGTCGGCAAATACGCGAAGAATTGTCTTCCCGCCAGCCGCGAAGTATTTCACGTCATAGCAGTCAAAACCGCATGATTCTACTACTGATACGATTTCCGTTTCAACAGCGCTTTCCAAATTCATACAGACCTTTCGGCAGATACAATAAAAAAATCGGACCCGACAGGGGCCCGATTCGATGGTTTTTGATCATCTGATCTGCCTGAATATAGATTGGAATCCGCATAAACACAAGGGTTTTTATCTTATTTTTCACAATATATCAACAGGTAGTTTCATTGGAAAAACTTCGATTTATTTTCAAGGCTATTGAACGAAATGTAAAAAGGATAGCCCAATGAAATCGATTCTCTTTGTCTGTCTTGGAAATATCTGCCGTTCCCCCGCCGCCGAAGCAATTATGATCCGCGCTGTGGAAGCACGAGGGCTCTCGACACTTATCCGATGTGATTCTGCGGGTACCTATGGCGGGCACGCAGGTGAACCGGCGGACAGTCGCATGATTCGCCACGCTGCAGAGCGATCAATCCATATCACCAGTCGATCGCGTCAATTGCGCCAATCGGACTTGCAAAGTTTCGATATGATTATCGGTATGGATAGATCTAATGTTGCAAACATACGTGCACTCGATCGCACTGGAACCTATTCCGAAAAAATCAAGCTGATGACCGATTACTGTCGACACATTTCTGCAGACGAAGTTCCCGATCCCTACTATGGCGGTTCTGAAGGATTCGAACGAGTGCTGGATATTCTTGAAGATGCGTGCGAAGGTGTTCTCGATGAGATACTCGCCACGTTATGACAGCGGCCCTTGTTTCCAAGAGCCGCCTATTTTATTGAGCTGCAGATTCGTCGGAATCTGGCTTTTTTTTCTTTTTGAAATCATTAACGGTATAGTAGATCATCAGATAAATAATCCCCATGGTAATGGGAATATCGGCAATATTGAGTATCCCCGTGCGAATATCGCCAATTCCAAAATTGATAAAATCGGTGACAAAACCGAAGGCGTATCGATCGATCAGATTGCCAATTCCCCCAGCCACAATCCCGCTGAAAATGATTGTCTCTGTCAGTGATAATTCGCGATGACGGATCAGATAGACCAACAGTCCGCCGATAAAGATCGTTGGAATTACGGTCATGACAATCGCCCATGCCTGTTCGGGGAGCATATTTCCCATACTGAGAAAAGCGCCGCGATTTTCCGCATAGGTGAGCACAAAAAAATCACCGAGAAAGCTGATCTCTTCAGCACCCTTGAGATACATTCGCGCTAATATCTTTGTAACCTGATCAGCAACAACGAGAAACGTTATGATGCTCACGGTTATAGAGAGATGTTTTGTCATACTTCGCATAGGTCTCCTTTGAAAACTGCACAAAAATAGGAAATCCCTCCGAGAGGTACAAGGAAAAGGTATAAAAATGACAAAATTTCATAGGTGATCGTTGGAAAATGCCATGACCGAACTCAAATCATACAAAAGCGATATATATTCAGCTGGAAATTTTCAACAACCCAATAAAGGGAGATTCGCGTGAGTATAGTATCTATCGTACTTATTATCATCGGTGTAGCACTGCTGGTTTTCGGTTCAGACTTTCTTGTCAAGGGTGCATCTAAGCTGGCAACGGCCGCGGGTGTTTCATCGCTAGTGATCGGTCTAACAGTGGTAGCCTACGGCACGAGTGCGCCGGAAATGGCCGTGAGCACCATGGCTGCAGTGGAAGGCAGTGCTGACATTGCCGTAGGAAACGTTGTGGGCAGTAATATTTTCAATGTGCTGATCATTCTCGGACTTTCCGCACTTATTGTTCCACTTACCGTCCATCGTCAACTGATTCGCCTCGACGTACCCCTCATGATTGCCGTATCGTTTGTGCTTCTTATTATGGGTGTTGACGGAAATATCGGCAAGATCGACGGAATTCTTCTCTTTGGAGGCGCAGTAGCATATACCATCGGACTCATTCGCATGAGTCGTCGTGAAACCAAGGCTGCGGCAGGCGATGAAGTAAAAGAGAAAGTTCCTGCTGTTGAAATGGTTAAGTCGGTCCTACTTGTCGTTATCGGCTTAGTACTTTTGGTTGGTGGCTCAAAACTTTTGGTAAAAGGTGCCATTGATATCGCTATTGCGCTCGGCGTGAGCGAACTCGTTATTGGCTTGACCATTGTCGCGGCAGGAACATCCATGCCTGAACTTGCCACTTCGATCATGGCGGCAATACGTGGTGAACGGGATATCGCAATCGGTAATGTTGTGGGAAGTAACATTTTCAATATTCTCGCAGTGCTTGGCATTTCAGGAATTATCTCACCCAATGCAATCCCCTTTGCGGCAAGCGTGATGTCAACAGATATTCCTATTATGATTATCGCTGCTCTTCTCTGTTTCCCGTTCTTTATTACGGGATTCAAACTCGATCGCATCGAAGCCGTTCTGTTTTTAGGTATGTACGGAGCTTACACGGCACTGCTGATTGGAACTGCGCAGAGTCTCTCTTTTGCAGAACCACTTCGCCTAGGAATCTTTATTGGTTCCGGTCTCATATTTGCAATTGCTACCATATACGGAATTGCAACGATGCGCAAAAACAAAAATCTTCTCTTAGATTAATGGTGTTATGGTTCTGATTTTTAAAGCACTTTCGAATATCGAAGGTGCTTTTTTTTGTGGATTATGTTCTGCATTGTAAAACAGTTTCAAAATGATAGCACAGCAATCTATTTTCTATGCAATTACAAAGGAGAATCGATGAATCCAATCCGTCTGCTTCTCGAAAGCAGTGAAATTCGGCGCATTATCACCCGGATTTCCCATCAAATATTAGAACGCAACAGCGATCTGTCACAACTCGCACTGATCGGAATCCAGAGCCGCGGAGTCTATGTGGCAAAAGAGATTCAAAAAAATATCCGCGACATCGAAGGGTTCGAAATTCCCATGGGCGTTCTGGACAACACGTTCTACCGCGACGACTATCGGTCTTCGCTTTCGCACGAACCTAAAGTTACCGATGTACCTTTTGACGTGACCGGCAAAGTGATTATTCTTGTGGATGACATTCTCGCCACGGGACGAACGATCCGCGCCGCGCTCGATGCGATTATCGATCTGGGACGACCATCTGCTGTTCGCCTGGTGGTGCTGGTTGATCGCGGCCAACGTGAACTGCCGATCCGCGCCGATTTTGTGGGAAAAAAAATGACCACTGCACCGAACGAACGGGTTTCTTACCGTGTGGAAGAACTTGATGGCGAAGATTCACTTTGGCTTATGGAAAAGGATATCTAATCTAATGGCTCTTGAAATAAAACACCTGCTCGGACTAAAAGATGTTTCAAAATCTGACATAACCCAGATTCTCGATGCGGCTGACAAGTTCTACGAAGTGCTCAACCGCGAAAACAAAACAGTTCCCACACTTCGCGGTAAAACGGTGGTGAATCTTTTCTATGAAAATTCAACTCGTACCCGAATCTCGTTCGAAATGGCAGAGAAACGACTCTCCGCAAATCCACTGAACTTCTCCGCGTCGGGATCTTCGGTTTCCAAAGGTGAAACACTTCGCGATACGGTTCAGAATATCGAAGCGATGAAGATCGACATGATCGTTGTTCGCCACGGATCCGCGGGAGTTCCGAAATTTCTCACCGAATGCACCGGCGCAACGATCATCAACGCCGGCGATGGCTACCACGAACATCCAACGCAGGCACTTCTGGACATGATGACGATTCGCCAGAAACTCGGTCGTCTCGAAGGACTCAAGGTTGCGATCGTGGGAGATATTCTTCACAGCCGCGTGGCTCGTTCGAACGCTTGGGGAATGACCACTATGGGAATGGACGTAACCTGTTGTGCACCAACGACGCTTCTTCCGCAACATACCGAATCACTCGGAGTAAAAGTAACCACCAAGCTCGATGAAGCGATTTCTGATGCGGATGTGGTGATGCTTCTTCGTCCTCAACTTGAACGGCAGACCCACGGACTGTTCCCGTCGGTTCGCGAATATCGCACCTACTACGGACTTGATCGCGACAAAATGAAACTGATGCGCAACGACGCGCTGATCATGCATCCGGGGCCGATCAATCGCGGTGTCGAGCTTGAAGCGGAAGCGGCGGATTGCCCTCAGTCGGTGATTCTCGACCAGGTGACCAACGGCGTGGCTGCTCGAATGGCGGTGCTCTATCTTCTGGGCGGCGGCGAACACGAATAGTAATCAGTCGTTGCAAGCAACGACCCTACGATCTGAAATTGATATTGTAGAACCGTTGCTTGCAACGGCTACGCAAATCATCACATTCGAAATACATTTAGAAAGGAAAAAGAATGCGTCAAAAAGGCAAAGTCTATCCATATACCGCTGATTTCAAATCAATCTTGATTGAAAATGGGCGAATCATTGATCCATCCACCAATCGCGATGAGATCGGATCGATCGCGATTGCCAACGGGAAAATCGTTGCGGTGGGAACAATCCCCGCTGATTTTTCAGCAGAAAAAACAATCGATGCAAATGGCAACTGGATCGTTCCGGGACTCTGCGATCTGAATGTTCACCTTCGTGAACCGGGTCGTGAAGACAAAGAGACAATCGAAACCGGAACCGCGGCGGCGGCGGCGGGAGGATTCACAGCGATCGCGGCGATGCCCGACACCGATCCGATCACCGACAGTCAGGCGAAAATTCGCTACATCTGTTATCGATCTGAAAAATCTCCGACCAAAGTCTATCCACTGGGAGCGGTGACAGTTCGTCTCGAAGGCGAAGAGCTTGCGCCGTTCGGTGAAATGACCGATGCGGGAGCGCGCGGTGTGGCGGGAGCGGGAAAACCGATCGCTCACACAGGAATGCTCAAGCACGCCATGAACTACGCGAAAAATTTCGATCTTACCTATTTTGCTCACTGCGAAGACACACTTCTTTCCGGCAAAGGCGCCATGAACGAAAGCTCGCTCTCGTCATGGATGGGACTTCCAGGGTCGCCGTCGATCGCTGAAGATATCGATGTGGCACGAAGTATTGCTGTCGCCGAGTACACTGGTGGGAAACTGCATATTACTCATGTGTCCACCAAAGGCGCGGTTGATCAAATCCGATTTGCCAAAGCGCGCGGCATTAACGTGACTGCCGAAACAGCGCCTCACTACTTTACCTACACCGAAAACGATCTCGAAGGGTATATCGCGAACCGCAAACTCAACCCGCCACTTCGCGGGGAGTCCGATCGCGCCGCCATTATCGAAGCGCTTGTGGATGGAACCCTCGATGCGATTGCCAGCGATCACTCGCCGCACACCATCGAAGACAAATCCGGTGAGTTCGACCACTGCCGAAACGGCGCGTCCGGTCTGGAAACGTCGCTTGCCGCTTCGATCACGGCTCTCGTGAATCCGGGCCATCTGTCGCCGATCGAACTGATCCGCAAACTCTCCACGGTTCCCTGCGCGATTCTCGGGGTTGAAGGCGGATCATTGGCGATCGGAAGTTCCGCGGATGTGGCTATCATTGATCCCGAACAGGTCTGGAACGTGGATACCATGCAGTTCTATTCAAAGGGAAGAAACTCCGCCTTTGCAGGAGAGAATCTCACCGGCGAAGTGCAGTTCACGATCCTGAATGGTCAGATTGTCTTTGAACGGTAAGAGAATTTGAAATCGTTTTGTTGAGGGCGATCCGTTCGGGTCGCCCTTTTTTATGTGTGCCACGCATGTCAAATATCTAATGGGTGAAAGTCCCTAACGCGAGTGTCGGAGGAAGCGTATAGTGAAACGCAAGG
>JAIFMU010000258.1 GCA_020048285.1 bacterium | reverse complement strand
CTCACCTCAACTGTCGCTGTTTTTAAATCAATTTTTTCCATGTATGAAATATACATCATGCGGGATCATATTTGCAGTCCGGCTTAATAACAGATAACTACTGATAGGATTTTTGAGTTCCAAAATCCCTGAAAATCTCACCCACCGAAATTCTCGGAAGGCTCACAAATCTGAGTACTAAGATAGGTTTTGGGGAAGAAATCGGGAGAATAATTCAGGACAAACAAGTTGACGAACGCGGATATTCGCACACAAAAAATCAAATAACAGACCATTCAAACAGAAAGTGTAAAGCTCTGCCACGGCATCAAAAACAACGGAGCCATTTCAAGAAAATTCGGATACAGAAGAGATGCTCCTTCGGGGAAAAATGAGAATGGTAGCCAATGCAATAAAGAATACGATGGTATAAAAGTGTAGTACAATTCGACTGCAGGGATAAAATTACAAATCCAGCGATGAGAAGTCATTTTGTGACAAGAACCTCGCCTTTCCAAACTGCTCAATTCATTTTGCGAGACCAGTTCTGAACATTCATACAGCAGCTCCTCTAGTGCACTATCAGTGACACAAGATGTCCGGTAGAAAAAATGCCGGTGTATGAACCGGCATTTTTTAGAGAGAACGTCGTGAAATAAACGAACTCTTTACACTAACATGTTGGGTAACTCATACCTCACGGATTCAACTTAATTGTTCGTACCATCTTATCAGTTTTAATCATAAGCAGATGTACACCTTTTCCCAGAGCAGGGAGTGCAAGGGAGAATGACGCCCCTCCGATATTTCCCGTGTATGTGAAAAGCTCGCGGCCCGAAAGTGAGAGAATCGATACCGCGATTGGTCCAGTCACTCCGCGCAGTTCCAACTGATTATGAATAACAAGAGCCATGGGGTTCTCTTTCAAACCGCTATTTTTTCCCAGAACAACCGCATCTTTGACAAATTTGTTGAGTTTCAACGCCGTCACTGTATACTCGGTTTTCTGATTTTTACGCACTGCTTCGATCGATACTGATTGCACTGCAGAAGGATCAAAAGTCACTTTCTGAGCTGGTTCAATCCAATCGGGTTGAGCAAACGCGGTGAGCGGTAGAACTACCGTGGTGAGCTGTGCTACACCGGGAAGTGAATAGCCAAAATCGATACCATCGAGACCCAATGCAGGATTGTCAAGGACAAGGCGAATCGAGTCAGAAGAACGGTAGGTAAGAACAACGGCATCACAGAGCGAATAGTTTCCCGCCACAGACGCAGTTGCTTTTCCCCACGCGTAGGAAGGATCGGCATCTTTCACTAGAGTCAACTGCACGGCCAGTTCGCCAGACACCTTTTTCGAACTGTCAATTGACGCCGTAGACCCAATCTCATCAACCAGTGATTCCCATGCACCAATTTTCACAAAGTTTTCACTCAATTTTGAAGTATCAATCACCGCCTCCGTCTGGAAAACTGCGCTAACGGCAAGAGCTTTCGCCGGCATGGTGATTGTCGCCGATTGAGAAAGAGAATCATTGATTGCAGATCCCGCACCGGACCATTTCACAAATGTTTTCCCCGCAGGAACGGTGGCAACGATGGGAGTAGAAACGCCCGATTCAAAGGATCCTGAACCAGTTCCGCCGGTAATGGTCAAAGCGTACTTTGTCGCCACTGCGGTTTGAAACACAGCGGTCACAGCCAAAGCTTTCGCCGGCATGGTGATCGACGTCGATGGCGCAAGTGAATCGTTGATTGCCGTTCCCGCTCCGGACCATTTCACAAAGGTTTTCCCCGCCGGAACAGTCGCAACAATCGGAGCCTGTGCCGCCGCCGCGAACGATCCCGAACCAGTTCCGCCGGAAACGGTGAGCGCATAGGTCGTAACGCCGACTGCACGGTTTGTCGTAAGCGTGTGAGTCCAATTACCGCGGCCACCTTCAGCGGTGAGAATCCAGTTGTAGCTGTTCACCGTATATCCCGTTCCAAACCACGGATTCATGAGCTGGTAGTTTCCATTATCCAGATATCCCATTCCCACCACAAAATGACCACCGCCGGAGTTCCAGCCGTAGCGAATTACAAAGGGGTGCCCCGCATTGATTTCTGATTTGTATTGCGCTTCAGTTAATGGATACCCACCACCACCAACCGGTGTGTTCCAATTTTGCATAATGTAGTCAATCCCCTTAGGATAGTAGGTTTTCCCATTGTAATCAACGGCACTACTCCCAAAAAGCCAATTCCACTGATTAATCGAACTATCGCCATAGGCAAATTGAGCAATCTGTCCCTGAGACACTTTTTCTCCATAGTAGGTGAGAATTGCCGTGCTTGATCCAGACCAGCACCACTGATCCTTCCGTTGTTCAATTTCAGGAATAGGAAGATTTTTTTCCGCAAAGAGCGACGTTATAAAAACTAAAAGGATAAGTAACGGTTTCATTTTGAACCCCCTGCGCGGCGAATCTGATCAATGGTGACCGCTTCGGCAGGAAGTTCCGCCCGTGAATTGCTGTTCCAGTTTGGCTGAAGAATCACCAGATTAGAAATCCCCGCCCGCAATTTTGAAGGGATCGAAATCAGATAGCTATTGATCTGAGTTGAACTGTAGAGACGAATATCTTCGAGGGCAATTCCGTACTGAACCGCGGTGGCACTCAAATCGCGAGCGAGTTGCGTGTATCCCAACGAAACCGCATTTCCCGTGGAATCAATCACCACGAAACAGCGCACGGATCCATCGACAATAACCGGAAGATATTGAATATTCGTGGCAGAAGAAAATCCCGTGGATGGATAGGTCTTGAGTGAATCACCATTCACTTCGCCAAGAGCAACCGCTGGTCCGAAAACCATTCGGGAGGTCTGTTCCGCCGATTCGAATCCCAAAAAAGTTGCGTTCCCCGCCGTGACTGAACTGCTGACAAACTGCCGAATCTGATCGAGATTCATAGCCGATGTCAGCGTAAGTAGCGAACACAAAAAGACAAGTACTCGTTTCATACGAGACCTCCACTTATAGAGAAAAAGAAAAAATTACTTTAATATGATTGTCTTATCGACCCGGTTCCTATGATCAAACCACGCGGTGGCCGATTCGTGAACCGCTTACCATCCAGTTCCCGTTTTTCCATTGGCGGTCACGCTGATCAGACAGGTTCCGTAGGTCAAAACCCCGGCACTTACAAATGGCGATGCAGAAAATCGCACAACTCCGCTGGTTCCCGTGGTCATTGAGTATCGCGGAGTTTGACTAATCACGGAACTTTCCAAAACTGATGGATAGAGTGATACAACAGCATCGCGCACCGGAACTCCAAATGAATCGACCACCTCAACCACCAACGTATCCACCATCGCTTTGTGCAGAATATCCCGTTCACCACCGATTGTCGATCCGTTGTGATTGAGAACCGCAATCGTATATGGATCAAGTTCATTCGAAATCGAAGCATTCGACATAAGCCAGTTCGGCGGTGAATAGCCATCGTGAGTAACGGGGGTTGTTCCCGGAGAAACTCTTATATCACTCAATTTTAAGGCACCGCGAGTTTCTGCAAACAGAGCGGCACGAGCAGCATTCGCCTCGGGAGTAAAAAAGTCAAATGAGGAAGAGTATGTCCAGATATAATCAAACTGTACCACACCGCGACTGATATCGTTCACATCACTCAAGAGGTAGCGATAGGCGAACGGCGATGGAGCACCTAATGCCTGTGATGCCATCGTTCCAGAAAATTCGTAAATAGAATCAGCGGTGAACTCAATCACCCCGTTCAGCCGACTGTCGCGAAGAATCCCGTTCACCTGTTTCAGGCTGGCATTGAGCGAATCACGGAACTGGTCCATTCCTCCAAAATGTGTTATCACCCGCTCCTGAACACCAACGATCAGAGGAAATTTCCAGATCGGCTTGATTGAACTATTTGCGATTTCTACAACCGTCGTATCGCCAGAATTAACCGTAACCGGCGCCAGTGTAAGTGCAACGGTATTAATACTCACCGGAGGAACCGTTCCCGCAGGAACATTGGTCAATGTGACCAATTTCTGATCATTCACTGTTTCTATTGTGTTGATTGGCCATGAATATGGAATCCCATCGATCGCCACTGTATCTCCAACAGAAAGATCCTCTGTATTTCTCAGAACCAACTGAATCGATCCACCTGCCTGAATTGTCAGTTCTACCGAATCATCTGTACCAAAAATGTCTTGCCGCCCAATGTTCGTTCCATTTTGTCCGAAAACTGATACAGAATCATTTTTTTTCAAATTGATTTCGAACTGCCCCGCGCCATCGGCAATGATTTCAGACACGATTGTGCGGCCATCCATCACCGTGATTTTTGCACCAGCCACGGGAACATTCGTGGAACTTACAACAATTCCCATAACTTTCGCGTTGTCAGAACTGCTCGTTCCGCCAGCCACGGTCGGTCCGCTTGAACACCCAACGAGAACGGTCACAAGAAGTACAAGAAGATTACGCATTCTCATCCTCCTTACTTACAACCGGTTCGGTAAGTGGAAAGAGTTGCACATTGAACTGATAGACCCGATCAGATCCGCGATCGTTGCTCACAATCGATTTGATCCGTTCGCGAAACTGCTGAATTTCCGCCACCAGCGAATCGTAACACGGTTTCGATACACCGAGCGTGATTCCCGAAACATACCGTTCTTCCGGTGAAATTGTATTGTTCGCGTGAACTGCTCGTTCGATCATGGAAGAGTTAAACTTTCTGCGCACGAGATTCATGAGATCGGTTCCGCCAGTGATCGACTGTTCGGTCTGAACATACCCCGCTTCGCTCTTTTCCAACAGGCCGATTCGTTCCAGAAGTTTGGTCGCTTCACGGGCTTGAACTGCCGAGATTGAAGGAATCACTTTTGCGCCAAGCGCCCCAAAATCGCCATCGATTGGCACGAGCGTGATCAGTTCGCGGATCACCGGCGTGTACCAGGTTTCAAAGTAGCGATACTGATCCGCAGTGAGTTTGTGCTCTTTCACGTAATCGTTCATGGTAAGCATAACCGCGTAATACTCCTGCTTTTCATCGGCGGTCTTTGCCTGATTAAACCGGACAAGATTGCGGAAAAAGAGCGATTCGCGATCGTTTAAACCAAGGGCGACAACAAACTTTTCCATGGTCTGCGGCGTGAGATTCCGATCCCCACTGATCACTTCCTTCAGAAATACCGGCGACTTGATCTCTGCTTTGGCGGCAAAACTGCGATACGAAAAAGTGCGTGAAGTTTTTTTCTTCTCGTCGTAGTAGTCCGCTAAAAAGCGTCGGTAGTCGTTGTATTTGTAAATATTCATACTGCTAAGATAACAACATCTTCGCCGTTGTCACTCAAAAAATATTGCAACGCAAGAACAATCTGTATTCGATTTGAGTACAGATAAGCCTGTAGTACTCTTATTTACAGCAAGATAGAGAGTACATCTTAAAAAAAGATTGCATCTATTGAGTACATTTTTGATTCCTCCAGGCCTTTGTCACACTCTCACAGAATGACGCTTCTATAGCTGAGTAAGAACTATTTTACACTGACAACAATCTAAGGAGAATCCCATGAACGATAGATTTGCCGAACGCGCCGCCGAATGGAATTTCAATCCCCGCATAATCAAAATGTTCCGCGCCTTTGTGGATCAGTTTCGCAAAGAGATTCCTCTAACCACCGACATGAACCTTCTCGATGTGGGAGGTGGAACCGGCCTGATCGCCTTTGATCTCGCCGATTCGGTGAAATCGATTACTATTGTGGACAGTTCGCCGGCCATGGTGAAAACTGCTCGCGAACATCTGGTCGAAGAGAACATTTCTAATGTCACCATTATCGAAAGCGACATTCTTCACGCCGATCTTGGCGACCAGAAATTCGACCGGATTTACGGACACATGTCATTTCATCACATTGAAAATATCGATGGAGCCTTTGACCGATTCGCCAAACTGCTCGTTCCGGGAGGAATGTTGATTATTGGCGATCTTATGAGCGAAGATGGTTCGTTCCACGGCGAAGAAACGGTTCCTCACAACGGATTTGATCCGGTCAAACTGAGTGCAAAATTGATGATCCGCGGGTTTTCCAAAATGCAAACACTTCCACTCGAATCTATGGATCGTCCCGAAACGGGCAGTTCCTTCGAACGATTCTTTTTGGTCGCGGTGAAATAGAACGTATTTCTTCCACCGAGAGCTGGGGCGATAAAAAATATCGCCCATACCCAACGCACTTACTGCGACTGCTTTTTCTTCTTTTTTACACCGCGGCGAATCAATACAACTACACCGGTTACAAAGAGAAGGAACGGCCAGATCGCCATAAGATGAACAACAAAGTTCAAAAGCCCCACCCACCCGTTTTTCACAGAACTGAGTATCTGGCTAAAGAAATTGATTCGCTGTGTCGCGGTAATCGGTGTGCGTTCGTAGAACGTCACGGTCAATGTAGAATAGGATACCTGATTTTTCAGATAGTTGAGTCGGCCCTGCATCGACTCAATCTCCGCGCGCACTTCGCCGATTTTCTGTTCAATTTCCAATATTTCACTGATCTTGTTCGCTCGCGCAAGAATGGCCACATACCGCTGTTCCACGGCGAGTTTTGCATTCATCCGCGCCGTGACATCGGCAAACTCTTCGCCCACATCCTGAACTGAAATCTGTCGCTGATCAAAGTTCGAAGCCGATTTTGATATTTCATTAACGAGCTTATCAAACTGAGCTGATGGCACGCGAATCGCCATGACGCACTGATGATTTTCCCCGTAGGTATCTTCATTTTCAGAACTGATATATCCAGAAAAGCGCGGGATCAGCGCGGTGATCTCCTCTTTAGCTTTGGAAAATGATTTCACCTGAAACGCCAGCGCCCCCGTTTTGATCAGCATCTGAGCCTGAATGCCTACGGCCTGACTCTGCCCTATTGGATTTTGATCAATAACTTTCGATTCTGCCGCGGGGCTCGAAGGTGCTCCTCCACCAATGCTACTTCGAGCACCGTCTACTTCAGAGGAGATCTCCCCCTTCTGCATCAAAGCCGCGGGAGCACTCATGGTGTCCGCCGATATCGCTTCCTGTTTTTTGCACGATCCGAGAATCAGTGTGAATGAAAGCAGAAGTGTAGAAATTCTCATGATGGTTCCTTTGGTGAACTGTTTGGTTTCCCCCGTGGATAGTTCGCATTGATCGCGAAATAAGCCGTTGTCGATAGGGATTTGCAAGAATTATATATTCTGGGTGAGCGGTGCGTCTTTCTCATTCTCAATTCGCGCCGTGCCCGAGCAGATATTCGGGGCGATACTTCCAAAATTCGGGGCGATACTTCCAAAATTCGGGGCGATACTTCCAAAATTCGGGGCGATACTTCCAAAATTCGGGACGATACTTCCAAAATTCGGGACGATACTTCCAAAATGCGGGATGATACTTCCAAAATGCGGGACGATACTTCCAAAATGTGGGATGATACTTCCAAAATGCGGGACGATACTTCCAAAATGCGGGACGGTACTTGCAGATGTAGGATCGGTACTTGCAGATGTAGGATCGGTACTTGCAGATGTAGGATTCATACGCTCTGAAGTGAAAAGGATCTATTCACTACTCAGATTAGTCAGTTCCTGAACTGTTCTATTTCAAAACCTATTCTGCACTGAACATTTCTGGCACAGCTCTCATTCCTGTCCAAAACACCGAGAATTAAATTTGAAACCCTCTTCCTCACAGGCTGATTCCGACATAATTTATTCAAACAACAATGAGCCC
>JAIFMU010000005.1 GCA_020048285.1 bacterium | reverse complement strand
CGGTGACAGTGAAACTCCGAAGGGACTCGACTTTCCGCCTTTTGACGAACTGACAGTACACGCTCTTCGCAAAATATGCCGTCATGTAATTCGCTTGCCTCGTGAAGCAAAGAAATGTCGCCACGCTTTAGAGCAGCAACAAAAACCAGCGTTTTTTCGCTATTCATATTTGCCTACTTTGAAATTTATTGGGGGGATACCTGTATAATAACAAAAAAAGAGGGGTAGAGAAGGGCTCAAATGAACTTTTTTGAAACTTTTTTGAAGTTTTTTTAGCAAGAATTTTATCAGCACACCAAAAAATGACAAAAATGGGGGCATTTGAATTCCGAAATCAGACAAAAATGGGGGCATTTAAGCAATTGACACAGATCGAAACAGAGGTAATCATGACGATGATAATATATGAATGTCCGATAAATACAAAGATTCACCGGTCTTTGTACCTATGACCACGTTGACCAGCACTTCTTTATTTTTGAGCTATCAGAGAAAGCTTGATCACAACTTATAGAAAAGAGAAAATAAGAAACAGCTGGTCATGCCGGTCACACCCTCACCTCCACAATCTCATCCCAGCACGTCGTGAACCTTCCACTCCGCAGACTTTGTTTCAACTTCCACGGCTTACCACCGACTCCCAGAACCGCCGGCTTGACCGTCTCTTTCCCAAACCGATAATTCACCGCGTCCATAGCGAGCAGAAGCTGCTTACGAGCCGGTGATTCTCCGGTGTCAAATAGTGTCAGTTGAACTTCATCAGCGGGAACGAGATTCCCCAGCATCACGCCTGCTTTGCGATACAGGAATTCCGGTCGGAACAATCCTCGAAGCATTGTCAATGCCGTCTGGATTATCGTAAATGAATCATTAGTCGGCGAGAAAAACGAAGTAGTTCCCGAAGGCGAATACTGCTCACGATCTTTGCGATGAAAGTCAGTATGAAAGAAGAGAGTGATCGTGTTTGCAGCGAGTTTGTCTTTACGAATCTTCTCAGCAGCCGAAAGAGCAAACGACGCTACTGCCTCTTCGAGATCATTCAGTCGATCAGTTCCTGTTCCGAATGTCCGACTCACCATGGTTGACTTCTTCGGCGGGGTTATATCTTCCAGCAAGATGCACGGCTTACCACGAAGTTCTTTCCACGTTCGAACGCCAGTGATCGACATTTTCTCCTGAATCCAGACCTCAGATACTTTCTCTGTAAAATCAAGAGCCGTTTGGATTCCCCACGATATGAGCCGTTTGCTATGCTTCCTCCCCACGCCCCAAATCTCATCCACAGGCATCGAAGCGAGCAGTTCTTGACGGCTCTTGTGTGAATCGATCACCCAGACTCCGGCACCGGACTTTTTAGCTTTCCAGTTTGCGGCCTTTGCGAGCGTTTTAGTGGGTGCAATGCCTACACCGACACCGATGCCTACCTCACGTCGAATCGTGGCTCTCATATCATGTGCGAGAGTTCTCAAGTCAATGTCGTCAGGCAGATCGAGAAAGCACTCATCGATTGAATAGATCTCCTGTCGTGGTGAAAATCGAGCAAGAATTCGCATCACACGACCGGAAATATCACCATACAGTGCGAAGTTAGAAGACCTGATCTCTACACCTTGTGTATCAATCTGATAGGCCGGAACTCCCATAGGAATACCAAGTGCTTTCGCTTCTGCGGAACGGGCAATCACACAGCCGTCGTTGTTGGAGAGAACCACCACAGGCTTGCCGATCAGTTTCGGTTGAAAAAGAGCTTCGCAGGACGCGTAGAAGTTGTTGCAGTCTACGAGAGCAATCACAGACGAAGTAACGCTTTGATAATTTGAAATGTGCTTCGTTTCTTACGGTTCATACGGTTGAGTCGATCCATCATCATTGGGAAGTCCTTTCGTTTTCTTGAAATATACTCGCCGAACCGGAATCTCCATATTCCGGTTTAGATGGTCGATTTCAGAATCATGCGAACGACCCCCCAGACAGTGAACTCATCACCTTCCTGAATCTCGATCGGTTTGAATGTGGGATTGGCAGGCATGAGGAAAATTCGGTTTGCTTTGCGATGGAACCTCTTGAGTGTGAACTCTCCGTTGATCATCGCTACCACAAGATGCCCATGCTTCGGTTCAACTGCCTTGTCGATCACTGCGATGTCACCATCGTGGATTCCTTCGTCTTTCATGGAATCACCTCTCACACGAGCGTAGAACGTCGCTTCAGGATGAGGAACAAAGTCGCGTGTGAAATCGAGCGTGTGTTCCGCAAAGTCCTGAGCAGGCGATGGAAATCCCGCTCGAACTCCGAAATCGAAAAAAGGAAGTGGAAGGCTCGAACAAAGCGGGTTATATAAGCTAAGAAGTGTTATTGAATTTTCCATAGTGTACAAATATACAGCTGTACATCACGCCTAAGGAAAAATTAATAAAAAAAGGGAGCCAACAGCTCCCTCAAACAAACTTTCAATCAATCAATCGAAGTCTCTAGGCTATCGACGTAAAACTCTTAGTGCCCCCATCCATACAACTGCTATGAACAAGATGTAAGTTACGCTCATTAGAGAAGTTGATGGAAACAATGTCCCAACAGTTCCGGTGGCAAGAATCGACAGACCGAGAGCACCATACAGTTTTTGGCCGACCGGATGAGTGTTGGAAAAAGTACACGCAAAGGGAAATGCAGATGCTAATATGGCAATCCCGATTCCTAGAAAAGCTGGAACGGAAAAAAGATACGAGGTGAGAATGGATCCAATACCGACCACAA
This sequence comes from bacterium, assembly GCA_020048285.1. GTDB lineage: Bacteria > Fibrobacterota > Chitinivibrionia > Chitinivibrionales > Chitinivibrionaceae > JAIFMU01. The sequence continues at coordinate 5,048 of JAIFMU010000005.1, read as the reverse complement.
CTGCCCCACCTACAAAAATTCCTTCCAACTTTTCTTCACGAAGAAGCGCATGGCGAGCAAATGAATTCACCATCAAGAGGAGATTTCCCACACCATTGGCAACCCAACTCCAAAGAACAAAAATTAAGTACAAAACGGTAATCGTGGTGCCAATCGCCCCAGGAAACATTTTATTAGCGAACCGTTGTACTAGGAGCAGTCCAATAATCACTGCTGTTTGGTTAGCACCACCCAATTTAGCCATCTGAAATGAGTATTGCAAATAAAGCCGATATAATGGCGATTGAGCTTTATAGGTCTCAACGATTCCACTGCGGGCGTATTCAAATTCAGGTTCCAAACGTAGCGCTTCGAGAAAGTGAAATCGAGCATTTATCAAATCATTTTTCTCCAAAGCAGCCCATCCAGCTGTTGCATGAGTATAGGGATCATTAGGATCTTTCGCCAAGAGGGAATCTACCTGATCCTCTGTTTCGATTCCCTTATTTCTCAGTCGAAGTACCGTTGCCAAAACATTGCCCGCTCGCTGATCATCAGGATCTAAGGCTAGTGCCATTCTAACTGAATCTTCCGCATCGCCGAAGCGATCCAATCCGATGTATGCATGCGCCTGCATTACAAATGCATCGGCATCTTCAGGATCAATGGTCAGTGCAGTGTCGACGCAACTCAACGCATCCTTCCACTTATGATCGCTGATTAATACTGAAGCTTTGTGTACATATAGTGGCACAAATTCACTGTTCACGGCCAAACCGCGATGAATCGTATCTAGTATTTCTTTTTTCTCGCGATCAAGTTGTGACTGGCAGATAGCAAGAAGATACAGTCCTGTTACATTTTCGGGATTCACAGATAAAGCCTGACGAAGATAGTCATCAGCTTCACTGTATCGACGCTGTTCTATCAAGATTTTTGCACGATATTCAAATGCATTCGCGTGAGTATCATTCATTTTTTAATTCCAAGGTAAGTGAGTACATCATCATAAAATCCACCCTGATTTGAAAAGAGTGCATAGTTCTTCGCTGTTTCAAACCACGCTTTGGTCGAGGGCTTAACTTTTTTCAGAGCAGTAAGACAATCACTCATGGTAATAGGAAGAACCTTCCCCTGTTTCATAGCACGTGTTATCACCGCTTCCGAAGCAATATCAACAACAGCAGACAAATCAGCACCGGAGAATCCGTCTGATTTCTGCGCAAGTTTTTCAATATCGACATTTTCCAACGGTTTGTCCCTGAAAAGAATTCCGTAGATCGCAGCACGGGCACCGACATCAGGTGGTGGTATAAAAAGAATTCTGTCAAATCGACCGGGCCGACGAAATGCGGGATCGATGTGCCACGGGGCATTCGTCGCCGCTGTAATCAAAAGTCCATCATTGTCGGCATCGACACCATCCATTTCCGAAAGGAGTTGATTGATCAGCGTGCGACCGGCGCTATTTTTCATGTGATTTCGATCTGCCGCGATAGCATCGACTTCATCGATAAAAAGAACAGACGGTCTATTTCCACGAGCTAGTTCGAAGAGTTCATGGAGTTGTTTTTCACTATTACCGAGATACATATCGAGAATCTGGTGTATTCCCACAGAGATAAAATCTGCATTAATTTCACCTGCAATGGCTCGGCTGATCAGCGTCTTCCCACAACCGGGGGGCCCATAGAGAAGGACACCACCACCTGTTTTCTTGCCATATGCCTTAAAGAGTTCGGCATTTTGCAGAGGGTAGAGAATTTTCATTTTGATCTCTTCTTTGACACTCTCCATACCGCCCACTTCTGCAAAGGTAAAGCGGCGTGGTCCGTGTGCCTTTTCGATGTCCATCAGAAGTTCATCGATATCAGTACTGGAGGAGTTTGCAGAGACAGAAACCTTTTCTGGTTCAACTGGATATTTCGCAGGAATATTCGCATCACCGCCGGTAAGTTCCTGTTCAAATGAATGATCTGCCAATGATGCATCCGCGTTGAGTGCCATGGCGTAATAGGTCTTCGCCGATTCAAACTCACTGCGCTTTAGGAGTATTTTACTGTACAATACCATGCCGCGTGGATTGAGAGCAGTGGATTCATTAAGCGATTCCAAGTGAACCAACGCCTCTGTGAATTTTCCCATTCGGAATTGGATTTCCGCAAGTCCGGTTAATGCATCACTGTTTCGGGGAATCTGTTTTAGTACTTGTTCAAAAGAACTGCGTGCTTCATCAAGATTCCATGAATCAAGACAGCTATTAGCAAGAAGAAGAAGAAGGTGAGTATTCTCTGGCGAAAGTTTGACCGCTTCGCGAAGATGTGAAAGTGTATCCATCTCTTTGGGACCTTTTCGATAAAAAGGGGAACAGTTTACAGGTATGAAAGATATGTAATGGTGAATGATATAAAGAAACAAGACTCTTACAAATCGGAGATGTACCTCTGCAAAAAGCCAACTTCATAACGGTAACGTTACCGAACATTTTTCTGCAATTATAAGATTGCTTGAACAAGGAACCATAAGCCGTTGGTTTTCATCATGAAGCCAGAGGTTAATGGAACTCTCGTTAAGAATCAACGGCATTCGCAGCTTTGAATTGAGAATCTCCGCCATGAGCGGGTTTGCCGGAACAGTGATGATTGTGAATGAGTGAAACGCTCGCCCAGACTCCGGGCCGATCCATTCCGTCCAGAGCCCGCCGAGCATGAATAAATCCGATTCCGCCGGAAGCAGTTCGTACTTGGTCTTAGTACCGTCGTCATTGTGATGCCATTCAAAGAAGCTGTTCACCGGAATGACCGCAGGCCGTGCATCGCGAAATGAAGGAAGTTCACGGAGCGTTTCAGCTCGAGCATTGAGCGTTTTCTTGCGAAGCTGTTCAGCCTGATCGTGATTTTTAACCCAGTGGGGAACCAGTCCCCACCGCATCATTTCGAGACCACCACTGTTCAGAACCGGAAGCGATGGGTGGCTGAATCCAGACACTTCGCCGGGGCCATCGTGAAGAATGCCATTGACAGGCACACCAAATCGAGCGGCGATCTTGAAAGCTGACACATTCATAGAGACAGTGAAACACATAGTTGCATCCTGTTGAAAGTAACCGTGACCTGCGCTTCTTTATTTTGGGCTCTCAGTGAAGTTAGATCAATAAATGAGTCTGAAAGTTTTCTGAATGACATCGATCTTCCTTTACATTGATACTTCTGTAGAAAAGTCCTGCGGATCCACCAGAATTGAAATTGTATTGAGTGTTGTAAGAGACAACGCGGTGAGCTTGTTTTCAAACCCACAACCGGTGTCAATGCATATCCAGTTTGAACCACGGCGAATTGTCTCATCTGATTCATGGCCAAAAATGTTGATCACGGGATACTCTTCCCAGCCCTTTTCCCATGTATCGCGGTAGGGTGAATGAAGTCGGTTTCTGATCATGGCAAACTGAGCAGACGAAAGCGATCGGTTTTGATAGTATGGAAGGCCGAATCCGTGAGTGATAAAGAATGTATCATGTTCGATGTACGTTGGAAGTGTTTTCAGCCATGTGACATGTTCTGCTGCCTTTTCATTGCGATCTCGATAGCTGGCAACTGTTGGCCCACCCAAAAACGACGGATCTCTTATCCACTTGGGGCAATATGAATTATCTGACAGGCACTTCTCTAATTCTTCGATCATGTAGACATCGTGATTACCTAAGACGACACGAAATCCACGTTCAATCACCAAGTCGATGACTTCGCAACTGTACAGGCCACGATCACAGAGATCGCCGACCATGATTATTTCTGCGTGAGCAGGTAGTCTTTCAAGAAGAGCAACTAATGTATGAAAACATCCATGAACATCACCGATAACGAAGGTCTCTTTCATGTATCCTCACGATCGAAATATGAGTGAAAATTGTACCATTGTATTTCTTGATAGTCTCAGATTTTATAGAGATTTCGATACCACGTTGCCCATGTAGCGAGGTCACGATCCTCTGTTTTGAGTGCTGCATCCACAAGGAGATTCGATGTGAAGGAATTAAAACGGTCGGAATCATTTGTTAATTTACGGAAGTCGTTCATCGAACGGTCTAGGAAATAATTCTCAGGGTGATGAACCACAGAGAACGATGCATACGTGTACGGCTGTGAATCATCTTGTTCTACACCTACTGCCAAGAGCATGTTCCGCCATAACTGATTCATCCCGTGCTTGAAAGGGCAGTTAGGGAAAAGAGTGTGTCCACTGAACAATCCGTGGTTATTCTCTGTGATTTTCCAGTAGTTGTATCGAGCCCCGCTGTGATAGTAGCACTTGTCTTTGTTTCCCATAATTTCGGCAAATGAATTCGCACAGTCGTGAATAGCTGTTCTTCCATTACTTTTTGCACCACCACAGGTCGTAAACTCCGCTTCGGTAAGTTTGTGCTCCACAAGCCAGAGACAGAGTTCATCATCATGATTGTAGTAAGCAATGGCGATATCTGCATCCGTTCCTGCCTTGGCGTTTTTATCACCCAGAACACCTTCTTTACCAAATCCATCGCAATACTCAATCTGCCAGCCATTGTGGAGAAACTCTGTGGCGATCCGGTTGAAGTCGGGCTTAACTGCTCTGAAAATGTCCGCCGAAAACGGGCTTTGCAATATCGGTAGGAAGAGGTTCATATTGGCTGCTTGTGAACTTGCCATGTGATTGAAATGCTTGTGGAACTTGAATTTGAATTGTTTCTGATGAGCCATCACCAATTCGCGAATTGGCGGGTAGATATGGGCAAGCGTATCTGAATCGTGAGCTGCAAGTATTGAATCGTAAGGGGTGTCTCTATAGGTTCCACACGCATGGCCGATATGTTCCCACTTCCAACGAACCAGATGTTCCTGAATTGATCGTTGTACGGGATTGAGATTCGATGCAATTTTCATAGTTACCTCGATTTGAAAATGTTTTTCTTGTAACATTGTTGTAATAATACTATTCTTCACCATTCCTGTCCAAAACACCGAGAATTAAATTTGAAACCCTCTTCCTCACAGGCTGATTCCGACATAATTTATTCAAACAACAATGAGCCC
>JAIFMU010000197.1 GCA_020048285.1 bacterium | reverse complement strand
CTAAGCGAACTATTCGCAATTTCAAACGGGGATGGGACGGTTGTTCCATCCCCGTTTTTTATTCTGATATTTCCCCGTTTTTACTCTTGATAGGGGAGTTCGTACCCTGTCTACTCAATAATATGGCGATTAAGCGCTTCGCTTTGAGAAACATGAGTGGGAAACTCTGTTTTTACCGAGTGATAGAAACTATTTTGTCTGTTCAATCATTGCACTGCCTGAAAAGGCGAGATTTTATAGAAAGGATAACACTATGCAGATATCTGTGAATGGAAAAGTGATGGAGATCGCCCCAGAAACGACGATTTTGTCACTTCTTGAAACACGTGGACTCAATGCAGATCGCGTTGTTGTTGAATTGAACCGCGCTATTGTAACACGTTCGGAATTTGACAGCTGGGTGATTCCCGCTGACGGTGAACTCGAAATTCTATCTTTTGTTGGAGGAGGCTTCCATGCATGATATTTTAACCATTGCCGGTGTCGATATTCATTCACGTCTCCTTACCGGTTCAGGCAAGTACCGCGATGAATCGATCATCAAAAATGTACTCGAGGCGGGTGAATGCGATGTGGTAACCGTGGCACTTCGCCGGGTTGACCTCGACAATCCCGAAAGTTCCGTGATGCAGTTTATTCCCAAAGGTAAACAGCTTATGCCGAATACGTCCGGTGCTCGCACTGCTGACGAAGCTATTCGGATTGCCCGTCTTTCAAAAGCGATGGGGTATGGCGACTGGATTAAAATCGAAGTAATTCGCGATCAGGCGTATCTTCTTCCCGATAACCTCGAAACACTGAAGGCGACAGAAATTCTCGCCGCTGAAGGGTTCAAAGTGTTTCCCTATATGCTGCCTGATCTCTCGGTTGCTCGCCGGATGCAAGATGCTGGAGCTGTAGCGATTATGCCTCTTGGTGCGCCCATCGGTTCAAATCGCGGTCTGCAAACGCGCGAATTAATCCGCATTCTCATCGAACAGATCGATCTTCCGATTATCGTCGACGCGGGAATCGGTCGCCCTTCTCACGCCTGCGAAGCGATGGAAATGGGTGCCGCGGCAATTCTTCTCAACACGGCAATCGCCAGTGCAATCGATCCGGTACTTATGGCCTCGGCGTTCAAAGATGCGATTCGCGCCGGACGTAATGCTTATCGCGCTGGAATGGCCGCAGAATCAGCAAAAGCTCGCGCTTCATCTCCGTTGACCGGTTTCCTGGAGGATTAAATGCCGAAATCAACACCAACCGATCGGCGAGCAGGTGAACCCTATCTCGCCCAATCGCTGTTGGAACGAATCGATGCGTGGTACGCTTCAGATCAATCTGTTGCGTACGATGAACACCGCGCTCGTTCCATAATCGAAAGCAATCAGATCTATTCTCCCGAGAATCTTGCTCTGCTCCTTGCGCCGGAATCCTACGCGCTCATTGAGTTGATGGCGGTCAAAGCGAAAGAGAAACGGGAACTCTTCTTCGGCAATGCCATTAAGGTTTTTACACCGTTTTATATTTCCAACTTTTGTTCAAACGGCTGTCTCTACTGCGCGTTTAAAGCGGATAATAAAATTGTTCGCAAGCAACTGACCAAAGATGAGCTCCGCGCTGAAGCTTCCGCAATTTCTTCGACGGGAATCCGCCAAGTTTTGGTGCTCACCGGTGAAGCAAAGCGGTTGACCACGTTCGAATATCTGCGCGATTCAATCCGCGAAATTGATTCGGTCTTTTCGTCGGTAGCCATGGAAGTATGGCCACTTACAAAAGATCAGTACGGCGAATTAGTCAATGTCGGTCTCGATGGATTGACACTCTACCAAGAAACGTATTGCCGTGATATTTACGCGGTTCAACACCCTTATGGCGATAAGTCAGATTACAATTGGCGGCTCGAAGGGCCTGATCGCGCTTGTTCTTCAGGTGTTCGCGCCATTCAGATCGGTGCGCTTATCGGACTTGATGACTACCGTCGCGAGTTAGGTGCATTGGCGATTCATTTGGATTATCTCTGCAAGAAATATCCCGATGTGGAGATGTCGATTTCGATTCCGCGCCTTCGCCCGATTGTCAATTCTGATCTGATTGTGGATCATCCTATTACGGATAAACTCTACGCGCAGATTCTCCTGGCTTTCAGGATTCTGTTTCCTCATGTGGGAATTACCCTTTCCACTCGTGAAGATATGCGGATGCGCAATGGATTAATTCCGTTGGGAGTGACAAAGATTTCCGCCGGTGTTTCTACGGCAGTGGGTGAACACACCGACAAGGCTTCGGACGAACAGTTCGATATTGCCGATGAACGATCGGTGGATGAAATGTGTACATGGCTCGTGGATAACGGTTTTCAACCGGTGTTGCACGATTGGAATAGCAAACTGACTCGGAGCGCTGTATGAACGCCCCGAGTTCGAAAATTGAACAGATCTTGAAACTCCATCAGATTGAAACAAAAACCGGTCAGTTTCGCGAACTCTCGCGAGATGATCGGTTTGCTCTCTTTCTGAAACGGCTTGAAGAGTCGTGGACGTATCAGGAAAAGGGGTACGGCGTTAAGTGAAACGACTGATAATTCTTCCCAATAATATCGGCGATGTCATTATGGCATTGCCGATTTTTGAATCACTGAAACGGGGAAATCCCGCCGATGAACTCCACTTTCTGGTCGAATCGGGCTACGAAGGTGGGGCGTTGAATAATCCGTATATCGATAAAATTCATCTCATGCCACGCAGTGAATCGGCCAAAGCTCTTCGCGATGAAGAGTCATTTCCGGTAGAAGCATTTTCTCTGGGAGCATGGATCGAAACGCTCAATGCGCTCCAGTTCGATCAGATTATTAACTATTCTCAGCATCCACTCTATTCGGCGCTTGCGTCGTTGGTCGATGCCGCCGAGAAAATCGGTATGTCACTCGCCGGTGAAGGAATCGATTGTGTCAACGGATTCTGGAGTCGCTACCTCTTTGCAATTCCCTACGAACGAACCTGCAATGGCTTCCATGCAATCGATGTATACAAACGAATTGCCGAAGTTTTCGGCGATTCAACAGCGCCAAAACTCTACCCTTCACCGCTTGAACGTGAGCGAGCTCAGCAGTTTCTCCTTGCCGCAGGGTGGGATGGAACCACTGAATTAGTGGTGTTCCAACCGGGTGCGGCAATCCGAGCGAAGATGTGGCCGAAAGATAGCTGGATCGATCTGGGAAAAAAAGTGACCGCCGCAGGGAAATGTGTGGTTCTCACTGGAGCACCTTCGGAACGGGATCTTTGCGATGCTATAGCTCAAGAACTACCAAAATCTATTCTCGCCGCCGGAAAAACAACATTCCGCGAGTCCGCGATTCTTACCGCATTTGCCTCCACGGTGATCACCGGAGATACGGCTCAGATGCATGCAGCCGCCGCTCTTGGAACGAAAGTGGTTGCACTGTTCGGGCCCACATCGCCAGTCGAAACGGGTCCCTATGGCGAAAAACATCTGATATTTATCGATCAGCACTGCGCGAAACAACCCTGTTTCCTTCACGAATGCGATCAGCCGCTTTTCTGTCTGAATGCAATCTCATCCGACGCGGTGTTCGAAGCGATGAACGGTGGAACTGCTTCATTTGCAACGTCCCTTGCGAATGGGTATTATGAGTTGACTCCTCAAAATGGTGATTTGACAAAACTGATCAATCCCACCAATGCGCTCTACCTTCAGGGGATTCTCACTCGCGATATCGCAATGACTCTTCCCGAATCACTCCGTTTAGAATTGACTGAGTTGGAAAAGAGCATTTCGCTTGCGCATGGATCGCTACTCGATTTTTCCAAGGGAAATCGCGCGGCCTATCAGAGCTATGCTGATCATATATCATCACTTCAAGATTCTCAAGGGATTGGAGCGTTTCTCGCGGCAATGATCAACGTGGGGCTCAATTCGATTCCACTCACCGATATGACCGCCGGAGTTGCGGCTATGTTGGAACTGCTCGAAGGCTACGCGCATCGACTACGGGAGGTACTCAATGGATAACTGCCCACTTTGCGGATCACCAACTACCGTAATAAAAAGCGCTTCGCTAGAACTGAAACTGGTAGCGGGAATCGAACGGTTTTACCGCTGTGAATCGTGCCACTCCGTTCATGTTCCCGAGAGGTTTCATCTCACCGAAGCGCAGGAACTCGAACGGTATGCGCTTCACGAAAACAACGATTCTGATAGCGGATACCGCAACTATCTTTCCGGAGTGATTGGTTCGATTGAAAAACTAACCGGCGAGATTTCAGGGTTTCGGGTGCTCGATTACGGTTCCGGTGAAAATGCCGTGATGACCGCAATTCTGAAAGAACGGGGAATCGAAGCATCGGCCTATGATCCGAACTACGAAAGCCTATCAACAATCGATGGTCAGTTCGATCTGATAATCGCCTGTGAATCGTCGGAACATTTTCGTTTTCCACGGAAAGAGTTTGAGAAGATTCTCGCTCACCTCAAACCTGAGGGATATCTCTATCTTCGGACTGAACTTCTTGATTCGACGCCCTATTTTTCGGCGTGGTATTACAAGAATGATCCGACTCATATTTTCTTTTATAGTAAGCGGACTTTTGAGTATCTTGCCGATCAGTTCGGTCTGGAATTGGTTGATTGCAACGGTAAAAATTCAACGTTGCTAAGACGGAAACCCATTCAGTGACACATTGAAACAACATAACGCACGGTGTGTCGATGAATCGATGCATCGTTGAATAAAAAGGAAATACAGTGACAATCTGGTCTTCAATTCCCGATCTTCAAGAACGAGTAGAACTTCTCGAGAAACAAGCCGCAGAACACGGGATTATCCTCAGTCTGAAAAAAGAGATTCCCTACGGAACTCAGATCACCGGTGAAGATTCTGATGGAATTGTCGGAACTGTGGCTCTCTATTTTTCTGCCAAAAAAGGATTCTCCGCCGTGGAATCGGGAAAATCAAATCCCGTTTCTATGGAGTTGGTCGCTCTGTTTATGAACAAAAAACGGGATGACTCAAAACCATTTCGCCCACGCATCGGTTCTGACGAAGCGGGGAAGGGTGATTTCTTCGGACCACTCACGGCGGCGGCGTTTTTCATTGAAACCCGTGAAATGGAGGATGAACTTCTGGCTCTGGGGATTCGGGACAGCAAAAAACTGAATGATAAAAAGATTTCCGAAATGGCTCGCCAGATTCGTCAGAAGTGGCCTGATCATTTTGTGATCATTTCGCCATCGGTGGAAAAGTACAACAATCTCTACAGTTCGATCGGCAACCTGAACCGTCTGCTTGGATGGATGCACGGACGGATTCTGGCGGATCTGTCGGCGAAGTTTCCCTCCTATCCGCTGATCCATGCAATCGTGGATAAGTTTGCAGATGAAAAGAATGTCACTCAGTCCACCGGCGGACTCGAACGGCTGAAAATCTCGGCGATTACTCACGGCGAAGATGCGGAATTGGCAATTGCGGCGGCGTCGATTCTCGCTCGCGATCGGTTTGTTTACTCCATGAAAAAGATGAACGAAACCTACGACATGAATTTCCCCCTTGGCGCTGGAATGGTAAAAGACGCGGGCCGAGAGTTTTTGGAGAAGTTCGGACGGGCGAAACTTCATGAGGTGGCGAAGGTTCATTTCAAGACGGCGGGGGAGTTGTAAATGGGTTAACGGATAGAATATTTTGTCGCCACTTGTTTAGAGGATTAATATTGAAATTTTATAAATGAACTTTGCTTTCTATCGAATTGTCAATTTTATTAACCCAAACTTTCAACACTCCTTCACAAAAAAGTGATGTAACTCCTTCACAGAAAAGTGACGAAAACATTAAGTTGGCTTCTTTTGCGATGTCTAAAATTGGTGAGATGTGAATGTTGCATTTAAAAGGGAGGTCTGATTGAAACGAAGAAATTACACTGAAACGAAGTTGACCAGCCATTTCATCGACCCATGCGTAGAATGTTACTGGTTTAGAATCGATTTTTGATGAAACAATATCAGAACAACTTTGTATGAATTCAATTATATCATTTATGGATATTTGGTCAGGTTCCCAGCTAAAAGAATGCATATTTTTATTAGCCTGAGAATCAAGATCTTCAATGTATTTAAATTCATTTGAAAGTTCTTCTAACCAATTGACGAAAAGTTTGTACATTCTTGCTTATCTCCCAATGAATAAAGTGAATAGTGTTATGGCGAAAGTGAGTCATTGTTATAATTGATATTTTAATGAGTATTTATGCCGAGAACAAATTAACATTTTCAAGGTAATATAGCATCCGTTACCTTTTTGCTGAAAGCCAAAAATTATTAAATCAGCTCCATTATTTATGGAATAACTCAGAATAACGTAATGATCCGATATTGTAGATGAATAACTATTGTATTTTCAAACTGATATGATTTTAAATATAAGGAAATCTCTTGGAAAACAACGAAGTATTAACGGGAATCCGCTACGCTCTTCACCTGAAAAACGCTGAAGTGCTCGAACTGATCCTTCTTGGCGGCGGAAAAATCACGCCATTCGAAGTGGTTCAGATTCTCAAGACCGAAGAACAACCGGAATATCTTCCGTGCAAAACCGAATGGCTTCATCAGTTTTTCGATGGACTAATCACCAAACGCCGCGGTTCCCGTGAAGGTTCAGCGCCTGCATATGATGCAAAAAGAATTGATAACAATATGATCCTTCGCAAGATCAGAATCGCTTTTGACCTGAAAGACACAGATGTTATTTCTGTTCTGAAAAAAACCGGATTCAACGTAAGTACCGGCGAACTGGGCGCCATGGCTCGCAAGAAAGGCCACGAAAAGTTCATGAAATGCGGTGATCAACTTTTACGTTATCTTCTTCGCGGATTGGCGATTCAGTTCAGACCAAAAGATATCGTGAGCAAGGCTGACCGCAAAGCGTCTGAGTCTGAAGAGTAGAGAGGGATACGCACATGAAAAATGAAATTGTTCAACAGTTCACCGATAATTTTGATGAATATTCTCAAACGAGCGAAATTGGTGTCGAGTTTTGGTTTGCCCGTGAACTTCAACATCTGCTTGGATACACGGAATGGCGAAATTTTGGCAAGGTAATCACTAAAGCGAAGATCGCCTGTGAACTCTCTGGAAATCAGGTAGTTGATCATTTTGTTGAGGTCAACAAAATGATCGAGTTAGCCAAAGGAGCGCAACGCGAAATTGATGATATAATGCTCACTCGATATGCATGTTATCTTATTGCTCAGAATGGCGATTCGCAAAAAGAAACGATTGCCTTTGCCCAAAACTACTTTGCTCTTCAAACACGTAAAATCGAACTGATTCAGAAAGGGATTTCCGACTGGGAACGCCTTCAGGCGCGTCAAAAGCTAACACTTTCCGAAAAAGAGTTGTCGGAACTGATTTTTGAACGAACCGGTGATGACCAAAATTTTGGATTGATTCGCAGTAAAGGCGACAAGGCGTTATTCGGAAAAACAACACAGGAAATGAAAGATCAATTAGGTGTTCCAAAAGGTCGGGCACTGGCTGATTTTCTTCCGACAATCACAATAAAAGCGAAAGATTTTGCCACCGAAATTACGGTCTTTAATACAAAAGAAAACAGCTTACGCACCGAGCAGGCTATCTCGGCGGAACACATTACGAATAACTCACATGTTCGAAAGATTCTTCTTGAACGAGGAATTGTTCCGGAAAATCTTCCCGCCGAAGAAGATTTGAAAAAGCTTGAGCGTCGAGTTACTTCTGAACCGCAACAGATTGGGAAAAATCCCGATAAACTAATCAAATAACAAATAGAGGAGATAATAGATGGTTAAAGTAGCAATAGGACAAGATTCTCACCGTTT
>JAIFMU010000227.1 GCA_020048285.1 bacterium | reverse complement strand
CCGAATATCGCAGGAATAGGGTGCCGAGTGTTCCCGGAATAGGGTGCTGAATAATTCTGGAATCAGGTGCCGAGTGTTGCAGGATTTTGCATCAAGCATCTCAAGGTAAGATTTCACACTGTGAACAGTTTGCAGTACAATATCGAGACAAGGAGAGCTATCGTCTTAACATTATAGCACCTGACTCAGCCTATATTGCGACTCATCTTGTAACGATCACTATTGATCTCGTAAATTTTTTCGTCCAACAAAACACCACCTTTTCAATCACTGGCCATCGGATGAAGCTTTCAGGTGGTATATCTCCACTTGTATATAAATGTCTTTAGTGCTTTAGATCGTAGCTTTGAAAGTAGTTTGGAATTTCTTTACACTATTTTCGATAATGAAAAAGCTTCTGGGCTATTTCATAATGCTGCGCTTGCATCAGTGACCACGGTTGGGATGTCATTCTCAAGCGCTGATGAACGACTCCGCTCCTTCGCATCAACAGGATTAATTGCTGATTCCCACTTGGTAAAAGCGGATAGCAGAGAACTTGAATTATGTCTCGGGTTAGTGGTAGAACAGTATTCAACGGTCGTGACTATCAGTTGATATAGTCATGATTTCAATGCCATGATTCGACAAAATGCTGTCGACTTCATTTCGGTTGTATCTTTAAACTCGCGTAGTACTCCTCTCCAATTATGCCCTTTTTTACACCATACCACTAGGGCAGGTGGGAAACGACAATTCTCTTGTGGATATGAAATGTCAAAACCAATCAGGCATAAAATTTTGATGAGTGTTGGAGATAACCGTGCTACTGCTAATGAACTTACTATATTTGACAACTCGTTTCTCTTATTGTCTCAAGCGTGAGTCACCTTGTCTATCGGTCGTCGAGACCACTAGATCTCCATCGCACATACAATCAAAAACTCGCCGGCAGTTATGGCAGATTGGACCAGATCATGCTACAGTATTATAAATCGAAGGTTCTTGTAAGATGTAAGTCGCAATGGGATGAAATTAGGTAGAGAAAACGGCAGGGTTTCAGAGCTCAAATGTATAAAAAGGCTATGGTCAAAAAATAAATGAGCGATTTTACCTGTTTAATGTGTAATAGAATAGATACGCAAGGCATTGGCGTTGTATTTGCTTTCTACTAGAAACAAGGTATTAAATAGTCGGGGCGATATGAGGGTAAATCAACGATATTCAAAAGTATTACTTGTACTAAGCACTTGTGCCATAGCTCTTTTTGCAGCAAATTTGAAGTTATCTGATGTTCTCGCTGAAAAAAGCAATGACTTTTGGCATTGGAAAAGTCCTGATGCCGCCGGCGGATTTCCTCAAGATTGTCCTTCAAGTGTTGTCTTTTGGATTAACACTAAAAACTTTGAGCTTTTACCGATTCAGCAGTATTGGATTCGTGAATGGGTGAAAGATCTTTCAATTATAGATTCTCAATATGCTTGGAATATTTCTGTCCGAATTTACAACCGTGGAAATTCCAATACTGATGCGATTCATAAAGCGATTATAAGTGAATTTGGTAAGTTAGACATTCCTGTAGAATATGATGCATTCCTTGAAATACTAGAGATGCCTAGTAATTTCACTCAAGGGTATGTAGTGTGTTCGGCGCGTTTAAAAGGGGGGGCATCGCCTATTGAGCGGGAACCTCTTAGTCCATTCGATACCACTCAAGATGATAACGTAGAAGTGCAATATGATTATAAACCAGCAATTTATATCTATCCCCCAGCATCAACAAATGTCAAAGTATTCATTCGATATAATGGCTCGTTGACCTTAACATATCCACCGATTAATAAAGAAAATAATTCTTGGAATGTATGGGTCGATAATGATGGTTGGATTGGCAATAGTAAGGATTCAAAAGAATTTCGATATCTTTATTGGGAGGGTAATGGTCTTTATACATACGATTTAGAACGAAGGTTTGATATTGTAAAGACCGATGAGTTGCTCTCTTATCTTGATAGTAATTTAACAAAAGCGGGTCTAAACTCATCAGAAAAGCAGGATTTTATTTCTTTTTGGGCTTGCCGTTTTAATAATGTTCCTTATGTCCAAATTCATTTAGCCGATTCACTTGAGTATGATGCGCGGGCAGAACTTACGATTATCCCAAAACCTGATTATATCAACAGGGTTTTTGTTGTGTTCAAACCGATGAAAAGTGCCGATAAAATTTCACCAATTAAACAAGTTTGGGATCGTCCCAAAAGAAGTGGTTTTGCTGTCGTTGAATGGGGAGGGACAATAATCGGTAACGATAGTCGAAGTTCTGATGATTAAATGTTATTCAAAGATCTAAGACTATATGATTGTCTATCTTAGGAAGTGTGCTCATGCAAGCTAATTTGTAAGACTCTGCATAAGAATAAAATGATCATTATAATTGTTCCAATTTGAACGTTGCGTATATTCATTATTTCAGGAGTACTTGTATTAACATAAAACATATCCTCTCATTTTTTTTGCTATGTGTTATGATAAGTATATGTAGTTGTTTGAGAAAAGGAAATACTACAATACCAGTTCCCGATAAGGACGGACAACTGTATTCTTATGATTCTACTCGAACGGATAAAGCTAACGATTCCACACGTGGTCTTGCAGTCATAACCGATGATGATGAGTGGGAAGCGCATTATTACGAAATTCGTACTTGTCTACAATTTATTGATTTTGAATATGATAGTTATGAATTCACGGAAGTAAGTCAAAAGCAACTTGCTGTTGCTGTGCAGATTCTTAAGCGTGAACAAGATATTACCATGACGATAGAAGGTCATTGCGATAATCGCGGTTCTTCAACCTATAACATGATACTTGGTGAAAAGCGTGCAAAAGCTGTTCTTGAATATCTGGTGAACGCAGGTATATCAGCTGCTCGTTTATCAATCGTCTCATATGGAGATAATAAACCCTATGTAGAAGATTGCATGGACGAAATGTGCCATGAAGAAAATCGTCGAGTACGGTTTAAGTTGCGAATAGAATAAATATGAAAGGTAAATTAAAACTATGGTTAGACATAAGTACCCAAGAACTCCCCATCTTCCGTGGTCACCGGGTGCAACGGCTGATGATAAAACGCTGACAGACTGTGGCCATTTCAGTACGATGAATGTCGTTATTACGGAAAAAATGGATGGGGAAAACACAACTCTCTACCGTGATTATTTCCATGCACGAAGTATTGATGGACGACATCACCCATCGCGGGATTGGGTAAAAAGTGCTCACTCCACTTTTGCTCATGAAATACCTGAAGGTTGGCGCTTATGTGGGGAGAATTTGTACGCTCGCCATTCAATTCCCTATGAGAACCTCCAAGGATATTTCTACCTCTTCTCAATTTGGACTGATGAAAATAAATGCCTCTCTTGGCAGGAGACTGAAGCATGGGCTGAACTTCTTGGCCTTCCCATGCCTCGTGTTTTGTATAGAGGTGCCTGGAATGCATCGGTCATTGAACCGCTGCACACGACGCTGGATCTTGTTCACCAAGAGGGGTTTGTCGTTCGGAACACTGAAGGTTTTGATTACGGAGATTTTGGAAAAAATGTTGCTAAGTGGGTTCGTAAAAACCATGTGACAACTGATGATCACTGGCAGCATCAATCAATTATTCCGAATATTCTTAGTGAAATGGAAAAGTAAGCAATGTCACGAAAAAAACTTACCGAATGGGTGCGAACTCTTTATGCGGTTGATGAAATAAATTTAACAGAGTTTATTCGAACATTTGGTAACGATTTTCCTCTGCTTCGCCAGCTAAAAGATACCCCGCAGGATCAAATCTGGCATGCAGAAGGGGATGTTCATGTTCATACCCAGATGGTTCTTGATGAGCTTTCCTCAATTATTAGGAAAAATCAGTTTGCCGATGAGGAACGGCAAGCACTTTGGCTTGGAGCACTATTTCACGATATCGGGAAAGTGTATACAACGAAAGAAGTGGAACACCATGGGCGCCAAGCTATAACAGCAAAACATCACGAAGATCTTGGGCGATCGGTGCTCGCACTTCAACTGTCTGGCTTGGAACTGTCTGAATCTGTATACCTCGCCGTTTTGGGATTAATCGGTGAACACCAAACCCCGAAACAACTTGTTCTGCGTGATGGGAAACCGTCACAATATGCTCTTTTGTCACGAAAAGTGAGTTTGAAACTACTGTATTGGTTAGAGCAAGCTGACATTCGCGGGCGAATATGTAACGACATGGCAGATCAGCTAGAGTACCTTGAATTATTTGCAGAAGAGGCAAAAGCAATAGGGTGTTGGGATGGAAGTTTTCTCCATGAATGGGAGGAACAGCTTACGAATCTCGTGAGTGATCTTCCCCAAACAACTCAGCGGTGGGTGATTGGGCGAGGAGTGCATGACCTCTGTATGGGTACAATTTCTGATCCATCAGAGGCGGTTGCTCGTTCCTTTGACCGTCGAGAAAAATTCTCCGAGGTTATACTAACATCTGGGATTAGCGGAAGTGGTAAGTCTACATGGATTTCTAAAGAACATCCCGATGGTAAAGTGATTTCTCTCGATTCGCTTCGTAAGGAAATACTTGGAAGTGAAACAGATCATAGCAATGAAGGGCTAATTATCCAGTCTGCAATTGAACGATTGAAAGAGGGTCTGCGCATAGGCGATAAAATCATCTGGGACAGCACTGGACTTCGGCGTGATTTTCGCCAAAAGGTTCTGACCATTGCTCATGATTATAAGGCACTTACGAAACTCGTAGTATTCGTGTCTCCAGTAGAGTTGTGCCGAAAGCAAAATCAGCAACGCCTTCGCCAGGTTCCTGATGATATCATCGCTAAGCAGGTGGATAAATTTCAGTTTCCGTTGCGCGAAGAGGCCCATGAGATTCAGGTTTTAGGGATACCATAGAAAAATTGATACTATAAAATTTACAATCAAAACCTGCGCTCATATTATACTTGACAAGTCAAGTATAATATGAGCATTTAACCTGTCCTCTATGTATTTGATGTGAATGTTAAGTCAAAATGGGAGTATTAATGACAATCCATACAAATTCTCAACATTGCGGTAAATTGAAAAACACTTCATTTAGGGTTTTCATTACTGTAAATCTTTTCTTTTTTTGTTGGTATAACCCCATATTAGCCATAACACCAGAAGCAAGTTGTCCTGCAGCATTCAAGATAACCCAAAGTCTTGACGGTTTAGCGCGAGAAGCACATGAATCGTACCTTCGATGGAAAAAAGCCGTAGATAATTCGAATGAAATTAAAAAGTTAACAGATGAAATTTTTACGCTACAAACAGAAATGCAACAAGTGCTGGATGAGTTGCGAAAAGGACAGTTTTGCAATGCGTGTGGAAGAAGCGCATCGCAATTGAGAAGGCAAGTTACTGATGAAACACCTGAAACACATTTTGCTCGAAACGGTGGGAGCCATCCAGCATCACCAGAAGTATTACAACAAAAGCAGAATGAGTATTTGTCACAAATAACACCGAAAAAGGAAAGACTAGCTCTGCTAAAAAAGGAGACTGTCGATATTGATTTATTACACTTTAAAGCTGTTCAGGCCCATCAGTTCTATGAATTTGAGATACCGAGGTGTAGAGCAGTATGGATTGATTCGTGGAAAAGAATGAGACCGGGTAAGAACATAGCCGAACTGGCTTACAATGTAAAACATCCACCCAATGGTGCTACGATTGAATCTCAATTGGCGATCTTGCAAGAAATAATCACAGAGTACCAGGAACGTTGGTATACAGTATTGTACGGAAGTGCTTTTTTGCCATCTCTAAACACAAAAATTCGTACTTATCGCGCACAGATGCTTTCTGAGTGTAAAGAATTGAATACCGGTGGTTGCGAATGTCGCGATCTTTTTGTCGGAAATGAAAAGGCATATCCTCCGTATATTGATGGGTATTCCGATGAAGGAATTCCAGGAATGCCCACTGCAAAAAGTATGCTTTCTCAATATCCCGAAATTGCGGCCAAGATAAAAGATATGAATAGATCCGGAGCGCCCATTGGTGGTGGGGTGTCCTCTGACATTCTGGATATGTTTCACTAACACCGACAAATGAAATTGTAGACATTTATAAAGGAATACATAATGAAAAAAATCTCTCCAAAAAACAGTAGTTCTTTTCTTTCTAACAGAATGTTTGGAATGATCGTTAGTACTATTGCAGTGCTGATTTCTGTAAGTTTTGCCGCTCTTCCGCCTGAAATTGAAGCGGACCGGCTTTTGAAACTGGCTGCACAACAGATCGAATCGGGAAAGTACAGTGATGCGATCGTAAGTTTTAATTCGGTATTTACACTTGGCGTTGCTTTACCACCTAAGATGGAATACCACTACTCAAAATGTTTAGCAAATAACAAGCGATGGAGCGAAGCTAAAGTACATATTGAGAAGTACTTCAACTTAGTTGGAAAAAAGGGAGAGAATTATTCAGAAGCATTAGATCTTTACAATCGTATTATAAATGAGCCAGTAGAAGATAGCATTAATGCTCAAATAGAAAAAACATTAGCAAACTACGATATCTGGGAAACATGGTTAATTGGATTTGACAAGGATGCTTCAAATTGTCGAGAAGGATGGGCAATGATGTCGAAAGCTCAAGATGGTATCAATCGTCCAGTTAACTGGATTGAAGTTTCTAAAAAGGGAGATGCATTGCGGATTAAGGGTCAAAATGATTATTATAATCGTCGTACTAAGTATCAAGGAGATGATGCATATAAGACAAAAATTTGCACATTCTATACAGGGGGTTCTGTAGCTGGGCCTAAATCATATGTATATGCTTCAATTAGAGTGGTTATCACTGGGAAGCTCGTGTTTGAAATAGAACAGGGGCCTATGGATAATTGTATAGGAATTCGAGATAAGCTCGAATCAGCAATGCGTGAAGCCGTAAAATAGTGCCGGTTTAGAATATCCATATTGATTAGAACGGATTATAAGAACGAGTTCCATTGTAACCATAGTTATTTGAACTGATGACCAACTCTATGAAACTTTAATAATTTTTTGAAAGATGATATTATGTGTAAAAATTCGACCAAACTACTTCCTTTACTATTTCTGCTCATTTCTTTCGCCACTGCCAACGACCAAAGTCAGAAACTTCAGGACACGCTTGCTCAACAACGCAACCCTTATTGGCGATGGGAAAATACAGACACCCTCGTCCCAAACAATTTTCCAACATTAGTGACATTTACCTTTGAAAAAAAATCAACAGATCTCCTTTCTATTCAAAAAAAGTGGATAGAAGCTTGGAAAAAAGATCTGGGGCAGGTGGCACCACTTGACTCGTGGGATATTCTTATTACGAGGTTGGCTTCTGACCGAAGAAATGTAAGAAAACAGCATGATGCTATTATTAGAGAACTTACTCATGTTGTGCCTTGTTTTCCCGTTTCAGACACAATCATTGACAGAGATATTCCAAGCGTATCTACGGTAATCGGGGCCAAAGGGGAAGGTCACGGCTCTCCTAAGGTTAAAGGTCAAAGCAAAATCACTGTCTTTGCTCGACTAAAACCGGAATATCGTAATATCATTGATGATAATAAGTTAGAAAAGCAGGCAGAAAGAAAACGACGGGAACAATTTGTTCCTTATAAACCCGCGATCTATCTCTACCCTGATTCGATGCAGCTGACGAAAGTAACATTGCAGTATAATGGTGCTCTCACACTCACTTACCCTTCCATTGATACAACTACGTCATCATGGACGGTCTGGACAGAACCTGATGGGGCCTTAGGGGAAAAGAAAGGCCAGAAGCAGTTTCGCTATCTTTATTGGGAAGGTGATGCTAATCTATCCTGCG
>JAIFMU010000240.1 GCA_020048285.1 bacterium | reverse complement strand
CACGGACGACTTTTTCTACTGTTTTTAAATTTAGTTTTTCCATGCCCTAAAATATATCAATGTGTGCCATATTTGGGGCGCGACTTAATAAGTAACCGGTGGTGCACTTTTTCTAACGGTGTTCGACCTGAGTGGTAACGGTTGGTGCACTTTTTCTAACGGTGTTCGACCTGAGAGGTAACGGTTAGTGCACTTTTTCTAACGGTGTTCGACCTGATTCTAACCGGTCTCGACTTCATCAATAACGAAAAGAAAAGAGAACTATGGCAGATCTAATCCCGATTCACGGTGGCTACCGAAATCTGAAAAGCTTTCAGACCGCTCAGGTGGTGTACGATGTTACCGTGCGGTTTGTGGAACGGTACGTCAGCCGCTTTTCTCGCACCACCGATCAGATGGTTCAGGCGGCGCGGTCGGGAGTTCAGAACATTGCCGAAGGGAGTATGGCTTCGGCGACAAGCAAAAAGACCGAGCTCAAATTGACGCAGGTGGCGCGGGCAAGTCTCGAAGAACTTCGCTTGGACTACGAAGATTTCCTGCGCCATCGCGGGATGGTACAGTTACCGCCGGATCATCCGGTGTTGGTGCGGTTTAAGAGTGTGCGCCCGCAAAACCTCGCACAGTTTCGGCAGTGGGTGCACGACGAATATCAGCGTCAGCGGGACTGTCAGGGACAGCCACTGACTTCAGGACAGTTCCGTGAAAGTCCCAAAAGTCCGTGTGAGTCACTGGGGTATTCGTGCCTTGCGGCTAACGGGGCACTTTCGTTGATTAACCTTGCCTGCTACCTTCTCGACCGGCAGGTGGCGCGACTGGCAAAGGATTTTGAAACCGAAGGGGGCTTTACCGAACGGCTCTACCGGATACGAAAAGAGAAACGGGATGGAAAATAAGAGCTTCAAGCCGCAAGCAAAAAGCCACAAGAGGCGTGCGGAAATACATTTTCTTGAGGCCTTGGGCTTGTAGCTTGAGTATTGTGGCTTGTGGCTTGGAACTTTTAAAATGAAACAATACAAATAAAGGAGTTTGAATGAAACGAATGGCAAGAGTGGCGGGGGCGGTGGTGCTGCTGATGGCGACATGGGTGTCGGCGGCAGTAGGGATTAAGCAGGTCTCGGCGGGACACAGCCACACCATGATTCTGAAAAACGACGGAACACTCTGGGCAACAGGATACAACAGTGCTGGTCAGCTCGGAGATGGAACAAAAGTCGACAAAGCCACTCCTATTAAGATCATGAGTGGTGTCGCTTCAGTCTCGGCGGGGGGGAAGCACACGATGATTCTCAAAACTGACGGAACCCTTTGGGCAACAGGATACAACAGTTCTGGTCAGCTCGGAGATGGAACAAAAGTCGACAAAGCCACTCCTATTAAGATCATGAGTGGTGTCGCTTCAGTATCGGCAGGAGAGTATTACACGATGATTGTCAAAACTGATGGCACCCTCTGGGCGGTAGGAGAGAACTATTATGGCCATCTCGGCGATGGAACCGCTGTTGGGCGTACTACCCCGGTGCAAGTGATGAGTGATGTCGCATCAGTCTCTGCCGGATGGTCTACCACGATGATACTGAAAACTGACGGTACTCTCTGGACGACGGGGTTGAACAGTGACTATTTGTTTGGTAGTGCTACAACGGACTACAGAACTACACCAATCCAGGTTATGAGTGGCGTTGCTTCGGTTGCGGTCGGGGAAGCTCACATTATGATTCTCAAAACTGACAATACTCTTTGGGCGACTGGGCGCAATCAAGATGGTGAACTCGGCGATGGAACAACGACCGATAGAACTACTCCAATCCAGATTATGAGTGATGCTGCTTCTGTCACGGTGGGGCTGTCTCACACGATGATTCTCAAAACTGACGGTACTCTCTGGGCGACGGGATACAACAGGTATGGTCAACACGGAGATGGAACCGCTAACACTAAATTAACCCCAAATAAAATTTCAGTTTACCTGAAATCAACAACTTCTCAAACTACTGAGGAAGAGCAACCTATAATTCTCACAACTTTCATGACTGATGGCGGGAGTTTATATAGTAATCCAATCTCTCTTGTAGTCGGTACAGGTACCCACTACGCCGTCTCGGGAACTACTATCACCCCAAACAACAATTTGAACGGAGCCCTCACTGTTCCGGTACGTATAACCGATGGAATGGATACTTCTACTTCAGTGAACATGATCATTAAGGTGACTCCGGCAAACGACCTTCCAACCCTTACCAGTGCCAGTTCGCGCACGATCAAACAGGCAAATCCGGTCTCTCTCAACATCTACATGACCAATGGGAATGATATTGACGGCGATCCACTTTCTCTTGTGGTTGGTGCGGGCGATAACTACACAGTTTCGGGAACAATGGTCACTCCGGTTGCCACATTTTCGGGAACACTTACTGTTCCGGTTCGGATCGTTAGTAAAACAGACACCACTGCTTCGGTGAACATGACGATAACCGTTCTCAAAGACACGCCGCCGACGCTGACCACAGCAACTGCTCAAACAATCAAGGAGGATCAAACCATTACGCTGACCCGTTCCATGACTGACGGAGCCGATGCGGATAACGATGCGATGACCCTGATTGTTCTTCCCGGTGAAAACTACACCGTTTCAGGAACCACGGTGACCCCAAAGCACAACTTCTTTGGTACGCTCACGGTCCCGGTAAAGATTGCAACTCTCTGCGATACAACTGCACCTGTGAACATGACAATCACGGTGACGGAAAACAACAGTGCTCCCACCATGAGTTCTGCCACACTTCAGACAATCGGGATCAACGCTTCCTATGCGATTCTTCCCACCATGACGAACGCCAAAGATCCGGAAAACGACACTCTCTCTATTTTGGTTCTTCCCGGATCAAACTATTCGGCGGTCGGTTCGGTGGTGACTCCTGCCAAAGGATTTGTAGGGAATCTTCCCGTGTCGATCATGGCAAGCGATGGCCGTTTGACTTCGGGATTAGTGACCATGATTATTGTGGTTGACCCAGCAGTGGCAATTACCACCTCGGAGAAAAAGATTCCTTCAATCCATTTCACTACTGTTCCCAATCCCGTTTTGGCGGGAACCGAATCGGTGACCATTGCGGTTCCCGAATCGATCCGGGGGAAAGCTGTCTGTTCGATCTTTGATGTTCAGGGGAACCTTCTCGATGAACAGTCACTTGTTCTGGGCGAATCAAAAGTGATCGAATGGGATCTCTGCAACAAAGGCGGAATCAAAGTAGGAAGCGGAACCTATGTTGCCATACTCAAGGTGACCGCACCGGACGGAACGGTTCAGATGTTCAAGACCATGATTGGTGTTCAGCGATAACATGATTTAACAAGGTTTCATAAATGCCCGGTGAAGAGATTCGCCGGGCATTTTTTATTCTGGATTTTGTTAATCCTACATTCCGCAGTTGGACTTCCTTTTCTTAGGTTACATGCCTTGTATTATTATAGTTATAGTCAGTTTTTCCATTCACCTATTGGGTGAAATAGCTATTCTCACTTGTTTTGGTGGATGGCTACGTTGTTTTTGGGCGTGTCGGTTCGGCAAACCCTCACCGCCGTGTGCTGCCAGGGCTTCGCAAGCTCGGTGCTGAAATACAGCACGCCTTCGGCCCCTTCTGCCCACTCACGCGAACACGCCCACCGATTGCGTTTCATTTGTCCGCCTTAAAAGTCTGTTATTCAACAACCTTGAGACTATACACGATGAAGATGGAGCGAAGGTAAGTCGGTGGTGCGCGCATTGGTGACGGTATCACCTGAACAAACCGCCCACTGGCCCGCGAGCTTTTGAAGGGCGCTTGCGACCAAAAAAGCCGCTGGGACAGGAAGCGGTTTGGAAGGAAGACCGGCACCGGCCGCTAACTGCGGCATTAGTTTTAACTGTGGTAAATAGGTTGAACTGAATTCTGTACAATTACTTTCAGTTCATTCAAAATCTGAAAATATCGCGAAGTGTCAGCAAGATCATCATGAATTATTCCATATCGACCTTCAACCGCAAAAAATGTTAGGGGGAGAAGATCCTCAATGGCAGAGGGTACTGCGATGTGGGCGTTTTTCACAAGAGTGAGTATGTCGCGGAGATTATGGGTCTTTGTACAGTGAATTTGATGAACCGCCAACAGTGCTTTCAGAAACTTCTCTGCCGCCTGCTGGCAGTGAAAGAGAATCACTTCTAGATCGAGTTCAAGATCACCGCTTTCAAAATCGTGGAAGAGATTTTCTGCGGCGCGAAGGTCGACCGATCCCTTTTGAAAGAGTATCTGATACTGTTTCAGGAGTTCCACAGGACAATTCCATTTTCGGCGATATCCTTGAACACGGACCCATATTCAGTGGAATAAAAGGCAAACTCTTCGGAACTGGTAACAATAATATCACGGCTTGCAGGAAGACCATCGAGCAATTCGTCGATTCGCATGGCTTCTCGAATTTTCGAATTCACCGTTTTTTCTACGATACAGAGATCGATATCGCTGTCTGCTGTCGGAGTTCCATAGGCGTAACTTCCAAAGAGAATGATCTTCTCCGCACCGATAGGTTGAAGTCGTTTTACTATCTCTTCCTTGAGTTGATACTGTTCGTTGCGTTTTACCATGATTCCACCTTTGATGAGGGTAAAATACTCTTTGGTGTTTGAGCGGTGGAAATCAAAAAGATCCCCCGAAACCGGAGGATCTTTCATTTCGGGCAGACACAAGGCCTGCCCCTACAATTCGATGTATGTAGGGGCGATTTGCGATCGCCCGAACGATTAGTACCGGTAATGTTCCGCCTTATACGGACCATTCACCGGAACGCCGATATAGTCAGCCTGTTCCTGAGAAAGAACAGTGAGTTTTACACCGATCTTTTCAAGGTGAAGGCGAGCTACTTCTTCATCAAGGTCTTTACCAAGAAGATACACACCCGGTTTGTACGTGTCTTTATTTTCCCAGAGATCAAGCTGAGCAAGAGTCTGGTTGGTAAACGAGTTTGACATTACAAACGATGGGTGACCAGTTGCACAGCCAAGATTCACAAGACGACCTTCAGCGAGAAGGTAGATTTCATGTCCATCGGTGTAGGTGTATTTATCAACCTGTGGTTTGATATTGGTTTTCACGATTCCCGGAGTCGCTTCGAGCTGAGCAACCTGAATCTCGTTGTCGAAATGACCAATATTACAAACGATCGCCTGATCTTTCATTTTCGCCATGTGAGCCGCGGTGATAATATCTTTGTTACCCGTTGTGGTTACATAAATATCCGCACGACCGAGCGTGTCTTCAACAGGACACACTTCGTATCCTTCCATTGCAGCCTGAAGTGCACAGATCGGGTCGATTTCAGTTACGATCACGCGAGCACCAAGTCCGAGAAGTGACTTCGCAGAACCTTTACCGACATCGCCATATCCGCAAACAACCGCTACTTTACCCGCGATCATTACGTCGGTAGCGCGTTTGATACCATCAACAAGTGATTCGCGACAGCCGTAGAGATTATCGAATTTCGATTTGGTAACTGAGTCATTAACGTTGATCGAAGGAATCAAAAGAGTTCCCGCTTCCATCATCTGATACAGACGGTGAACACCGGTGGTAGTTTCTTCTGAAACACCTTTGAGTTCAGCTACAACGCTATGCCAGTGAGTTGGGAATTTTGCATGAACAGTTTTAAGAAGAGCTTTGATCACTGATTCTTCGTGTGAAGACGCAGGTTCGTTCACCCAGTTCGAACCATTTTCGAGCTCATATCCTTTGTGGATAAGAAGAGTCGCGTCGCCACCGTCGTCAACGATAAGCTGAGGACCTTTTCCGCCTTCGAAAGAGAGCGCTTTCCATGTACAATCCCAGTACTCTTCGAGCGTTTCGCCTTTCCAAGCGAACACTGGAGTTCCCGTTGCAGCGATTGCCGCAGCCGCGTGATCCTGAGTAGAAAAAATGTTACATGAACACCAACGAACGTCCGCACCAAGTTCTTTGAGCGTTTCGATAAGTGCTGCTGTCTGAATTGTCATGTGAAGTGAACCCATGATACGAACACCAGCGAGTGGTTTTGATGGTCCGAATTTTTTGCGAGAAACCATAAGGCCCGGCATTTCGTGAGCGGCAACATCAAGTTCTTTACGTCCCCAGTCAGCCAGTGACATGTCTGCAACTACATAGGGAGCGTTGTCCCAGAGATCAATTTTCGGCATTCTAAATCCTTTAAGAAAGTTTCACGTTTCAAGTTTAAAGCCTCAAGCCAAAAGCAAAATGCGTTTTTTACTTGCAGCTTGTGGCTTTATGCTTGTGGCTTTCAAAATAGATCGTGATTTGTTCAATCTAGTGAACGGAACGGTGATTCGGTTCAACGGGGTGTTGAATTTTCAGCTTTGAGAATTTCCTGTTGAGTAATTGGCTGATTTGGGGTACACTCTCTATTCGTGAAGAAAAAGGAGTACCCCATGAAATTGCTCAAAATAGCAGTACTGCTTGTTGTAATCGCATCTCTTTTATCCGCAGCGGTTGATCAGCCAAGAGTTTTGCCAAAACAATCAGAATCAGGTAAGGCAAAAAATAGTGTGAAAGCGATCCCTGCCTTGTCGCCTAAAATAGTAAAACTCGCCATTGGTGAATGGTCGCCATTCACATCGGAAAATCTTCCGTCCTATGGAGCTGCATCGGAGATTGTCACCATGGTGTTCAAAAGAGCGGGCTATGAACCACGGTTCCAGTTTGTTCCGTGGAAACGGGCTGAAGATGCAGTGATTGGTGGTGAAGTATTTGCTTCGTTTCCCTATGTTCAGACGCCAGAACGATTGCAGAAATATAACTATTCTGATATGATTTTGAACTCGGCCGGTCGTTTTTTCTTTATGAAAAAAACGTTCCCTCAGGGATTGGCCTACGAAAAACTCGAAGAGTTGCAGAAATATCGATTGGGTGGTTCGATCGGGTATTGGTACGAAGAAAATTTCCGTAAGGCAAAACTAAACGTGGAGTATCTTCCCGGAGATGAACAGAATATTCAGAAACTGTACGCTGGGCGAATCGATCTGTTTGAATGCAATGAATTAGTGGGATGGGAGATTATTAGAAAACTCTATCCGAATCAGAAGGATCTGTTTGGTACATCAACGAAAATCGAAGAGGATAGCCGACTTCACTTGCTTGTATCGAGAAAGTATGCCGGGTCTGATACAATTAGAAAAGAGTTCAATGCTGCCCTTGCCACGGCCATTGCCGATGGCTCTGTGGCGAAAATCCTGAAAAAGTGGGGTGTCAAATAGCGGTTGTGGAAACAGCCATTTTATTATAAATTCGAACATCATTTGTAGAGATCGATACAGGGTAGTGGTTAAATCTAATGGTGCCAAATGTTTTTTAGGCTGAGATTTGTTCAAGAAGTGCCGGCACGTGCATTACTGAAGGAATATAGTGAATCGGAATTTGCCCTTGAAAAATTTGCGAAAATTTTGAGAATAGGACAATCGCCATTTTAGAAGGCCCCACGATTCGAATCACCGCTCGCACATCCCGTTCAACAAACAGTTTCAGCACTCCTTGTAAATAGAGCCCTGCGCGCGGATCGGACATTTGGAACTGGGTGAGATCGTCAATGACCACGGCGCCTGGTGCGAGTTCAAACAGCTTGTTGCGAATAAGAACACTGGCAGTTTTTGCCTCAGCGAGAGAGATAGTTCCGGAAATCTTAATTTTCATTTGGTTCTGTATAGGATCGACGTGAATGGTATACATAGTGATCTCCCCGCAGTAAATTGTTTATACAAAATACCATTCCTGTCCAAAACGGCAAATGGTATAAAAGAGAAATGAGGGGTTTCCCTATTGTAGTTTTACGGTTCCTACGCCAAGAAACTATACAG
>JAIFMU010000200.1 GCA_020048285.1 bacterium | reverse complement strand
GATTTGGAGAATGTCGTTTCATGAGTTTTTCGCCGGTGTTTTGTAAGGCTGTGTCAATACTAAAATACCGAATGACTTTGCTCTTTTTCCACTCCACCGTATCAATTTCTGCTTGCAGTGTTGGCGGATGCTCATCGATCGTGGTTATGAGGTCATCGTATTTGAACCATCGCGCTTGAACTGTTTTTTCGGGTTTTTTCTTCCCCGAAAGGAGGGCGAGTCGGTTCATTTTTTCAGCCTGTATCGCAACTCGTTTTTCCGGCGAAGGCACGACTTTATCCACCACAAAGGAGAGCACCTCTTTGCCTGCGGCGGCAATGAGAAGTAGCACTAAGAATATGCGGATTTTCCCGCGATCGGGAACTTTAATTGCCCGATTCATATACGTGTGCATTCGTTTGTAGTTACCGGTCGTTCCGGCTTTGTGGCGAATGTGAGAACGACTCTTTTTAATCAAACCTATCCCCCGAAACCAATTCGTCTTTTTTCGAGATAGTTATGTCGATTGTTCATGTTGGTGAGCATTTCACCGAGCAAACCAATTGAGAAAAACTGCATTCCAAGAATCATTGTCGTTATCGCGAGAAGCATCAGGGGGCGAATGTGAAGGGAGCCTGTCACAAGCCAATCAATTCCGAACCACGCACTGATTGCAACGCCTATCGACATGAGAATTATGCCGATCAAGCCAAAGAAGTGAAGTGGACTGCGCATGTACTTGCGTAGAAATAGAAGTGTGGCGAGATCGAAAAAACCGTTGAAAAAACGGTTGATGCCAAATTTTGACACACCGAACTGACGGGCGCGGTGAGGCACTGGTGCTTCGGTGACTTTGTATCCGTTCCAGTGAGCGAGCACGGGAAGAAACCGGTGGCGTTCGCCGTAGATTTCTAGTGATTTTGCAGCATCGCGACGATATGCTTTAAATCCGCAGTTGAAATCGTGCAGTGTCACACCAGACATTTTCGAGACCACCGTATTGAACAGTTTGCTCGGGATATTTTTCGTGAGCACCGGATCGAGGCGTTTCTGTTTCCAACCTGAAACGAGATCCCATCCTTCGTTCAATTTGGCAAGCATATCTGGAATTGCTGCAGGGTCGTCCTGGAGATCCGCATCCATGGTGACGATAACATCGCCTTGGGCCGCTTCGATTCCCACCGCGAGCGCTGCTGACTTGCCGTAGTTTCTGCCGAAGCTGATTAACTTTACTTCGCTGTGAGTTTGGGAGAGAGTTTCAATCACCTGAACAGAGTTGTCAGTGGAACCATCATCCATGAAAAGAATTTCGTACGAAAGTCTACGAGGCTGAAGTGTTTCGGCGATCTGGCGATGCAGTTCGACCAATGACTCGTCTTCGTTAAAAAGCGGTACTACTATTGTTATATCCATGGTGACCTTTCCTCGTGAAAAACAGAACCGTCGGAAAATAGCATCTGCCTTATCACTTTGGTAGCGTGGGATGCAGTGAAATGATCGGTTCTTTGCAAGAAAGTAGTAGTTTTATCCAAAGATGAAATAAAAAACGGCATCGATGAATCATCGATGCCGTTACTGAGAGCGGAGAAACAGAATTATTTCAGTGAAACTTTTTCTGTCATGTTGATCCCGTTGCCTTCGATTTTTACGAAGTATACACCATTTGTGGTGTTGTTCATAGAAATCTCTTTTGCGGTATTCGCAGTAAGCTGAGCTGATTTTGTTTCGATCAGACGTCCGTTTGCAGCAAGAAGAGAAACGGTATACGCGCCAGTTGCAGGAACGTTAAGCGTAAGACCTTTTTTCGAAATACCGGTTACGATTGAACCGTTGAGCTTACGAGCAGAGTCCACAGATTTGATGTCACGAATTGGAAGTGCTTCGTCGAGACCATCAATGCTGATTGCAGAAATAGTCAATTTTACCGTTGAACCTTCTGTAGTTGGTGCAAATTCAATCACGTTCATTTTTGATTTGTCGAAATCTACAATTGTACCCCAGTCAGCTTCCTGTTTGAATGTTGTGTTGTCCAACATGAGATCTACAGTTTTTTCTTCACCTGCAGAAGATGCAAGTACAGTCGAGTAATCATTGTCCGCAGTCAGAGATGTTTCTCCATCGCGAAGTGGAAGAATAACTTTCACATCGGCATCACTTTTGTACGTGATTGTTACTTTTGCAGAATTTGTAAGGTAGTGATTAACGGCAGTTTCTCCGTTGTCACCTTCATAGGTAATCAATGGTGCTGCGAGGGTTACATAAGGCCATGAATCGTCGTTTTCGTCAGAAGCAGTACCCATGTCGTCGTGTTCGCCAAGTTTCATTTCAACGGTCAAGATACCTGTGGTTGCATCAATCAAGTCGGCAGTTTCGAGAGTTGCTTTGTCGCCATTGAGAGACGATGACGCTTTTGTAGAATTTGTATAAACGCCAGCACCTGCATACCAGCCAATGCTCGAAAGCACTGTAGGTGTTGCCTCTTCAGTTTGCGCAGAAACATTTGAAAACATTACGAGAGCAGCGATAGCCGAAGCAGAAAGAATCATACGTTTCATAAAAGAAACCTCCGAAAAATTGTTGTATTGGTTCGTTAATGTTCAATTTACGCCCAATAATACAATAGGAAAAGTGACTTTACAAACATAAATTGTGATTTTTCGAAAAAATGTAGACATGTTAGTTGTTGAGAACAGCCGTAATGCTCCCTAATTTGCATGTATTCAGTGATTTAAATACGCTATTTTGTGTGTCCAAAACAAAGGAATTATTGAATGGCGTGTGTGATCAACGATTTTTTACGGCACTTTCCAGCCGAGAAAACGGCATGCGAAGTTGGATGCGAATTTCGGGGTTGAGGATAATTCCCGCTGTTTCAAGATCTTTTTTCAAGCCGTAGTTGAGATCCATCCAGAGATAGCGCAGTGGCTGATATTCAAGCCCTAGTTTTAGTTCGGGGACTAGCAACGTGTCCTTGACCGAACTGAGCTGCGACCGCATCTTGATCATAATCTGATCATTTGCGATGTACTTGCCAAAGGTCAGTCCCGTGTTTGCTAGCGCGAGGTGAGTCCACTTTCCCTGAAATGCGGAATCGGTTTGAGAATCGTAGAGATAGTTAAATGTATTGCTCATAACGGAGGTTTCGATTCTTAAAAGGTCGAAATTGAGTTTGCGCGCGAGTCGTCGTCCCCAATAGTTGAACAAAAAGCTATTTACATATACATCCCCTATACCCGTGATCGTTGAACCTGCTCCTTCGATCCTGATAATATCGCGTCCGGTGGATCGGTAAAACTCGGCGCTCTGATCATTTTGGTCGCGCTGTTCATCGATAATGCCAGAAGCGGGAACTACCACCGGATCAATAAGCCTTCCGCGGCGAACCAGTTCTCCCGTTTTGGGATCCTTTGTCATGAGAACAACCTCGGAACGATCGAGTCTGTTTGAATCGGAGTAGGTTTCGGCGCTCGCCCAGATCACCGGAAGATTATCGTGTTCACCCTGAACTTTTCCCGATGAAAAGTCGAGCCCTAGTTCAAAATTCTGATCAAACAGTTTTCCGTAGAACAGAAATCCTTTGTACGCCCGAATCCCGCCGGTGACACGGAAATCTCCATCCTGATACCGCCCGCGAACCCCGATTGTATACGACGGGTCAATATTCGCTTCAATGAGCCGCAAGGCTCTCCGTTTTTTCTGGTTTCCCAATTGGTAGAAGTAGGTTATACTGCGGTCTGCCGCTTGGACATCGAGATCAAATCCCACCATGGGGAACGGGTCGAAATCCGAGGGCCACTCCACATCCTGAAGGAGCGGGAACGTGATTTCCGCTTTTCGCAGGAGTAGTGTCGCCGTGGCCATGAAATCGTCTGGAGGTGTTCCTGAAAGTGTTGCCGCCGGAATCGAATCTTTACCTGCAAGTTCGATAAACCCGACGTTTCCTTTGCGATTTTCAAGGAATCCCGGAATGAAAAGAGGAATCCCGCCCTCTTCGGTGTAGAGTCGAATCACGCCGAGATTGATATCGCCAAAGAGCATCGGCTTGAGTGGCCCGATGGCGTAATCGTTTTTGATAACCGCTTCTCGTCCACCGATTTTCCCTCGAGCGGTGAGTGCGATCGAATCGTTGCGGATTAGCTTTAGATCGGCGTAGAGATGATCCACGGTTCCGCGAACATAGGGGTAGACTGCGAGTGATCCGTCAGGAATCAGCAGGCGGGCGGTGGTGAACTGCCATTCGCCGTTGCACACTGATCCATCCATCCTGATCGTTCCGCTGCCGGTGCCGCCGATGGGCGACTCCTTGAACTGCCCCGCCGATCCGAGTAGATCGCCACGAGCTCGGAGAGAAAAGGTGAGCGTATCCGTGTGGCGATTTTTCAGTGGCGCCGCGAGTGTCAGCTCGGCATCAGTTTTGAAATGAGTAAATTTTAACGACGAAACGCGAAGAGTATCGTTTGCAATGGTGGCCCGTGCCGAGATCGAATCGAGAATTAGCGGACCACGGCGAATTTGTGGCGCCTGTGCTACAATGGTAACTCCTCGCGAATCGACCGTGATCGAACCGTTGGCGATCCCTGTGACTGGCACTCCTTCTTGCCCTTCGAGGAATTTCCCCATGTCAAAGCGCACCAGTTCGAGATTGGCCCGAACTGTGTCGCCAAAGAAAATGGAGTCGCTAGTCACCAGTGTTTGGCGATATCGGGTAACGCTAAACGGAGCGATTGTCCCACGATTTGCCAACCACTGAAGTTTTAGCGATGTGCGAATCGAATCGAGTCCGCCGATTGCAAAGCCATCCACATCGACAAATCCATCAACCTTGAGCGAATCCATCGGCCCGGAAGCAAAAAACGACGCCGAAACGGTTCCTCCTCTGATCGGGAAATCTGACTCCGGCAAAAAGGCGTTTAGTTGATCCAGTTCGCTCTTGGCGATGTTCGCGCCGAATGCGGTGAGCGAATCGAAATCTGAAGAGATCACCCCTTGAGCGATAAACTTTCCACTCACCGCGGCGATTTCCGTTTCCCATCCTCGCTTAGTTTCTGTCAGATTCGCCGTGAACGGAAAATCGTAGCCGTCGCGACTGTATACACCTTGATCTATCGAAACGGCATTCTGTTTACCGCCCCAAGAACCGCTCGCGAAAATAGACAAATGGTCATGACCACTCTTTCCCGAACCCGATCCGTGGAATGCGGTGATGCCGTTTTTTCCCGTGAAATTAAGCGTGGCCGTTCCCGAAGAGAGTATTCCCGATTTCCCCGCTAGATCAAGAGCCCGCGTGGTTCCTTCGGGGAAAAGAGTTGCCGAACCTCGGTAGGATTTTAGCGGATTTGCTAGCTCGTCTATCGTCAGATCAGCTCTCATTTCCCGATTTGACAGGCGAACCGTGGCTCCTTTTCCGGCGGATTGTGCCGTCACGGGAGGAACGGGGACGACTCCTTGCGGCGTAGTCACCACAAGATCGGCGCAGGTCAGTGAAAAAGTGGGAACCGTTGCCCCTTTTGCGAAAGCGACTCGAAATGGAACCGTGCCATCGATGCGGTACTGGCTGTTGATTGCATAGGCGAGTTGTGCCGAACCGTTTGCTCGCGTTGAACCTTCCCGATAGAGAGCATTTCCCTCAATCGATCCAAATCGCGTGAACAGTTTTGCCGAACGAATCTGAACCGTCTTGTCGTTAAACGAACCCTCTCCTGAAGCGGAAATTTCCTCCTTCTGAACGGTCAATGCGGTTTTGAAATCGAATGAAACGGCTGGTGCCAGCACTGAAGGAATCGCAAAGGTCAATCTCGCAGAACCGGTTATGTCGGTGAACGGCGGAATCGGTTTTTTCCGGCCATCCAAAGTGATCGATGCGGTTCCCACGGCGCTGATCGACTCTGGTTCTAAAAGGATTTCCGCCGCGCCGCGCACCGATCCTCCGCCGATCTCCGCAGAACAGCGCTCCGTTCTAATCGCGCCATTTTCTGCCACGAGAAGAATCGAACCGTTTGTCAAAAGAATCGATTTATCCTTTTTAACTTGAAGTTTTTCCACCGTGATTTGACCCTCGGGGATAATGTTGTGAGGAAACCCTCCTGAGCGAAAGTCGCATTCGAACGATCCATTGAGAATTCCTCGCACACCGGCTGATTGAACTGGCACGATCTGCTGAAGTGCAAGATTTTTCACTCGCAGGGAAAGATGCCGTTCGCTGATCGTGTCCGAGAGATGATAAAAGAGTGAAACATTTTCGGTGAACGATCCCACCGCCCCGTCGAGCAAAAGATCCGCGCTATTTCCCTGCCGA
Source organism: bacterium (assembly GCA_020048285.1). GTDB lineage: Bacteria > Fibrobacterota > Chitinivibrionia > Chitinivibrionales > Chitinivibrionaceae > JAIFMU01. The sequence goes on along the minus strand of JAIFMU010000200.1, from coordinate 17,872 downwards.
TCGATCGATCCGTTCAATCCATTCACGGCGATTAGTTTGCTTTTTGATTGAGAAAAAACGGTTACTCGGGCTCCTCTCACACGAGCTGTTCGAAAGGGAACAAGCTCTCTTACTCGCAACGATGGAAACGCCGCGTCAGATTTTTCCTGAAGAGTTACCGTTAGAGTGGGATTGATAATGGTGATTCGGTCGATGAGTTCGGCGGGGCTCCAGTTTCGTTTCAAAAGCGCTTCCAGTGAAAATCCAAGGCGGATTTTTTCCACCGTAAGATCGATTCCACTTTTGGGAATCGCCAGTTCGATATCACCGGCAGTAATGGCGAGAATTCCCAGTCGCAGTGAACCAATGCGCACCGATCCTTTGGTTCCGGCGGCGATTTTTTCTTCTACGAAATGACGAATCGCACTCTGAACCGCATCCGACTGATACCAACGCGCCGTGGCAAAGAGAGCCAGCGAGAAAAGTATCGCAGAAAGGGGAATCCAGATTCGATAGCGCATGAAAATCCTCAGTTTTGTGGCGGAAAACAATGGGAATTGCTAAAAACAAGCGGCGACAACGGGAAAGCAGGTCGTTTAGCAGCACAATTTTTAAAATACGTTCATGCCCTGAGCGTTTTTTAGTGAAAGAACACCCTTTTGCGGCAAATGTGTATGCAATTTTCAGAAAAGATTCCTCCCTACCGGCAAAAGAACCATTTCTGCCCGACAAATCGATCAATTCGCCTCTCCTGAGAGTAAAATAATGAAGATATGAAATAATTTTTTATACAAATAGAAATATTTCTTATAAATAGAGACGTAATTCCTTTTATGAAATAGATAATTCTGAATTATGTATAAATACATCTCTATACTATGTACTTTTTTCATATGAAAAATATCTATATAGTTGTAATGTATCTTTGTTTTACAAAGAAATATTAATATATTGCATTGATTTATATGTTATTTCGAATGATTCATAAATATACAGAAAAGAAAGTAGCTATTTTAGTCTAAAAATTATTCTATAGGCTTATAATTTGTGCTGTGCATCGCGAATGGATGGCTAAAAGCCTGCGAAAGTTGCACTCGCGGCTAGAAATTTCCATTCCGAAGAGGGAAAACCGTGCGTCTCTGCGCGACATCGGGTATACTGTGCGAAACGGACGATGATTTGGGGGGTTCTATGCGCTTATTCTGCATGATTCTGGTGATTCCGATGGTTCTTTTGGCCGCTCCGATTGAGGTTGTGTGCGGGTTTGTGGATTCACGGCAAGTGCCAATTATATTTGAAGACGGATCTGGTTTGGCCACAGATCTGGTGAAAGAGCTCAACGCTGTACAGAGTGAATTTCGTTTTCAGTTTCGCCTCGTTCCGCCACTTCGTCTGCGCCACGAACTGCGCGAAGGATTGGTCGATATCGCTCTTTTTGACAATCGCAAATGGGGGTGGGATTCTGGAAGTGTGAAAATTAGCTATCCGCTTATCGCCTACGATGAACCATATATCTCCTTGAAAAAGAGTGGGCGCGATCAATCCTATTTTCGATCTGTCGGGGTTGTTCCCACGGCGGGGGTTCTCGGATTCCACTACCGTTTTGCCAATTATGTTAACGATCAAAAAGAGTTATACGAAAAATATGCAATGACTTTGGTTCGTGATGAACTGGCGGTTCTGTCTATGGTTGAATCGGGAAGAGTGGAGATCGGGGTGATCTCGTCGGGACTGCTTTCGTATATAAAAGCAAAAGAGCCTAAGCGATACGCAAAACTATTCATTTCTAAAACGCCGGATAGTTCATACAAACGAGAATGTATCATTCGTCGTGGTGGGCCAATTTCCGTAGTAGAGTTCAATGCAGCTCTTCTCAAACTAGAAAAATCCGGTCGTCTTCAGAAACTATTTGCTCGCTATGGGCTGATTCCGCTGAAACTGAAATAGTAGGAGTTACATCACTTTTGCGAGATATTCCGAAGAGTTCCGGTGGCTATTTTGATCGCAATGGGCGGAGCAAACTCCGCCTTTTTCGTTGAATCGTGGGCTGTTGTGTGCAAACCCGGAGATTCCCGTCTCACTACTGTACTGTAATGATCTATTTTTGCGCGTTGAACTCTACACTATAGAAAAATAGGTTCCTATGACAAAAAAACAGATAATTCTCAGCTCAACCGCCACTCAGAAACGCGCCGCAGTTCTCGAAGACGCTCGTGTTGTTGAGTTGGTAATTGAACAGCCAGACAACACTCGTACTCTCGGCAATATCTATCGCGGCCGTATCGACAAGATCGTTCCGGGCATTCAGTCGGCTTTCGTTGACATTGGCACTGGCCAAAGCGCGTTCCTTCACATTTCTGATATCGACCCATCGCTTCTTCCGATGCCTGACGAAGAGAGCGAAGTGTTTGAAGAGTATGAACGCCAACTCGATCGCAGCAATAGAAATAAACGTGGTCGAATCGCGCGAGTTCCTATTGAAACGGTACTTGAAGAGGGTCAGCAGATTCTTGTTCAGATCACTAAAGAACCGATTGGAAACAAAAGTCCTAAGGTGACAACGCAGATTTCTCTTGCTGGACGCTTTGTGGTGCTTGTTCCCGATTCGAATCTCATTGGGGTGTCGAAAAAATCAGATGACGAAGATGCTCGTCGCAAAATCAAAAAAATGGTTCGCGATATGCTACCTCAGGGGCTCGGCTGTATTGTTCGCACAATCGGTCTCGAAGTTCCGCGTGAACACTTTCTCACAGAGTTGAAAGAACTCGTTCTCGAATGGCAAAAGGTTCAGCGCGAAGCTCTTACGGGGAACGGGCCAAAACTTCTTTTCAAGGAACGCGGCATTACGACTCAGGTGATTCGCGATCTTTTCTCCGATGAAGTCGAAGAGGTTATCACTGACGATTCAGATGACTACGATGAAATTATTGCATATCTCGAAAAGTTTTCGCCCGGCATGGTGGAACGCGTGGCATTTTACGAAAGTGAAATCCCATTGTTCGATGCGTTTGACATTGAACGCGAACTGGATCGCACGCTGAAACGAAAAGTGTGGATGAAAAATGGTGGCTATCTGTTCTTTGACCACGCCGAAGCACTTCTCGCAATCGATATCAACACTGGCCGCAATACCGGTGATAAAAATCTTGAAGATACCGTTTTCCAGACAAACATTGAAGCGTGTTATGAAATTGCGCGTCAACTTCGTCTTCGCGATATCGGTGGAATTATCGTAATTGACTTTATCGATATGCGCAATCCAAAGAATCAGCGCAAAGTCGAAAATCTCATGCACGAACTTCTTGAAAAAGACCCGACAACAACGTCGCACACAGCTCTTTCGAAGTTTGGTTTGATGGAAGTGACTCGGAAACGCGTTCGTCCAGAACTTCAAGAGCAGTTGACCAATGTTTGTCCTTCGTGTAACGGTCTCGGTCGAGTTTTCTCTCCGGCAACCGTTTCAACGAGAATTGAACGTTGGCTTCACCGCGCCGAAGCCGATTCGAATCTGCCGAAGCACCTGAATATTTCAGTATCTCAGGCTGTTGCAGATTATCTTCTTCAAAATGAAGGTGATATGATCCGTCAGCTCGAAGAGGCACACAAATTTAAACTGAGAATCACGGTCGAAAATGACCTCGAACAGGATGAATTTGAAGTGCGAATTATCGGCCAAAACACGGTGATTACGGAAAAACACATTTAGTGTTGTATTTCCTGTGTGTTTTTGGTATATTTGAACGTCTTTTTGGATAAAAACAGTTCCGTTAAGGAGAACAGCACGATGTTTTCAATCGTTGAACAGGGTGGCTTTCAGTATAAAGTTACCACAGGCGATGTGCTTGAGATTCCGTTGGTAGATGGCGAAGCAGGATCAGTGATCACTCTTGACCGTGTACTTCTCGTTGGAGAAGGTGATACGATTAAAGTTGGTACTCCGGTTGTTGCAGGTGCATCAGTTACCGCCGAGATCGTTGAGCATGGTCGTGGCCAGAAAGTGCTTGTAATGAAAAAACACCGTCGTAAAGACTACAAGCGCAAAAATGGTCACAGACAGGATTTCACTAAAATCAAGATTACCGCGGTTAACGCGTAATTCCGAGGAGAATTTAAATGGCTCACAAAAAGGGACAAGGTTCTACCAGCAATGGTCGTGACAGTAAAGCCAAAATGCTCGGCGTTAAAGTGTATGGTGGTCAGGCTATCAAAGCGGGCGCGATTATTATCCGTCAGCGTGGTACCAAAGTACACCCAGGCACCAACGTAGGTAAAGGCAGTGATGATACTCTGTTTGCAAAGGCTGAAGGAACTGTAGAGTTCCGCACCAAAGCTGACAGAAAATATGTTAGTGTCGTTCCAGCAGTATAAGCGCAGCTCTTACGTAAGATCTTCGTGGGAAGTTTCCGGCCGGGAACTTCCCATTTTTTATTGAATCATCTCTCAGATTATTCACGAACAATTCTCGCTACCAAAGTATCACTTATCGCGAAATACGCAACGTCTTTATCTATCATGTCACACCATAATTTCAATAACTCTTCAATTCAGTGTAATACTCATTTCCCCTTACATTTACTCCTTTAGAATTCTTATATGCTTTAATAATGACAATTCTGCGAATTATTGAACGATCAAACGGTTGTTCTTTCTTTGATTTAGCGGTACACTGTAGAGATGACCTTCTTGTAATCATATGGTTAGTCTGTGAAAGAAAAGTACTCTTTCGCAAGTGGTTGTTTTCCGAGGAGCAAAGTGTGAATGGCGAAAAACCGTTTATGAAACAAATAGTATCCGTAGATCTTCCGATAATTCTACTCTATTCTATAACAGCGCTATTAACTATCGTGGGATTTAAAACAGTGCTAATATGGCCGGCTGCAGGAGTTGCCTGCGGAGCTGCGGTGATTTGGGGAACTGCGGCATGGCGTGGCGTTTTCGTGGGATCGATGATCTCAAATACGGTGTGGGCATTACTTTTCCACGCACCTATTTTGACTGGTCCGGCGCTGTTGAGCAGTTTCGGGATTTCTGGTGGAAATGCAATTGCCACGCTGGCTGTTGCATTGATTCTCCAAAAAACAAAATCGAGTATATCATTTAGTTCGCCTTCTGATGTGCTTTCCTTCGGGGTGAAAGTTGCTATTGGGTATGCGTTCGTTTCGATGGCAACTGGCGGAGTCTCAAATATTCCCTGGAACCCAACGCTGAGTTTGTCTAATTGGTTTATTAGTAATCTTTGCGGAGGATTAACGGTCGCACCAGTATTAATCCTTTGGTATTCAAAAACGAAGGAGCGTGCGCTCAGCCCCGAAGAGTGGCGGGAACTTTTCTTGATGGTGGCATTAATCGTTGCCGCGTGGCTCATTTTGTTCGGATCACTTCATCGCTATCTCCCTTCATATCTTCATATCGAGACACTCTACATTTTACCGCTCTTCTGGGTGGCGATCCGTTTTAGTTCACGGCTTACCGTAACGCTGTCGTTGATCACCTTTTTGCTCGCTTGGTGGGGCACTTCACAAGGGATGGGATTGTTTAGTAAAGAAAGTGAAACATCAACGGCGCTAATGTTGCAAATCTTTGTTGCAGCGATGAGTACGATTGTCTTGTTTATTCTCGGAATGGCCAACTCGAATAGATCTGCGTTGCAAAAACAGGAAAAGCAAGAACAGTTGAACACCGAGTTGATCAATTCACTTCCACAGAACATTTTCCTCAAAGATAAAAATTCGGTCTATCTTTCTGTTAATAATAGTTATGCCGTACTTCTTGGACGCAAACCAGAAGATATTGTCGGGAAAAACGATTTTGATCTTTTTGGAAAAGAGTTGGCCGAAAAGTACGTTTCTGATGACCAAACCTTACTCGCAGAAGGAAAAAGTGCACAGTTTGAGGAAATGCTTGAGAGCAACGGGGTAGTGACAACAATTCACACTGAAAAAATTGTCTTGACCAATGTTCACGGAGAGCCAGAGCGGATTCTTGGCATTTTCTGGGATACGACAGAGCAGGAGGAGATTCTTGAAAGTAAGCGAGAGATGCGATTTAAGGAACTGTTCAATGCGATTGATGATGCCATATTTATCGTTGATTTTGACGGCGCAGTTCTCGAAACCAATCTCGCTGCGCAAGAGCGACTTGGTTATGACGCCGATGAACAACTCACCTGGGCGATGATCGATGGGCCAGCACCTTCAGATCGCACGGAAAGTATAGCTGACATACTGGCGACCTTGTCTGAAAAGGGTAAAATCCTTTTTGAAGGAACTCATCTGACCAAATCTGGAACGGTTATTCCCGTTGAAATAAATGCGCGAGTTTTAGAGTACCGTGGAAAACCGGCAATCATAAGTTTGGCGCGAGACATTACCGTTCGAAAGAAAATGGAAAACACTCATCATGAACTGCAAATGCTATTAGAACAGCTTGTTGAAAACAGTCCGTCGATGATTTGTATCAATGAGCCGGATGGTAAATATCGTTTGGTCAACCGTCAGTTTGAAATGACGCTTGGTCTTGATCGCGAACAGATATTGGGAAAAACAGATAGTCAGTTGTTCCCTCCGGTTATTGCCGATGATCTTCGCGGTAACGATTTGCGAGCTATTCAGATGAAACAGGCAATCACCACGGAAGATATTCTTCCGATCAATGGCGAAAATCACTACTTCATATCAACCCGCTTTCCTCTGTTGTCACCTGATAATGAAGTCGTTGCAACCTGTGCTGTGATTACGGATATCACCGAAGGTCGAGCCATGGAGTTTGAAAAAAATCAGTTTTTCACCATGACCAACGATTTTGTCGGTGTTGCCGATTTTAATGGGATGTTTTTGATGGTGAATCCCGCCATGCCCGCAGCTCTTGGCTATTCAATGGACGAACTCTGTAGCACGCCGTTTCTCGAAATTATTCATCCCGATGACCAAGAAAAAACACTCTCTACGATGGAGGGATTAACACGTGGTGAGACGATCAATGATTTTGAAAATCGTTATGTCACCAAAGATGGTGATGTTCGTTGGCTGTCATGGCGATCAACTCCTGATGTTGAAAATCAGCGCATATACTTTATCGCTCGGGATGTTACGAAAAACAGAGAGATGGAGAGTGCCGTGTCTGCACTGCACGATCGCTTGTCATTGGCAAAAAAAGCGGGTGGTATCGGTATTTGGGACTGGGATGTGAAGCAAAATAATCTCATTTGGGATGAAGAGATGTATGCGCTCTATGGGGTAACTCGTGAAACATTCAGCGGAGCTTACGAAGCGTGGACTGCCGGTCTTCATCCTGATGAGGTTGAACAAGCGAATGCAGATATCGCCGCTGCATTGGCGGGCGAAAGAGATTTTGCGCCGGAGTTTCGCGTGTGTTGGCCTGACAAGTCGATCCATTATATTCAGGCGTATGCAACGACATTTAGAAATGATTCCGGTGATCCCTTGCGCATGGTGGGAATCAATTACGATATAACTGAACGGAAAATGGCTGAGCAAGCGCTAGTGGCGAGTGAACACTCTCTGCACGATGCTCAGCGGTTGGCGGGAATCGGATCTTACAATCTGAATATTCAAACTGGTATATGGGGGGGAACTCCCATGCTCAACTCCATTTTTGGAATAGATGATTCTCATCCTCATTCAATAGATGGGTGGATGCAAATCATTCACCCTGATTGGATGGAAAAGATGGAGCTCTATTTCAGAGAAATAATTCTCGGTTCACGGGCGGAATTCAATATGGAGTATCCGGTTGTGCGCAAATCAGATAGTGTTGTGCGATGGGTTCACGGTTTGGGGACGATTGAGTGTAATCAATACGGTGAACCGATTCGCATGTTTGGAACTATTGCAGATATTACCGAGCGTAAACGAACGGAAGATGAGTTGCGTGAACGGGAAGAAAAATTCCGGTTTCTCACAGAGTTTACATCTGATGTTGTTTGGATTCTCAATATTTCACAGCAAAGATTCACCTATATCAGTCCGTCTGTTTTTTACCTTCGCGGCCTAAGCGCAGAGGATGCAATTCTTCAAACGCTCGACGAAGCGGTCATGCCGGAGTTTCGCGAAATGTTACAGGATAAGATCAAGGCAGATCTGCAACGTTTTCTTGCAAATCCATATCTTCATGAATACTATACAACTGAATTACAACAACCCTGTGCTGATGGTGCGGTGATTTGGGTAGAAGTGGTCACCCAGTTTAGGTTTAACAGCGACGGCGAAATTGAAATTGTTGGGGTGAGTCGCAATATTGAAAATCGCAAAAAAATGGAAGCGCGACTCATTGCGGCTAAAGATGATGCCGATGCAGCGAATCGTTCAAAGAGTGAATTCCTCGCAAATATGAGTCATGAAATTCGGACCCCACTCAATGCTGTGATTGGATTTTCAGAACTTCTATCCACTGAAGTTACTGATCCTCGGCAGAAAAATTATCTCACCACTATCCGAAATTCTGGAAAGGCACTGCTTCAGCTGATCAACGATATTCTCGACCTTTCCAAAATTGAAGCGGGAAAAATGTTGATATCGCAGCAACCGTCAGATATAAATCAACTTATCACGGATATTGCATCGCTATTTACACTCACAGCGGAACAAAAAGGAATTGCCATTCGCGCCGAAATTGATCCATGGCTTCCGACTACGCTAATTCTCGATGAAAATCATATTCGCCAGATTCTCATTAATATTGTAGGCAATGCGCTGAAATTTACGGAGAGTGGAACGGTCACGGTTCGCGCTTCTGGTTATGCCGAACAATCTGGTGGTTATGTGCTGAAACTCTTTGTTATTGACACGGGAATCGGCATTCCCGAAGAGCAACAGGCTGCAGTATTCGAAAATTTCCGCCAGCAGGATGGTCAGAGTCGTCGCAAGTACGGGGGCACAGGTCTCGGTTTAGCGATTGCCAAAAATCTTGTAGAACTGCAGGGTGGTACCATAGAACTGTATAGCGTAGTGGGAGAGGGTACTACATTTACACTTACAATTCCCGTGGATGTCGCCATTTCCGCTCCATCGACGTCAGGAAATTCGTGGACATCTCAACAGTTCAACGGGGAAACTGTTTTAGTGGTGGATGATATCAGTACCAACCGCGAATATATCCAAGAGGTATTGAGTCGTTGTAATCTTACAGTTGTTACCGTCGAATCGGGAGTAGAGGCTGTTGCTTATTGCACGGAATCGACTCCCGCGCTCGTTCTTCTTGATATTCGCATGCCCGTTATGAATGGTTTTGACACAATCGAACAGCTAAAACTATTGCCGTTGATGAACGCCGTGCCAATTATTGCTCTTACCGCGTCGAGTACCACTGAAGATGCGCGCAAAAGCAGTGCGTATGGATTTGCTGCATTTTTGAGTAAACCAATTGAACCTGCTCGCCTTATCGAATCAATCGCGCTCTATATAGCTGCGTGTACGGTGCCGGTTGTTCTAACTATTGCTTCAGAAGAGCCGATCGAAGTTGTGGGAGAATCGGTTGATTATTCCGAAGAAGTTGCACGAGTTGTTCCTTTTGTTGATTTGATCGTCGCGGCAATTTCGCCACTTCAGTTTGGAGAATTGGAAACGATCACTGAAGAGATGGAACTCGTGGTATCTCATCCTGTGCTGAAACGATTTGTTAATGAATTGCGTGATCGGATAAGTGCTATGGATATTGTGGCCCTGATGGACGCGCCGGATCAGCTGAAAAAAACAATCGACTTAATCTCGTCCAGCAGCTCTTCAGGGAAGTGAAAACAAATGAAAACGATGGTAATAATTCTCTTGTTTGCAACACTTCTCACTGCGCAAGGCTCGTTCAGCGGTAATAGCAACGGGCCAATTAGGTTGGCATATTATGATTATGGTTGGCTATACTCTGCAGGTGTTGGTATAGATATGGATGTTGTTCAGGAGCTGCAACGACGAAGCGGGGTTCAGTTTTCCACGCTGGTGCTTCCGCGCGCACGAATCTGGGCCGATATTGAAACGGGTGATCTCGATATGACTGTTTCGGGAATTCAAAACGAACAGCGCGATAGGTTTGCTTGGTTTGCCCACTATCTGGCAATCAAAAATTATGCGGTTATTGCAAAACGAACGGCGAAAAAATTTCAATCACCCGGAGGATTTGTTTCTCAATCATCATTGCGATTTGGTGCGGTCCGGGCATTTAAGCACGGCGCAACACAAGATTCATTGTTGGAGATACTTCGCAAGAATAGTCGCGTCGAAGAGAGTCCTGATGCGGTAACCATTTTCAAAAAGATCAAGGGGCTGCGTCTTTCCGGCATGTATTCACAGCCACCGGTTTTCAGGAAATACTTGAAAGATCTCGCCATGGAAGACTCTGTGGTGATTGTCGACTGGGCTCCAGAAGATCGGGGAGTTCCTCATGGTTTGGTTCTTTCTAAAAAAAGATTCTCCTCGGCGGATGCGAATAAGTGGCAAAATTTGATTGCTGCTATGAAACGGGATGGCACCTTGAAAAAAATCTATCTGAAATATCTTCCCGCAGAAGATGTGAAACGCATGTTGGAGTTTTAATATGAAAACAGAATCTCAAATACCGCTAAGCAAACTTCTTATACAAAGATTTATAACAGCTTACCTCATTTTTGCGGTGTTGTTGAGTACGATATTTGCACTGTATCAGTACAAAATGGCCCGGGAAAATGTGATATCCTCGCTTAATTCTATACAGGAGACTTTTGTTCCCGGGATTGAATCAGCATTGTGGGATTACCAAGTCCCTTTGATCGATGCATTTGTGAAAGGGATAAGTAGTAATGCATTGATAACACGTGTTACAATAGTATCTTCAGAAGGATCGGTCGATGCGAACTGGCAGCGAGATGGTGAAGTTGTTTCGCCTGCGTTGACATTTACCACTAAGTTGCACGCTGCTCTTCCTGATCAGAAATCGCGCGTTATTGGAACGCTGACTATCAGTTCAAGCGATCGCATTGTGTATCGCGAAGTTATGCGCCGATTTGGTCAGCTCTCCTTTGATCTTCTCGTGACACTTCTATTTGTGCCGGTGGTATTATTGTTAATGTTAAAAACGCTTATCATTCGTCCGTTGAAATCCTTTTCGAATCAAGTTGCGGAAAGTTCGTCATCGGATAACGTGCTTCAGGAAGTGACACTTCAATCGTGCCGAGTGCTGGAAATTACCCTTCTGAAAGAGAGTTATAACAAGCTTTTGAAAGAGGTGAGACATTCGCATACCGATCTTATGCTTGAAAATGCCGATCTCGAAACACGTGCTATTACCCAGTATCGTCAAGCTGTTGATCGCGACCAACGTTTTCGCAGTATTTTTGAAAAAGCGAATACGGGAATGTTTTTTTCTGACATTAGCGGCAAGATCGAGTTTGGTAATAGTTCCTTCGCGCAGATGATTGGAACTGATGTAGATCAATTACAAAATTTCGTTCTTGAGAATCTCATTTTTTCTGAAGATTTTGCTGTTCATACAGAGATGCTTGGCGAAATTGGCTCTGGTTGGCGAGAAAGTTATCGGCGAGAAATGCGTTTGAAGCATTGCGATGGCTCCTTTTTTTGGGGAGATATGTCGGTGACGGGACTTCGCGGAAGAAGTGCTGATGACTCACACTTTGTTGCTCTTGTCGTCGATATCACTGAGCGGAAAAATGCTGAAGCTGCACTTTCGATTGCAAAAGTTCAGGCAGAAGATGCAAGTAGAGCAAAAACAGAATTTCTTGCCAATATGAGCCATGAAATCCGCACGCCCTTGAATTCGGTTATCAATTTTGCAGAATTGCTTTCCAAAGAGATTGTGGATCTGAAACAACTGAAACAGATCAAGGCAATTCAGACCGGTGGCAAAAATTTGCTCACCCTTCTCAATGACATTCTCGATCTTTCAAAACTTGAAGTGGGCAGAATGGATGTGCAGATCGAACCGACGCGGATCCGGGAACTGATTGGAGAAACAACTATTTTGTTTGATTACTTGGTAGAATCCAAAAAGATTGAATTGATATCAGAGTTTGCCACAGACCTGCCGCCATCTCTTCTGATTGACTGTTCTCATCTTCGCCAAGTTGTGCTCAACCTGATAGGGAATGCCGTAAAATTTACCGAATTTGGAAGAGTTACCGTTTCACTTTCATATAAAGATGCATCACAACTTGTTATTTCAATTGCAGATACTGGGATTGGCATTCCTGAAGATCAACAGGAACAGATATTCGAACAGTTTCGTCAGCAAAATGGACAAAGTCATAGGACCTATGGTGGAACAGGGTTAGGGCTCTCTATTTCGCGCCGATTAGTAGAATTGATGAACGGCACAATTGCCGTGTCAAGTGTTGTGGGAAAAGGGTCTACATTTACCGTTACGGTTCCTGCTGAGGTTGATAACCTGTATGTACCACCAATACAGAGTACTGTGGTGGTTCATTTGAACAGCGCAGAACCATTGCAACGACACACCACGAGTTGCACGAGTGTGTCTCTTGAAGATCAACATCGCTTGTCGTCCTATCTTTATCAATTAGAACGTGCTATCTCACCGTTGCAGTTTTCTGACCTCGAAGAGATCGCCGCTCGCCTTATCGAAGAGTTTATGATTGTAGAGGTGGAAAATTTTGCACAGCAACTCTCCGATGCAGCGGGAACCATGGATATTGACTTTTTGCTCAAGTCACCTCATGAGTTTAGTCGCCTTCTATTTCGGCTGAAGCAAAGTAACGACACTTCCACGTATCTGAACTCTCAGATTGGGGGGGATTCGCATGCTTAGAAAAAGAGTATCTCTTAAGCCTACATCGATTGCTGGGAAAAATATGTTCATCCTTATTTTCTCATTCTTACCGTTTATGATAGGATTGGGGTATGCTGTGTTTACGAGCGGAGACCGTTCCTATTTGAGTACTGCTATCAACATGGCAGGGTCACAGCGAATGAGAACAATGCTTATTGCAAACTATAGTCAACAACTTTTACGCAGTACGACAAATACTACTGGAGGTTTTCCTAAAGATTCAATTCATTCGGTATTGCGGTCTGAATTGCTAACTTATCAGCACTTTTCGGAGACATTGAAACATGGTTGTACAGAACATAATGTCAAATTGAATCCATTTCCACCTGTTGTGCTTCTCTTGGATGAAATGAACCCCCAAGTCATTGGATATATCGAAAGTGCGCAATCCCTCTTGAAAGATCCCAGTTGTACCGCAAAAGTAGCTGTTATTACAGGAACAGCCATGGAATTAAAAAATCGATATCACGTGATTACCGAATTGTATCAAAAAATTAATGATCAAATGATTCTGCGTCAAAAACTGATTGACATAGCCATGCTGTTGTTTGCGGCAGGTGTAACGATAAGCGGGCTATTTTTGACACGTCATATTCGTGAACAAGAAAATGGCCTAATTGCCGCAAAAGAGAGTGCCGAATTGGCTAATCGCGCCAAGTCTCTTTTCTTGGCTAATATGAGTCATGAAATTCGCACACCTATGAATGCTATAATTGGTTTTTCTGAACTGGCTGCTTCGGAAAGCACAGATCGAAAACAAAAACGGCGGTTAGAAATTATCAAAAATGCCGGAAGTCAACTCCTTCATTTGATCAACGACATTCTCGATCTTTCCAAGTTGGAAGCACATAAAATGGAAGTAGTTCCTGTTCCTTCAGATGTCAATTCATTGTGCCAAGATTTGATTTCACTCTTTCTCTTGACCGCTGAAAAAAAAGGCCTTTTTCTCTATTGTGATTTTCCTGCAGAGCCAATTCCTACACTGCTTCTCGATGAAGTTCATGTGCGTCAGATTTTGACCAATTTGTTAGGCAACGCCTTTAAATTCACTGATTCCGGGTCCGTAACACTCTCTGTGAAGTATCATTTCGAATCGCAAGTTATTACCTTTTCTGTGATCGACACGGGGATTGGTATTCCACAGGATCAGCAAGAGAAAGTTTTTGGAAGTTTTCATCAAGTGGAAGGACAAAATCGCGGGAAATATGGCGGAACAGGATTAGGACTTTCGCTCTGCAAAGAGTTCACGGAACTTATGGGTGGAAGAATCACTGTTTCAAGTGAATCGGGAAAAGGGAGTTGCTTTTCTGTTGCCATTCCTGCACTCTTATCTCAACATAGGGACGCTACAACCAATGGAATTTCGTGGCGATCTGTTCAATTTCATGGCCAATCGCTTTTGGTGGTTGATGATACCGAATCAAATCGCCAATACATTTCTGAGTTGATGGAAATCGTTTCTATTCATTGCGTCACCGCTGATTCGGCCAAAGCCGCGTTGGAATTGTGTGAAAGGGAAAAATTTGGATTGATTCTCATGGATATACGAATGCCAGGCATGAGCGGAATAGAATTGTTTGTTCATATTAAAGAGCACAATCTTCAACCAAATGTCCCTATTCTTGCATTTACCGCATCGGCCACTAATGAAGAGAAAAGGGCCATCCACGATCTGGGATTTTCCGAATATCTTTCCAAACCGATCGCTCCTGATCAGATTGTTTCAGTGCTATCGCGTTATTTTCAAAGAACTGTCGTCGAGGGTGAAGAGTCGACTGTCAATTTGTCATTAACCGCATCTGAGAGTGACGAGCTGCCGATGCTTTCCACCTTTGCGGATCGCTTAGCTTCGGCGGTTTCACCCATGGATATTGAAGCATTGGCTATTCTCGCCGAAGAAATTCGTTCGGCAACAACAATAGAACGGTTTACTACGTTTGCTACTCAATTGTATAATGCAACTGTAGATATCGACATAACAAATCTTTCACAAGCATCCGAAACGTTTGTGACACTTCTAAATACCTGTCAAAGTGAGGTTCAACATGGCTGATACGATTTTAATTGTAGATGATACTCCGGCAAATCTCCAGGTTCTTGGGCAAATCTTAAAGGGGAATGGTTATGCCGTTATCGCCGCTCTGAGTGGTAAAGATGCGCTTTCTGCTCTTCAGAAACGATCCGATATTGATCTCATTTTGCTTGACGTAATGATGCCTGAAATGGATGGGTTTGAAACGTGTAGAACGATTAAGGAACGGATTGAGTCAAAGCTCCTTCCCGTCATCTTTCTCACAGCAAAAACAGAAACAGCAGATATTGTCGAAGGATTTCAATCTGGTGGTGTTGATTATATTACAAAACCTTTCAACAGCGAAGAACTCCTAGCGCGGGTGCGGACTCATGTTGAACTGAAAAAAGCGCGGGAAGAACTATCGGCTCTTCGGGGAATAATCCCGATCTGTTCAAGTTGCCACAGCATTCGCGAAGATGGTGGCTATTGGGAACAGGTTGACGTTTACATGGCTCGACATAGCGATGTCGCCTTTAGCCACAGTATTTGCCCAACTTGTATGGAAAAACTCTATCCAGATCTTTTTGGTGAATCCTAGTTTGCTATTGAGATTCGTTACGCACGCGTTTCTACCTCAGCATTATACGTTGAGTCTGAATGCCTTCAATGCCATCGAGTTTAAGAAAATAGACACCCTTAGCCAATCCTAGCGATTTCACCGAAAAGTGATTTTTCCCTGCCGGTATGGGAGCAGAAAAGAGCTGAGCTCCATTGGCTGCAAAAAGTGTCAGTTGCGATGGTTTTCCCTCGGAAAGTTCAACAGAAATCACATCTGACAGAATTTGAACAGATAGAGTTTGAATTTTTGTTTTGAACGATTGTCGATTTCCCACTTCATCGGTAATGCGTGCAAAGAGAAGTGTTAGTTCTGCGGTGGATGCGAAATTTTGCCCTGACACTTCGGAAAGAGCAACAAGGCGCATGTAATTTGCTGTTGTTGTGTCAAATGTAATTCGTTGTTCTCCTGCATCGCCACGCATCGTTCCCGAAGCAATGCGGTCACCCCACTTTTCTCCATCAATGCTGACGTAAATTTCGTAGTTGATCTGATCTGCAGTAATTTTCGTGGGAAGGTAGGCCAATCCATATACCGAATGGCCTGAATCAACTTTGAGAATGATTTCATGTGAAGGGTACGAACTCTTCGATATATCCAGGCTGTCAAAAATCGATTGACGCATAGGTGCGGTTCGAGATTGGTCTGAAGAATTCGGCAGAAGCAGAGGTTTTGAGTACACTTGAATATGTTCGACCACTGTGAAATAATCAGTGGTATCGCGAAGTGTTGAGTCCGTTTCGGATGCAATTATTATTCGATATCGATTTTTTGCGGGGATAGTATAGGGAACTTTCCAGTTGAAAGATTTCATAAGGCTGTGCATGCGTGTAAGGTTGGTTGTTGCACCATCGGCCCCCACTAAAGAAATGGTTAGGAACTCTGCCGTATTCGTTTCCCATCGCACTGAAGCTATTGTCCCATGTTGGATTACATGATTCGTTGAAGGAATCACGGAGAGGGTCCGCTTGTTGTTCACAGATTGAAAGTACGTGGCCTGGCGAGATGAATCGTATGATACATGGTCACAGAAATATCGATGCGAAGAGAGCAGTGACGTGACCGCAGACAGATTAGAAAAAAGGAAGAGAATAAAAAGGTTGTAGTTCATGGAAATCCTCGGGGAAACAGTCACGAATATCTTTCAATATAGCCTACATAATCAGTTGGTGCTTGGAAAATATTGGCAATAATTGAGAACGATGATACCTGTGGTAACACTGTGATTGTTTTGAGTCGAAGTGGTGTGATATTCAAATATCTATGATTCAGAATTGTGATGTAAAAACAGCAATATCTAGGAGAGGATACAACTATTTTTACGGAAGAAAAGAGGTTGATATGTTTCACGAGCCTGAATTGAATAACCCCGCCTATAATGACTGTTATTTTTCCTATGACGACGGCTTGGCAGAATCGCTCTATGTATTTGTCGATGGTAATAATATGATTGAACGCTTTGCACTAAATACTACTCTTACTGTGGGTGAAACAGGTTTTGGGACAGGATTGAATCTCATTGCGCTTGTGCGTTCCCTTCGCGACGCAGGGATTAGGGACAGAAAAATTCGGTTTATCACTGTTGAAAAATATCCACTATCTGTGGAGCGGATCAAAGAGCTAACCCTTCGTTTTTCTGATTCGATTGAACCAGAAATGGGAATCTTTTTGTCACAGTGGAAATCGACTTTTGCTTCAATTGTAGAGGGGTGGAACCGATTCTCTTTCACCGTTGATTTGATTTCTGTGGATTGTGAACTGTACTATGGCGATGTCGTACCGTTCTTGCAGTCGATTCCGACCACAATAGATGCGTGGTTTCTCGATGGGCACAGCCCGGACAAAAACCCTGATATGTGGAATGAAACGGTGCTCGGTTTAATTGGAGCGAATAGCGCTGAAGGTACTACAATAGCAACCTTTTCTGCGGCGGGGATTGTAAAAGAAGGACTGCGCAAAGGTGGTTTTTTTATAAAAAGGCGCAAAGGGTTTGGTGGCAAGCGCCACATGAGCCAAGGCTGGTATGGAGTTGAAGAGTAATATGAAGCTGCAAATATTTTGTGGAAACTGTCTCGAAATATGAATGGCGACCCGTGAGTCGCCATTTCTGAGTAATGTAGTTCTAGGATGCTTGGAGTTGCTCTCGACGTTTATGTTTTTCCGCAAGGTATAGGTCGATTTCACCCAAAAGTTTTCGGTATTCTCGATTGCCTATACGGGAATACCCCGCAACGTGAAGGTGTAGGTCGCGGAGTGTTGTTGCTAATCTCCGCCCTGCAATTGATGGCGGTGGAATATCTTCGTCGGTGATCGTGTAATCGGCCAAAAGTCCGGAAAGTATACACACCTTTGATTTTAGGTCGCTGTAGAGTAAGGTGAGTCCCAAGCGATTGATACCCGATTGGAATGGCTCGTTGTCAAAAATGGAAATCATAGTTCCTATCGAATCCAATAACGCTGTGCGGTTTGGAAAC
>JAIFMU010000148.1 GCA_020048285.1 bacterium | reverse complement strand
CTTCAGGATCCCGATTTCCTGATTATGGACGAACCGACCAACCACCTCGATATGGATTCGCTGGTGTGGCTCGAACGGTTTCTCTTGCGCTTTCGCGGGGGCATGCTGATCGTGTCGCACGACCGTGACTTTATGAATCGCGTTGTAACCCACACGCTTGAAATTGCCGGTCAGAAAATCAACGACCACGTGGGGAATCTCGAAGCCTATTTTCTTTGGAAAGCTGAACTGGAAGAGCACGAGTCAAAACGACTGAAGAATCTCAATGAAAAGATCGAAAAAAATGAACGGTTTGTAGAACGGTTCAAGGCCAAGGCGACCAAAGCAACGCAGGCAAAATCCCGCATGAAATATCTTGACAAACTCAAGGAAGAACTTCCCGACGAAGCGATCATTCGCCGGACGCTGGATTTTGTGATTCCTCCGTCAACGCCCTGTGGTTCCGTGCCATTTCGGTTGGAAAAGATCACTGCTGGGTACGAAGAGAACGTAGTTCTGAACAACGTGTCGCTCACAATTAATCGCGGTGACAAAGTGGCGATTATCGGTCCTAATGGCGCGGGGAAATCAACGCTGATGAAAGTTCTCGCCAAACGACTCGATCCTTTCACTGGCGATCTGTTGATTGGTCACAACGCGGATGTGCGCTTTTTCAG
Source organism: bacterium (assembly GCA_020048285.1). Taxonomy (GTDB): domain Bacteria; phylum Fibrobacterota; class Chitinivibrionia; order Chitinivibrionales; family Chitinivibrionaceae; genus JAIFMU01. The sequence goes on along the minus strand of JAIFMU010000148.1, from coordinate 7,249 downwards.
CCAGCACCGCTTGGATGATCTCGATGGATCGCGCACGCTCTACGATACAATTGCGGATCAACTCGGTGAAAATCGTCCCACGGAGATTCGCAAACTTTTGGGAACATTTCTCTTTTCCGGCGACGAAGTGCTCAAGACCGTGGATGTGCTTTCGGGAGGTGAAAAGTCGCGCTTGTCACTTCTCATGATGTTGGTCAAACCGGGGAACACGCTTCTCTTGGACGAACCGACCAACCACCTCGACCTCGATTCGATCGAAACGGTGGCGGATGCGCTCGCCGAATACGATGGAACGGTGGTGGTGGTGTCTCACGATGAGTTTTTCATCTCATCCATGGCTGATCGGATTATCGAAGTGCGCCCCGGCGTTGTGCGTGATTTCCCGGGGAATCTCGACGACTATCGCTACTATCTCGAACAGGGAATTTTTTCCAACGATGACACCGCAGGAAAAGCATCTTCGGCGGTGAAAGAGGTGAGTGCGAAACAGGATCGCATGGATCAGCGCGAATCTCGCAAGAAAATTTCCCGCCAGCTTGAAAAGATCGAACGAACCATCGCCGAGACAGAATCAAAGATCGAACTGAAAAAGGCGGTACTGCACGATGAAACCAACGCGCAGAACTTCGACCTGTTGGTTTCCACGCAAAGTGAAATCGATGAACTGAATAGCACGCTGGAATCGCAGATGGAAGAGTGGGAAACGGTTTCTGGCGAACTGGAAGCTTTGGACGCGTAAGAATGTTTTCACTGATAGTGTTTGAAAGGCCGACTCACATGAGTTGGCCTTTTTCGTTCCGATGCCGCAGATCGCGGCCGGTGCCGAGCCTCCTTCGCTTTTACTTCTGCCTCAGCCGCTTTTCGGGTCGCAAGCGCCCCTGCAAAGCTGGCGAGGCAGCGCGTAAAATCGCGCGGGTATCTCGTCACCAATACACGCTCCACCGTCTTACCTTCGCTCAAACTGCATTGTCTGTAGTCTCAAGGTTGTGGAATATTTTTTATTGTATTCCCGCCATTTGAACAGTACCGTTCAGGGCGGTGAAAAAGAATCCCGTGTTTGAGCGTAGCGAGTTTGGGATTCTTCACCGTCCATGAACGATCTGTACTGTTCAGGCGGTTAAGGTCCCTTTGTTTCTTTCCCGACCAGGGGAAAGAAACCGCCGGAGGCCTGCAGCCATAAACAATATCGTTTGAAATACTGATGGTATCGTCTATCAAACTAGATTTTCTTAAGTTTATCGCATTAGGGGATAGGGAGCGCAATATGATGATAGCTCATCCCATTACGTTACATTTCAGTAACAATCCCCGGACATTCGTAAAACGTGGCATCTTTTTTGTAAAAGTACCGATCCCAAAAAGGGAAGGTACGACACTGTTGCGGGCGAGCATCGTACACTGCACACCGTTTCTTTTCCAAATCAAAATAGATACAGGCGAACTGTCCGTTCTCCAGTTTGATTTCGCGGATCGAATACCCTTGCGGCGTGTGAATCAGGAATTTTTTCCGTAGCGAATGAACGGGAAGGTTCAGAACCTTTGCCATATTGGCTATTTCCGATTCAGAAATGATAATCTGCCCCGATTCTCCCAAACAACATTTCCCTCCGCAAGATTCACAAGCGGAGGGATCAAAGGCAAAATCAAATGAGTCGTGGGTGATCATAGAACCGATTCGGTTGAGTCTGAGAGTTTTTCGGTTGATTCATCTTTGACGCGCTGTTCTTTTTTCGATTCCCGGCGCTCTTTCTTTTCTCGATGAATCAAGACAAGCTTTTTCGATGGAATAAAGTAGCTGAATCCAAGTGTGAGATCGGGAATGGCAAGTCCGGCAAATTCGACCTTTATATTTGGGGCGATCGCCGGAGTAATGAACCAATAGAGTTGATAGTGGGGGCCACTCGGTTGAAATACCAAGTCTGTATGAGGCTTTTTGACATCACCAGGAATCAAAATAGTCGAATCGTCTTCAAATTTGAGCGGTGTTACCTTTTGTATACCAAACTTCACAGCCATTCCAATAGAATGTACCAAACGGTCAGTTTTCCCTCGTTTGTACCCCCAGAAATAAGCCGCATCAGCTTTGGTGTATAGTTCGCTTATACGAGTAAAAGCCTTATATTTTTTAATATCGTTGTGGTATTCTTCGTTCTCATATACGAGTTCTACTGTCCTCATTTCAGTGTCTAATTGTTTTGTACTTGCGCCCAAGCTTGTGGAAAACTGAACTCCATCCCAAATAAAGAAACCAATTTTTCCAATAATTGCGGCATCTTTACTTCTAGTCTTTAGCCACCCCGAACCATCGATCTGCAATCCCGCGGGCTTGAAATTGTCGTGAACAGTTTCCGTTCCAATCGCCGAAGGTTCTGCAGAAAAGCAGAGTGTTACCATAGAGAGTATAAGCACGATTTTGTTCATTTCGGTTCCTTTATTGTAAGAGAATCTGTTTAAATGGGAAAACGGGTGAACACTCTCCACCCGCTTTGTCGCGTAATCGTTGAATCGATTTTACTTCTTCGACTCCAGATAAGATTTATAATTTCCCTCGAATACACTGATTTTCCCATGATCCACTTCGAACACGCGGTTCGCTACTGTGTGAAGGAAATGTCGGTCGTGACTCACCAGAAGAATGGTTCCTTCGTAGCGAAGCAGTGCGTCCAGAAGAACTTCGCGGGAAAGAATGTCCAAGTGGTTGGTCGGTTCGTCCAAAATCAAACAGTTATACGGTTTTGAAAGCAGAGCCGCCAGAACCACGCGCGCTTTTTCACCTCCCGAAAGAAATTTAATGCGCTTTTCAATCTCATCGCCGCGGAACAAAAACGCCGCCAGAAGATTTCGCACTGATGATTCTGACCAGCTGGGAAGATGACCGTGAACCTCTTCGAGAACCGTGTTGTTCGGCGTCATGTTCTCGATAGTGATCTGACCGAAATATCCGATGTCGATACTTGGCCCCACGATCGCTTCACCGGCGGTCGGTTCCGTGTCTTTGCAGATCACCTTGAGAAGTGTTGATTTACCAGCTCCGTTTACGCCAACTACGGCGATGCGGTTTTGGCGATTCACCATGGCGGTGAGTCCCGAGAATACCGGTTTGAGTGATCCATCGGAAAGAGGCCAACTCTTGGCGAGATCTTTGATGGCAATCACGTCGTTGCCGCCGCGGGGAATTTCTGGAAGGGCGATATTCATGAGATCTTCATCGTTGATCAGTTCGACACGATCAATCTTGTCCAGTTTTTTGACTCGTGACTGCACTTGAGCGGCATGGCTGGCGCGAGCCTTGAACCGGGCAATGAAATCTTCTTCTTTCTTGAGCATTGCCTGTTGGCGGTCAAACTGAGCTGAGTTGTTGCGGCGTATGATTTCCAACTCCCGTTCGTAGAAATCGTAGTTCCCGCCAAAGGTGGTGATAGTTCCCCGCGCCACTTCGATAATCTTTTTTACGATGCCGTTCATGAATTCCCGGTCGTGGGTAGTCATAAGAACCGCGCCTTTGAAATTTTTCAGCCACGCTTCGAGCCAGATAATGGTTTCCATATCCAGATAGTTGGTCGGTTCGTCCATAAGAATGAGATCGGGGAGAAGGATAAGCACTTTGGCCAGAGCGATACGCATTTTCCATCCACCGGAAAAATCTTCCACCGGTTTATTGTGTTCTTCCGGCGCAATTCCCAGACCGGTGAGTACTTCGCGGGCATTTGTTTCAATTGAGTAGCCGCCGATTTTTTCGTATTCGGTCTGATCGTCACCCATTTTTTCGAGGATTACCATCATCTCGTCCGGATCGAGGTCGGGATTGCAGAGTGCCGTTTCGTATTCGGTAAGACGAGCGGATAGTTCTGCGGCGCGGACGTTCCCGCCGATTACTTCGTTGATCGCCGAACGACCTTTCATTTCTCCCACTGATTGTGAGAAATAAGCCACGCGAATTCCGTTGACGATGGCGATGTTTCCTTCATCGGGACGCTCTTCGCCGACAATCATGCGGAACAGTGTGGTTTTCCCCGCGCCGTTTGGACCAACCAGTCCCACTTTTTCACCATCGTTGATCTGAAATGAAGCACCGCTATAGAGTGTTCGTCCACTCACGGTCTTACTAATATTTGATACGGTTATCACGGTTTCTCCTCAGCTGATTTTTACCGCGGGAAAATAGTCTTTCCGCCGAAATGGTTCAATGGTGAGTATCTGTTACTTTGTAAAAAGAGATAAGCCGAGGGTGTTGTTAAACATGATTTTTCTCTGTTGAACCTCAATGCCGCAGGTTGCGGCAAGGCCGGCACACCTCCTTTGTCACCGCTTCTGGTGCAGCTGTTTTTCGGCTTGCAAGCAAGCCTGCAAAACTGGCGCACCAGCGCGCGCTGCCTGCAGGGTATTGTGCCGCCAATGCGCGCGCCACCCGTTCATTCCATTGAGTCTTCATCTTTTATAGTGCCAAGGTTGAAGAAATCATTTCTGTGCGGCGGACAATTGAAACACAATCGGTTAGCGGTCAGATAGAGCACGAAGCGTGTGCGGTACTCCGCACCGAACGTGGGAAGTACAATAAGAGTCCGGCGGTGAGTAGTAGGAAACCGAAATGCCTAGAGGAAACATTGCTACATGCGCATTCAGAATGCTGTATCGACAATAGCACTTCCATAAACAAAGCGAAAGGGAATTGAACGAAACCTATTTCCCCTTGGGCTTTTTCCCTAAACCTGCGATATAGCCGAGGTAGCGCGGAAGGTTTCGCAGAACTCGCCAGTAGCTGTGCGGTGATTGGATAAACATCTTGTTGTAGCACTTGCGAGCGAATGAACGGTTGTAGAAGCGACGAAAGAATTGCCCATACAACTGTTCAAGCCGCTCTTTTGATTCTGCTTCGTTGGGGATAAAGACAAATTTCGTGCAGTCGAGATTTTTCCAGTTTTCCGGCGACTCATCAAACGTGCCGAGAGTTTGAATATCTTTGTAGATCGGTGCTCCCGGATAAGGGGTGAATGCCGTGAGATTTGCGTCTTTCAGAGGAAGTGAACTGGCAAAGGCGATTGTTTTTAGAGCGGACTCTTCGGTTTCACCGGGGAACCCCATCATGAACAGACCTTTTACCCAGATTCCTGCGTTGTGGATTTTCGTCACATCTTCGCGGATTTTTTCGAGAGAGAGTTTCTCTTTATGTTGATCGAGAATATCCTGATCCCCCGATTCGATTCCCACATTTACCATCCAACAGCCCGCTTCCTTGAGTTCGCGGATCAGATCATCGTCGATATGGCCGATGCGGACAATACAGTTGAATGTCACTTTGTACTTTGATTGTTTCAGCAGTTCACAGAGTCGCGACACTCGTTTGCGGTTCAATGTAAAAAGATCATCGTAGAACATAACATGCTTGACGCCATATTCTCGGGCGAGTGTTTCCACTTGAGCGGCGGTGTACTCCGGTGAATTCCATCGAAATGATTCGGCGAATACCGATCGATCACAAAAACTGCAGTGGTAGACACAGCCACGACTGGAAATCACACTTGCCGTGGGGTGTTTGGGATAGTTGAACAGGGCCATCTCATACCGATCCGGAAATCCTTCGATCAGGTCATAGGCAGGAAAGGGAAGATCGTCCATGGTGCAGAGCGTAGCTTTACATTGGGCCGGTCCGGCTACAATTGCGTCGCCCTTTCTGCTGAATACGCCCGCAATGGAAGAGGGATCGATCTGGTTGGCAAGATCGCGAAAGGCATACTCTCCTTCACCGGCAATGACAAAATCAATAAGAGGGTAGTTCGCGAGAAGTGTCCCTTTTCCCCAGGAGGGATGAACGCCGCCAAAAACAGTTTGAATGGCACCGTTCAGAGATTTAACCTTACAGCACAGGTCATAGGCATCATGGAATGAGGGAGTAATAGAAGAGATTCCTACCATGTCTGGCTGTTCAGCCACAATGAGATCAGCCCAAGCGGCGTTGGTGATTTCTGTTTTCAGTGCGCCATCAAAAATTTTGACATCATGGCCCGCTTCGCGAAGAACTGCCGCTATCGATGCAAGGCCGATCGGTGCCATAGTAGCGGCCAAGGATGCGATCGGGCGTTGCGTATTGCCACTATTGTCGTAACCACGTGGGTAATAGAGGATAATTTTCATTGTATAGCCTTTCGAATGATCGAAAATATGTTTCGTTCCCCCTATCTCTGCGAAAAATAGTTGTGTGAAATTCTTGTCACATTGTAGAGCCTAGGGGGAGATGTACGCACTTATGGTGACCACAATTCAAAAAATATCGGGAAACGGCACCTTCCTTGCGGAACTATCGACCGATCACTCTTATTGCCACAAAATCTTTTGTATCAACAGGTGAGTGCCGAATTGTACTCTGGCCGCATAGATACCTGGTGCAAGTGCAAGCGGAATTGCTGCCGCACCGGCTGCCTCTATGCGGTGATTGGCGATCACTCTTCCGCGAAGATCAACAATATCCACAGTTCCACTGCCATATACTCCAGAAATGGTAATCGTGGGAGAGGTCACCGCAATAGATATACGGGGTAGTGGTACGGTACTGTTCGAACCGGTTGTGGTAGCTACCGAATCATCGTCGATCAACTGAGCAATCCCGTTGAACTTTGTGCCGAACCACTTGCTTCCATCGCGACCAATGGCGATTGATCCGATTCGGTTGCTCGATAGTTCCGAATTTGCTGTGTCATACACAATCCACTGATCCTTGGTAAACTTGATCGCTCCGGAATCAGTGGCGGCCCAGACGTTGCCAAAGCGATCCGCCGCGAGTGTGCGAATATCTGTGATCCCTTTCGGCGTAAACGACTGAGATGTTTTGCCGTCAAAGCGAATTGCTCCCGCATAAAGTGACCCAAACCAGATTGCGCCTGAACTATCCACCGCCACATCGAAGAGATAGTTTGAAGGAATATTCCCTTTGGCAGAATCGAAAGAGCTCCATGTTGTACCGTCGTACCTAAATGCCCCTTTGTTGGTGGCTACCCATACATTTCCCGCGCTGTCCACGGCAACGCCGCGAGCTGATTCCGCACCGGAAAAGGTTGTGTTTTTATCGAGTTGATGCCACACAGAACCGTCGGAATAGCTCACGCCTTCCCGGTGAGCGATCCAAATCCAACCGCGACTGTCCTCGGCAATGTCGTTTATCTCTTTATTAAGTCGCGCCACAAATATGGCACGCATTGATATATTTTAGGGCATGGAAAAACTAAATTTAAAAACAGTAGAAAAAGTCGTCCGT
>JAIFMU010000228.1 GCA_020048285.1 bacterium | reverse complement strand
ATCCGTTCCGGATTAAAAAAGAAAGAGAAGTGAAATTCACTCCTCTCGTAAAATTGCTATGCGGGTTGACAAAACTTTCCTAAAGATACGAGCGCAGGTTAGAAATCTTCGTTCTCGTCCAAACTTCAGCGTTCGTTCATTTCAAAAATCTAAAAAAATCTCAAAAGTTCGTTCATTTCTCAAAGAAGATTTCATTGTAGAAAAAACAGATTTGGTTTTCGAGATTTTGAAACTGAATTTCTTCAGAAGAGAATCTCCCTGCCGTAAAAGCCAAGATTTCCGTCTGAAAAACATCAACGCCAACAAAAAATTCCCGCAGAAAAACTTCCAACTTCCAAGCTAAGAATTTCCGTGTGAAAAACCGCGAACCAAAACAAAAAATTCCTGCGGAAAATCGTCAAACTTGAATCTGAAAATTTCCTTTGGAAACACTCAAAACCAAATTTGATTTCCAAGAATTTGATTTCCAACTTTCAGAAAATCTTCCGCCGGAACTTGAAACTTCCAACCAGAATTTTTTCTTCAATCCAACGGAAAAACTTCAACGGAAATTTCAAACATCAATCGTAGCAAATTTCATCCGGCTAACAACCGCGTAGTGTGATCTCACTACTCCCCCTAAATTACATCTTTTTGCTGTAAAATCGGCTGTTTTGCACATAAGATACCATAATTAGTGTCTGTCCGAAAACTTATCCGCAGCCAGTTTGGTTCTATGATGTTCTCATGTTTCAGCATGTCAAAGCCTCTTTGAAAGCTCTCTGTTCGTGACTTTTCTCGATCTTACTGGCAAATTACGGGGCAAATACATTTTCTTTCTTAAATTTAGGGATGCACAACTACTTCGCACCTAAGGATTTTGATTCGGCAGACAAATAAAAAGTTTACGCCAACCGTTTTCGCTTGTGCTTTTCTTCCTCGATCATGTGCAACTGAACAACTCTACCGATCTGCAGAATATTTCGAGCAACAACTGCCATACCGACATACCGTTCAAATCCGTCTTTCCCATGATCCAAACAGCGGTCAAGGCCATGGTTTTCAAGCGCATGTATCGCCGATTCAATACGTGAATGCTTGCGTCTAAATTTGCGATATTCTGGTTTTTGGGTTTCGGCTTTCTGAGCTTTTGACATCTTTCCTTTTTGGGGAAGGATCAAATTCTCAACCATTTTACCCATTTTTTCTTTGTTGTCCGGCGTATAAAAACCTTTGTCAAAACTGAACATTTTAACCGTAGGGTTAGCTTGAATAATTTTTTCAGCCATCGGAATCGTCACTTTGTCGTCTGTTTCCTGAAACATGATTCGCCAATCTGTGAGAAATCCAAACTCATCTTCGGCAATGGCAACACGAACTCCCAGTTCTTGAGTTATACCCTCTTTTCCTTTTACAATCCATTCTGTGTGCGGTTCAAAAATCGAAAATATTTTTTCCGAATGGGGGATTTTTTCATCCTTTCCAACTCTTCGAATAAGTTGATCAAGAACCAGTTCCGTTTGTACAATGAAATACTCAATCTTTTCAATCCAGGGAAGTGCAAGTGGGTTAGGCCGAAGTAAACAAAGAGTGAATTTGACTTTTGAAATCAAATCTGTAACACCATCACGATATGTTTCAACGCTTTTGATCTCATCTCTCTTTTTCGCGATTTTCGATACTTCGAGTTTCACAGATTTCTTCCGAATCAACTGGCATTCGCGACCCATAACTTTGATTTTACGGGAAATGGATTTGTGTTCCCGCCAACCGGCAAGATCGAAATTTTTGGATGCATACGTGGCAAGGCGAATCATAGAACGAACTCCGTCCCATATCAGGGAAAGATCGGTGGGGAAATGGACATCAGTTTCGAATACAAATGAATCGATTCTGCACTCAGTTGGCCCATCGGAGTTCATAATCGTGTGGCCGATTTTATTTATTTCGCGGTTAATAAGAGAAAGAACTTCCGGTGTGAACAACCTCAAGTTATCAAGCAATCTCTGACGGGAATATCTCGTATTTGATTTCTTACAGTCATGAAGAAACTCTCTCAATAAGAAGTGGTTATCTGCAATGTCCGAAAGTTTGTCATAGTCAAAATTACACGTGAGCCGAACCATTCCAAGCACAAGAATCTGCCAGAGATTCATGCCTTCACGACCAGTATCACGGCGGACATTCTTGGGTAGAATCATTTCTACAAGACGTAAAATTTGGCTCAACTGTTCGGGGTGGCGATAGAGCGCCTGAAGGCCGAGCAAAAGAGTCGGGAGCTCATCGCGATTGTGGATGTCAATTTTTAGATCCTCGAGACGATTATCAAACATATTGATTGAGTTTTCAGCTATTTTTCTCATGGCAGGGCCTTTCTGTTTTGAATAACTTGTTGTCGTAAACAAAATTATACAATCAGAATTCCCTGCCGACTCTTACGAATTCAATAAAACTTCCGCTAAAAGACTACTGTAATTCTTTACATAACAATTCATTCAGTTTTTTCGGACAGGCACTAATTAGTATGTTTTTTCTCATCCGTGACTTGGGGAAGCCGTGACTATGTAGTTAAACGCCATCCGTGAGCTGGGGAAGCCATGACTATGTAGTCAAACCCCGTCCGTGACTTGGGGAAGCCGTGACTATGTAGTTAAACCTCATCCGTGAGCTGGGGAAGCCGTGACTATGTAGTTAAACCTCATCCGTGAGCTGGGGAAGCCGTGACTATGTAGTGATGACTCATCGGTCTGCCGAGGAAGGCGTGAGCAACTATTCATGGCATACAATTTTCAAAGTTGAAAAAATCTCTCACAGCACATAGTAACCGTGTTTATATTTGTAATATCAGTAAATTGCAATGACAGAACAACGACAAAGGAGCGTCATTATGCCAATGGAAAGAATGCTAACAACCACCCGTGCCGGCGAAGTTGATTTCGCAGCGAAACGGATTATCGAAGCGCATGACCGGGCGGGGATCACCGGCGACAACCATCTCGCATCGCTTTTTATCACATTTAAGGGAATGTCGGCGACCCTTGCGGCGGCGATCGATTTTTCCAAAGCGGAAAGTGATCTCGAAGATATGGACGAGATTCGCGATGAGTCGTTCGAAGGGGTTCACGGGTTGACACTCGGGTATACCTATCATCTGAATGCCACCATTTCCAACGCGGCGAAACAGATTTTCCCGATTCTCGACAAATACGGTTTGTCCGTGACTAAACTCCCTTACGCGCAGGAGAGCTCTCATGTGGATGCCATGATTTTTCAGATTGAAGAGCCCGCAGTGATGGCTGTGGCGAAAAATCTTCCCGGCTTCGAACCGCGCTTTGCCAAATTGAAAACCGATGAACTGGCGTTCGGAAAAGCATTTACGGCGTGGAAAGAGCAAAAGGCCGGAGATAAATCGGCACTTCCCGCTTCGGAACTGAAAAAAGGGGTGATCAAAACACTCAACGAAGATATCGCCCTTCACCTTGATGCCATGGCAAAAGCGGACAGTGCAAAATTTAGTAACCTTGCTCAGACCGTGGGGCAGATCATTGCGGACAACAATGTGGTGGTGAAAAATCGGAAAAAGGCGAAAGCGGAATAAGCGATTAAGGGGCAAAACGATTAAACGTACATCGGGCGATGAAATTTTCATCGCCCGTTTTGTAGATATGCCCCTCTGTGGGCATCCGACTTAGATCGAAATCAATCGGCCACACAGGGCCGAATCTACGCCCCGATCAACCGTTCATAGGATTTCGGATTGGTCAAATCCAGCAGAAGCACTTTCGACATCCGTTCGTAGTTGTACTTTGCCTTTTTCTCGGCCGGAAGATTATCCACGGAACCTTCCGTGAATCCGCGATCGATAAACCAGTCCGTGGTCTGAGTGGTCAAGAGGAACAAAGTAATGAATTTCCGTTCCACCGCCTGAGTTATCAAATAGGAGATAATCTTTTTGCCCACACCCATAGAGCTGTAGCTATCATCAACGGCAATCGAATAGATTTCCGCAGAATTGTTGCTGAACTCTTTGAGTCCGCCACAACCGTGAACCGTATTATCAACTTGATACACCACGTATTCGACGATTGACTCTTCGATCACTTCGGCAGAACGTGGAATCAGCACTCCCCGTTTGACCTGACTATCAGTGATCCGCAGAATATCCGGCACATCCTGATGTTCCGCCTTGCGAATCTGGTCGAACTGACCGGTGTAGATCATGGTTCCGAACCCTTTGTTCGAGAAGATCTCTTTCAGCAGAACCCCATCGACCCGGCCATCGACCACGTGCACACGATTCACGCCAGAACCGAGTGCCTGTTCAGCCAACTTCAAGGTTTGAAGAGCCGTGTTGTCGTAGATCGATCCCACGTGAGCGGCCAAAATCTGTTCAGCTTCGCGAGCGGTCAACTGAGAAACCAAGCCACCTTCACCAACCCGAACCGACTTGGGAAGGTTCAGCCCTTCCGCAGAAACGCCGGCTGATTCGGTGATAAAGAAAAGCTTTTCCGCCTGAAGTTCGGAACTGATCCGAAGAGCCAACTCGTTGGAGCTAATATTATAGGGCCGGCCCGTAAGGCTCCAGCCGATGTTCGGGAAAATCGGAATCATGTTGTCGTCCAGAATTCCCCGAATCGAATCACCATCGACCTTATCGATCATTCCCGACGATTGATAATCGACGCCATCGCGAACACCGATTCCTCTCGCCCGAATCCAGTTGCCGATTACCGCGTTGGCTGAATTTTCGGCGAGCATGGTCATGATCTGGTTGGACACATCGAAGGCCGCCATTTTCACAAAGGGAATCGCCTCTTCGCTGGTGATCCGCACGCCGTTCACGGAAGAACTTTCCACGCCGAATGATTCGAGAATCTCGTTGATCCGCACGCGAGTTCCGGGAATCAGAACAATCTTGATCCCCGCATTGTGAAGCAGCACCACATCGCGAATGAAAATGGGGAAGAATGGGTGGCGAGTGAGACTGCTGTCTATTTTGATCACAAAGATTGAATCCCGAAACTGCCGCACATAGCCAAAACTCTGCCGAATCGTATCAACTTGATTCTGAAAGAAACTTTCCATGATTTCTCCTTAGTATGATCGTAAAATAGGTTTTGCCCGACTAAAAAGCCCGGTTCGCATACGCCGAGGTTATTCTATCGAAATCAGTGGGGAAAGGGGACATCTCTGCCGTAAAGATAAAAAATGTTATCACGACAGTTCCTTTGGCGACTTGTTTGGAGTATACTCTGTAGATTACCCTCTCGGTGGTTCTATGGCACTCTTTTCCAAGGAGTCTGTATGCAACATTCCCTTTTTATACAAATTCTGTCTGTACTTTATCTCGCCGGTTGTTCTTCACTGACAGAACTCACTTCGCCATCGAGAAATCCTTCAAGTGTACCAGAAGCATCAGTTCGCATTTCTGACGAAGAGCACCTCTTACAACTTGTCAATTCTGTACGCGCCAAGGGGTGTCGCTGCGGAGGTGAGTGGTATCCTTCTACCACGCCAGTTCAATGGGATTCACTTCTCGCTGAAATCGCCGAACTTCACAGCGAAGATATGGTGGATCGCGACTACTACAGCCACACAACTCCCGAGGGAATTTCATCGTGGGAGCGGATGTGGGCGGGAGGATATGAATTTCTGAAGGCCGGTGAGAATATTGGTGGTGGGTATAGCTCTGCTGAATCGGTCGTCGCCGGTTGGCTTGCCAGTCCCGGCCACTGTCGAAATATCATGAATGGCGCATATACGAACATGGGGGTGGGCCGTGTAAATCACGTGTGGACACAGTTGTTTGCACTTCCGGTGGAATATGAATAGCGTTGTCGACGGTTGAGATCACTGTTGCTTTTTGTTACATATCGTGGTATCATTCAGGCATATAACAGCGGAGGAATATATGGTTCAGGAGATAGATAGAGGGTTGGAGCGAGCCACCGAAATCATCAAAGAGATTGATTTTCCAACACTCCCACTGTACTTGCAGATGATTCAAAAGGAAATGTCACACCCGTTTCCGTCGTTTCCCAAAATCGCTGGTCTCGTATCGCAGGATATGGCCTTGACCGCGAAACTTCTGCGCACGGTCAATTCCGTGGCATTTAAAACCAAATCACATATCGATAATGTTCTTCAGGCTCTTACAGTTCTCGGCCTTGAAAATTTTTATACATCCGTCTTGGCTGAGTCGCTCAGGTCAGCCTTAGAAAATCACGCTCTTTCCGCAGATAATTTCGCCGTCATTTGGCAGCACTCCACCGAAATCGCTCGGGCGTGCAAATTTCTCGCCGAGTTAATCTCAAAGTCCGTGGATTGCGGTGTTCAGGTGAATGCAAATCACGCATATTTGGCGGGATTGTTCCATGATTGTGGGATTCCGGTCATGGCTGCTCGTTTCCCAGACTACGAAAGATCTGCTCAAGAAGCGACCGCGACAGGTGAAACGCTTACCGCAATGGAGTCGCGTCTGTTCACTACCGATCATAGTATTCTCTGTTATCTCATTGGTAAAATGTGGAAACTCCCTGATTCGGTGGTATTTGCCATGTATGGACACGAAAGTGAAGACCTTGGCTATTGCGGTGAAACGGAAAATCGGGAACTGGGAACAATTCTTAGGTGGGCAGAATCAAGTGTCTATACTATCACGGAAAAAAAACACTGCTTTTTGGGCGAAATTGTAGATCCACTCGTCTTGACTGATATGCTTCGCGCAGAATTGGGTATCGATGAATTAGTCGCTCAAGAGATGCAGTTGAAATTGAAACAAGAGTTCTTGTAAGGAAAAATACGGCTATGAGCACTAGAAAAAAGGGATGAACATCGTGGCTGTTCATCCCTTTTGTTCTTTCGAAATGGTTTGTCGGATCAACCGTTGTAGACAGTTCCCCCTACTGTGGCGTAGAGTTTGAAAACATCCGCTGCTTCTTGCTGACAGAGACCGCCTATTACGTCGATTCCACGGGCGCGCAGTTTCTCTTCCCACTGATCCGCTTTATCCCCTTCGTCGAATCCTACCGATTCTGCATCTGAACGATGTGCGGCATAGACGAGTTTTTTTACACCAGCCCATGGAATTGCCCCGGAACACATGGCGCATGGTTCGCAACTAGAATAAATTCCCACCGATCCGAGAGACATAAGTGTAAACCTCTCGATGCGTTCCTGAGCGTTTGCGAAAGCACACATTTCGGCGTGAGCAACACTGCACGACTCGGGAACGACGCGATTTACTGCCGATTCGATCAACTCACCTGTTTCGAGATTAAAAAGAGCTGCGCCGAATGGTCCGCCAGTTCCTTGCTCTACATTGAGTCGGGATAGTAGAATTGCGTAGAGTATACGTTCTTCATCGGTGGCGAGAATGATCGGTTTGGGCATTGTATTAAGCCAATCGGGCATGGGGAAACGGGCCATTTCAAAACTCCCTATTTGCGTTAGACTCTCTCTGTTCGTACTAGTAAAATATACCATGGCAAAATGTTGATAGTTTGTGGAAAAGTTGTGAACGCGCTTGCTTTCAGTTTAAAATTGAGGTAAAATAGGTGTAACAGAGAAATGAGGTTGCTATGAATCATCCATTAAAAATCTGTTTAGTTGACGATAACCCCGCTATCACGGAGTTACTGTCGGATCATTTTGAATTTTCCGCCATTGACTGTGAAGCTATTTCTTTTAACGATCCCGAAGAAGCGATTCATTATCTCGACGAACATCATGAAGTTGATATAACGATTACTGATTTTCACATGGGTAAATGGACCGGTTTTGATGTGATAGAACACACGCCGAAAGAGGGACTAGCTATATTGATTTCCGGCCATATCACAGAAGAGGCGATTTTGAAATGGAGTCATAGGCTTAGCGCGTAACTGAAAAGAAAAAAATGACGGGCTGATTCAGAAGTGAATCGGCCCGTTTGCATTTGCCTGCCAAGATAGAGAATCAAAGAAGAGGAATAATATCTTTCAAGAGTTCAAAATCGTAATCCTCGCCGGAGTATTGGCTTTTCATGATATAGCAAGAGAGTCCTTCAAGTTGAATACGGTCGGAAGGTTTATCTCCTACCATTATAGATGTGTGTGGATTTATTCCGTGGTCATGAATTGCCTGAAGGAACATTCCCGGTTTTGGTTTGCGGCAATCGGATGCTTTTTTCAGATGAGGAAGTATCGCTTTCGGGTGGAATGGGCTGTGGTAGAACGCGGTAATTTGCGATCCGTGCTTGAGAAACTCTTGCTGCATATAGGAATGAAGTTCATTCATCTGTTGTTCGGTATAATACCCGCGAGCAATTCCGGACTGATTGGTCACAACGATGGGAAGATACCCCTTCTGAACGGCTGCAGAGACGAGTTCAAAGATTCCCGGAACAAATCGGCACCGTTCAATTTGAAAGAGATACCCTTCGTCCTCATTTATAATTCCATCGCGATCAAGAAAAAGCGCTTTACTCATAGATTCCTCCCGTGTTAACAAAATAGTTTTTGCAAGCGCATCTTTTCATTGGGACAAATGTTTTTATCCGGTACGAAGTTCCATTTCGTATACTTGTTCGTAGTAACGGAAAAAATGGAGGAACTATGAAAGTGTTCTTGACTATGCTGAGTATTGTTCTGGGAGTATCGGCACAATCTATAGAAATTTTTGTTCAGAACGACAAAGCGAGCTACGCGGTAGGAGATACGGTCGTCACCGCCGTTGTTATTTCGATTCCCAAGGGATTTCACCTCTATGCTAACCCGCTCGGCCCTGGAGTTGGCAAACCTTTGAGTATTTCAATTGGTCAAAACAGCAAGATAAAATGGTTGGATGGTTTTGCGGAAAAACCACAGAAATATGTTCAGGATAACGATAATTGGGTGTGGCAGTGGGAAGAACGTGCACATATTTTTGTTAGGGGAGTGGTCGTGTCCAAGGCAAAAGGTAAGGTCGACTTGGCAATCAATGTCAATGGTCTTATTTGCAAAGAGGCGTGTATACCTCAAAAGAAAACCATACCGGTGTCGATTGTACTTGGATCGAAAGGTGCAAAACAGTTCACCTCAACACTCAATTCGGCGCAAAAAACCGCCGTTTCATTTCCTGTAGTTTTTGCGAGTAAGAGTTCAAAATAAGGCATCGGGTGATTTGTTCCTGCTAATAATAAAACGGCGATGATTTCTCATCGCCATTTGCACTATTCGTTGGTTCTACTTGTTTAGCTCTTCTAATATTTCAGCAAGAATAGTATCTGCAGAATCTACGGGAACTTGGCATGTCCCGACTTGTTTGTGCCCACCACCGCCATTTTTCAACATGAGTGATCCAATATCAGCAGTTGCTGTTTTGTTGATAATGCTGTAGCCACAAGTGATTACGATATTTTGACGTTGGAATCCCCACATGATTTGTACTGAGATATTCTGCTGCGGAAAAAGTGAATAGAGCAGGAACCGGTTCCCTGTGTAAATTTCTTCTTCGTTGCGCAGGTCAACCACAACAACGTTCCGATCAGTTTTGCTGCATCTTTCCAGCATGGCGCGGAACTGTTTTTCCTGTTCAAAATAGCGAACTGTGCGTTCTTTGATATCTTCCAGTTGAAGAATTTCTTCGGCAGTTTTTTCACGACAATAGTCAATCATATCCAGCATGAGCGCATAGTTGCTTATTCGATAGTCGCGATAGCGTCCCAACCCGGTTCTCGGATCCATGACAAATGAGAGTAGAACCCATCCGGTTGGATTGAGAATCTCTTCGGCGGTAAATTGAGCTGAATCAGCTTTGCTCACCGCGGTGACTAAATCGTCAAGATGGTTGTTTTTAAATTTTTCAACTCCGCCGTAATAGTCGTAAATAACTTTTGCTGCGGATGGTGCTTCTGGATCACTTTTCCCTTCATAGGATCCATAAGCAGCTCGTTCTTCTTCCGATGAGTGATGGTCAAACCAAATGCCGCACCCCGAAACATAGGGGATGTTCGCAAGAATATCATTTGAGTCAATTTCAACAAGACCATCCTGAATATCCTTCGGATGAACAAATTTTATATCATCGACAATGCCAACTTCTTTTAAAATGGCGGCACATCCAAGTCCGTCAAAATCAGAGCGGGTTACTAAGCGCATAATTTCTCCTAACGATTGTAATCATAATCATGAACATAGTACAATTGATTCATCCCAAAAATCAACAGATCTTTTTAATTGAAAATTATCGCAAATGGGGCTATTATGATGGTAACTGATTACTTCTAATAGAGAGGTTCGTCATGCAAACAGTTCTTTTTGTGGATGATACTATTCAAACGCTTGAATCGTATAAGGCGATGTTTGCAGGACAGCAGGGCAAGTGGTTGCCATATTTCGCTGATAATGCCGGTGAAGCGATGGATATCATTGAAGAACGCACCATTGATATTATAATTACAGATCTCGAAATGCCAATTATTGATGGTGTTAAGTTATTAAAACTGGTGAAAGAAAAATCGCCGATAACAATACGCGTTCTCTTGTCTGGTTGTACCAACGAAATACAAGTGCTTGAATCGGCAAACTTAGCTCATCAAATCTTCGCTAAACCATCATGTTTTAAAGAAATAAACTATCTTCTCGAAAGATCTCTGTATCTTCATTCAATTAAACTCAGTTCGAATGCTCGAAAAGTCCTCACTAAGTTGGGGTCAATCCCTGCAGTTCCAGCTATTTTGAATCAAGTAATGGAATCGATTTCAAAGGAAAATTTTTCCCTGAGAGAAATAGGTCATTTAATTTCCACTGATCTCAGTATGAGCATCGGCATCTTGCGATTAGTTAATACTCCGTACTTTGGCTTAGATCACAAAATTACCTCTGTTGAACAAGCGGTCTCTCTCCTCGGGCTTGATGTGATTAAACCACTCATAATCTCGATACATTTTTTTGAAACTTTCGGCACAATCGATCAAAAGCAAATGGAAGATCTCTTAAATCACAGTGCAACTACAGGACGTTTTTGTCGAGCTATTTTTCAATATGAAAAAATGGGTCAGAAAGAGTGTGATAGAGCTTTCATTACCGGATTTATGCATGATATTGGTCGTGTTATAATGATGGATCTCTATCCAAAACAGTACATTCTTGCTATTGAAACTGCTTTAGAAACTAAATGTGGTACCGATATAGCAGAGAAAAGACTTATGCAGGCAACTCACGCTGAAATAGGTGCGTTTATGCTTGGACTTTGGGGATTGGATGACGAGCTGATAGAAGCTGTTCATTTTCATCATTCTCCTTCGACTGCAAAATGTGAAAATCCACTACTTCTTGCATCGCTTCATTGTGCTGATCTTTTTGATGTGGAAATTAACGGAACGCATCACTTTTGTGGGTGTGATAATTTAGATGTTCGCTTTCTTGAAAAACATGGATTACTTGACAAAGAAGAGCACTGGTTAGCGGCATGTCATAAAGAAAATGACCGATAACTACCGCTTTTCAGTTTTCATTACACGGTTGTATGAAACTTGCGCCATGAGAATTCTTGGAATAAATTTACTGATAATAGGCATCAAATTAAATTTGATGCCATAAAGAGAGAGTGATTTACATTTTTTGGCATCGCGAATCGCTTTGCGGATCACCGGTTCTGCATCTACCTTTTTTTTCATCACTGAATCTGATCGAACTGATCCTTGGTGCGCTCGCTTAGAAAAGTTCGTTTCAATCGGTCCGGGGCACACGGCTATTGAATGAATTCCTTTATCCACCAATTCCGCCTGAATCGCTACGGAAAAACTTGTGACAAACGCTTTTGTTGCCGCGTATACCGCAAATCCCCCGAGAGGAACAAAACTTGCCGCAGAAGATGTATGAATGAGACAACTGCCTGATTTCATGTGTGGGATAACCATATGGGTGAGTTGAACCACCGCGCGGCAGTTTACGTCGATCATGGAGGTCATATCAGTAGATTTGAGAAGGTGCAGTGGGCCGATTTTCCCAAATCCCGCATTGTTAACACAATATTTAACAACAGGCTTTGTCGATTCGAGCATAGAACCAATTTGAGTATCAATTTCTGATTCACTCGAAAGATCACAGGAGATGATACGGCACGGCGTCTTGAGAGAGTGGGAAACCGCGGTGAGAGCTTGGGTATCGCGCGCGACCAACCAGATTTCAGAAAGATGTTCACGATCAAGCTGGCGGGCAAACTCTGCACCTAGTCCCGAAGATGCTCCGGTGATAATTGCTATCATTGGTGAACCTCAAGAAGTTTTCCCAGGTGAATAGACGTTTCAAACTGATTCATCGACGTGAGAAAAAGGGCAACACCTGACTCTTGAGCAGCGGCAATCATGTCATCGGGGATCGGGCGATCATTGCAGATCAAAATTGCTGTCGTTCCTGTAATTGTCGCCACAGCTACACTATTTTTGTGAGCCTGAATGGTAATCAGAGCCGATTCATCTTCGGCATTGGCCAACACATCGCTCAGCAGATCAGAAGTGTAACCTGCTTTAATTTCGCTTTCAGGTGCACTGTTACAAATAACTCTGAATTTGGCGTCGGTTTCAAGTATGCGAACGTTCATTGGGATCCTCCATTTATGTCAAAACTGCAGGTAACCATTGTTCCATGTCGTTTGCTCGATGAAATGTGAAAATTATCAGCTACACGTTTCGTGTTGGGAAGTCCCATGCCGGCGCCGAATCCATAGGAACGTACCCAGTCGCTCGCAGTTGAAAATCCTTCAGTCATGGCCTTTTCAAGGTCATCGATTCCCGGCCCCGTATCTTTCGCGATAATCTGAACAGAGTTGCTGTCGCGAGTGATTGTCATCGATCCTCCATCTGAATGCACGGCGATGTTGATTTCTAATTCAAATGATGCCACAGCAATGCGACGAATCATCTGCCGTGAAAAACCACTGCGCGTACAGAATTTTTTGATCTCTGCAGAAGCTGTTCCGGCTTTTTCCATATCGCGACTTTCAACATGGAATTTCCGGTAGAAAAATTCTGTTGAATGAATCTTATCTTCGGGAATCATCTCTTCCAGTTTATCGACTTCCGTATTTATCTCTGCGAGAAGTGTTCCCAGAATATCGCGCCCAGAAACAATTCCCGATAGCTTTCCTTCGCGATTGAGCACGGGAAAACGGCGAAACGGGTGGCGTTCAAAAAAGGAAATACCCACGGCTAACGGCAGGTGCTCTTCGAGACTTATAACGCCGGTGGTCATGTGTTTTTCCGCGGTCTCTTCGATATATCCTTGGTCGAGAGCGTTTATGATATCATCAACGGAAATTAATCCGAGAAGAATATTTTCTTCATCGACGATAGGGATGCCCGAAATCCCGTGGGATCTCATTTTGTGTTGTATAGAGCGAAGGGTGTCGTGTGGTGAAGCGGTGAAAAGAGTGCGACACATGACTTCCGAGATGCGAAGTCGAGTAATTAACTCGCGAATCACCAATGAGTTCTGGTGGCGAAGTTCAATTGAAGCCATTTTTCCCCCTTAGTGAAGTGGAAATCTTCCGCTTTCACATAACAATTGACAGACACTGAAATTTTGTAGGTTGGTACTAAATAAAGCCATACCACTCTCTTCGGCAATGCGAATCATACCGGGAGTTACCTGTTTTCCTTGCGTAATGATAATCGCGACAGCTCCCATGATATCGGCGGTGCGAATAGCTTGATCGGTGCACAGTCCTGTAATCAGCAGAAGATTATCGTGTTCCATGGTGAGCACATCGCTCATCAGTTCAGAAACGGCTGCTTCGTGAATTTCCACATCAGCACACTCTTCGAAAGAGATTAAAGGACTGAATTCTTGATAGTTCGCCAAATCTTGTACACGCATAGTAATCCAATGAAAACAAAAATATTGTGAATAAAATAACACATGGAGAGGCTATTCACCGGAAAATGATCGATATTAAAGCTCATCCCAAAACTGCTTGATCTTTTTTGATTGATGCGTGAACTCACGCCCATCGGGAAGGATCAGTTTCCACGCATGAAGCAGTTGCGATGATTCGCCTTCGCGCCGATTGCCACCATATTTCAGATCGCCCACAATGGGAAATCCCACATACTCGAGCGACGCGCGAATCTGATGCGAACGTCCGGTCAGAAGTTCTACTTCCACCAGTGTATAACCATTCTTAGTTTCCAGAGGTGCGTATTTTGTGTGAATTTCCAACCCTTCGCCGGACTGAGATATGGTGACCCGATTTTTCACTTCATCTTTATTGAGAATCCCTTTCACTTCGCCGGCTTTTTTCAGTTCGCCTTTGACGATGGTGAGATAATACTTACCCAATTCGCGATTGCGCATCAGTTCGTTATAGTGTTGCAACGAATTGTACGTTTTGGCAAACAGTACCAATCCGCTCGTGTTTTTATCCAGTCGCTGAATTGGTGCGGGGCTAAACGTTTTCCCGCAGAGATCTTTGAGATAGTGCTGTACCCGTGTTGCCAAGGTGTTCTTGAACTCGTTTTTATCCGGATGAGTCAGAAGTCCCACCGGTTTATTGAGAATCAGAATTTCGTCATCTTCAAAGACGATTTCTAACTCTGCCTTTGAAGCGGTAACCTTTTTCGGTGTCTCCCGAAGCTCTGCGAATGAATCATCTGAAAGGTACATCTGAACCACATCGCCCACTTCGAGCATGTGGTTCTCTTTCACCCGTTTCCCGCTGACTCGCACGATGTTTTTGCGAAGCAGTCTGAATACAACGGTCTTGGTCGCCTTGTTCAGGTATTTACACAAAAAGCGATCAATTCGCTGAGGTGCTTCTTGAGCGGTAATTTCCACGTTGATCATAATTCACCTCGTTTTGCTTTGCCCGCCAGTTGTCCACACGCGCCATCGATTTCCTGACCACCGGAACGACGAACGGTAACAGTCACGCCGCCATCGTGAATCCATTTCGAAAACTGATCAATGTAGTTCTCTTCGGGGCGAGAAAGTCCTTCGGTGGTACAGTCATTGAGAGGGATTATGTTGAGTTTGCCCGGATATCCGCGGAATAGTTTGATAAGTCGATCCGCCGCATCGCGACTATCGTTTTTCCCTTTTATCAAAACATATTCAAACGTAACCGGTTGTCCGCGAAACTCGGCGTATTTTCTCGCTTGAGCCATCAACTCTGCAATCGGATAGCGATTGTTGATCGGCATGACAGCAGAACGTTCTTCGTCGCTGGAAGAGTTCAGAGAAATCGCCAGTTTCACAAGAATATTGCGATCGATTAGTTTTTGAATATTAGGGAGAACTCCCGCTGTCGATACCGTAATTTTTCGGCGACCAATTCCAAAGAACTCTTCGCCACTGAGCACTTCAAGGGCTTGTACAAAGTTTTCAAAATTCGTAAGCGCTTCGCCCATTCCCATGAACACAATGTTTGTGATTCGTTCGCCAGACTTTGCGAGTAGATTATTGGCATAGGCGAGTTGCATAATAATTTCGCCAGCGGAAAGGTTTCGTTTGAATCCCAGTTTGGCAGTTTCGCAGAACGTACACCCAAGTGCACACCCGACCTGACTAGAAACACAAAGTGTTCGGCGATCACGGGATTTAAGAATCACCGATTCGATCACCGCGCCATCGGTGAGCGTAAAACCGAATTTCATAGAATCACCGTTTGGGGCAGTGATGAGATATGGCTCTTTTTCAAATTTGATGGTGAAATTTTGGTCGAGCCACTCGCGAAGTGAGCCTGGAAGGTTTTTCATTTCATCAAAGGAG
>JAIFMU010000171.1 GCA_020048285.1 bacterium | reverse complement strand
ACATACGGGTGGATCGAGAGGTTCACCCGTTTTTTGTCCGGAGGACAACCCGATTTCAGACCATGGAGAATCCATGGGGAACGATTCAACGATTAAACGACGAAACGCAATACGGGTGGATCGAGAGGTTCACCCGTTTTTTGTCCGGAGGACAACCCGATTTCAGACCATGGAGGAAACGAATCAACGATTAAACGATTAAACGACGAAACGATTCAACGACAAAACGAAAAACGGGTGGATCGAGAGGTTCACCCGTTTTTTGTCCGGAGGACAACCCGATTTCAGACCATGGAGAATCCATGGGGAACGATTAAACGACAAAACGATTCAACGATTAAACGATTAAGCGACAAAACGATTAAGCGACAAAACGATTAAGCGACAAAACGATTAAACGACAAAACGAAAGACGGGTGGATCGAGAGGTTCACCCGTTTTGCGTTGGGGGAATCCCCGATCGTAGAGACGCCGGCGAGCGTCTTGTATTTGCGGAGACGCGATCATCGAAGACGCGAATATCGCGTCTCTACAATGAAAACGGAGACACGAGCATCGCGTCTGTACGGCAAACAATCCTCGAATCGTAGATCTACCGTGCAAACTGTATCTACACCTACAAATGTTCCACCTGATTATCGTATATGGGCCCTCGGAATACACCCACCGTTGAACATTCTCACAGCACAATGTAATTTCTTAACCGTCGCTCAATTTCAATAGGTGGGAACAACATGAGTCAAGCAATCCTAAAACTGGAACACGTGAAAAAGAACTTCGGTCCCAAAACCGTTCTTCACGACGTCAATATCGAAATTATGCGCGGTGAAATCACCTGTATCATCGGTCAGTCCGGCCATGGCAAAAGCGTGATTCTCAAGAATATCATGGGACTCATGAAACCGGATGGCGGCCGAATCATTTTCGATGGCAAAGTAATCAGTTCACCCACCACCCCCGATTCGGAATACGACAAAGTTCGCCACAAATTCGGCCTGCTCTTTCAGGGGGCGGCGCTCTTTGACTCCATGACCGTGGGCGACAATATCGGTTTTACCCTTCGCGAACGGACAAATCTCACCGAGGAGGAGATTCAGGAGCGGATTAAAAACGGCCTCTCCATGGTAGGACTTCACAATATCGAACATCAGATGCCGGCAGAACTGTCCGGTGGTATGCGCAGTCGCGTCGGCCTTGCGCGAGCGGTCGCTCTCGAACCGGACATTATGCTCTACGACGAACCGACCTCGGCCCTCGATCCGATCATGTCCGACAAGATCAACGATCTCATTTTGGATCTTCGCGCAAAGCTGAACATGACTTCAATCGTGATCACTCACGACATGGGATCGGCTTACAAAATTGCCGACCGAATCTGCATGCTTCACAACGGAAAAATCATTTTTCAGGGAACACCGGCACAGATTCGTTCTAGCCGCAACAGCTACATCCAGAAATTCATCAGCGGACACCGCAAACTGTTCTATGCCATGGAAGCGGAACAGGAACTGGACAAACAGGTCAATCTATCGTCGGTACACAAAGAGGCTCACAAAAAGATATTCCACGGCGTGCAAGAGCTGAAAGTGGTCCCCAAAACCCGCTCTGTGGGCGATGCCTGATGGAGTTCACCGCTCATTCGGGAAAACCGCGCAAACGACCGCACCGCGAATCTGAACAGTCAGAAGTGATGCGGTTTCTCTTTGATCAACCGCTCGATCAACCGGCATTTCTCTTTCGCATGGTGCTACTTATCATCTTTGCCGTAATCACCGTTCGATTTCTCGGGTCGCCAATCGATCCTGAACTGGTGGGAGGATTTTGGCACCTGGTCAACCTCCCCTTTCACGAAGCGGGTCACGTGATTTTCGGTTTTTTGCCACAGATTGGCGTCTCCTTTATGGGAACGGGGATGCAACTGCTCATGCCGATCGTATGTGGCGCAACGCTGCTATTCAAGACCGGCGACTCTTTTGGCGGCGCGATCTGTCTTTGGTGGCTCGGTGAAAACTTTCTCGACATTGCCCCCTATATCGGCGATGCCAGTCAGGGAGTACTTCCGCTGATCAATGGACAGATCGGTCAGGAAACGCCTTACGGATTCCACGACTGGGAATTTATGCTCACCGAGCTGAACATCATTCAGCACGATGCGGCAATTGCCCTCGGTTCATGGAATTTCGGGAAAGTAGTAATGGTGTTTGCTCTTGCGTGGGGTGGAATCATTTTGTGGCGTGCGTTTCAGAATCGGACATGGCGCGAATAATGGACTATTTCAATGGCGCCCCCAGATACTCAGCAGTAATTGCATCATAGCGACCACTTTTCTTCAGTTTCGCCAATCCTCTGTTGAATGCATCGCGCGCATTCTTGTTAATAAAACAGACGTTGTAATAGGAACGAGGGAATAGTTCGTGGGTTCGCGTGGGAACCGCTTTTACTGGCAAAGTACTCTGGCGAGAATAATACGCAAAAATATTTTTGTCTATCACGATAAGATCTGTTCGACCCGCCATGAGCATCGCTACTTGCCCCTCTTGCTGAGCTAGTTCAGAATATCGTTTATTAAGCTTCGCCATTGCCGCGTACTCTTCGCCCATATACAGTTTTGCATCCTGCCATGCCACAATCGAGTACCGCCCGAGGTCACTTATCTTTGTAATGCGAAGTTTCATTGCTGATCGCGACATTACAACATTTTGATAATAGATATGGGATTGGCTATAGAATCCAGTGATCCCCGACTGTTCATTAACGGTCATAACCGCAGTAGCACTTGAATCAGCGAGGGAGTAGCGCAAACGAGCTGCAGGAATATACACTGGTTTTACGGTGAATCCCTCTGTCGCCAATGCTTCACGGACGATCTGCAACTCCATGCCGCTGTTGGTCTTTTCAATCACATACGGAGGCAGACTGTAGCCAACTCCCAGAAGAATCTCTTTGGAGTAACCGAAGCAAGCTAACAACAAAAGAGCTATCACGGTTTTCATGGATATCCTCAATTCAAAGAAATTTACTGAACAGTTCTTTCAAAGTATACAATACCAACAAAATGGAAAGTGCGCGACAAAAAAGTTCATTAATTTACAGTTCAAAGGTACATCCCCTTGACTCTGCGTAGAATTACAGATTCGATCCATTAGAGCGAATAAGTTCAGCATACCAGTTCGCCGAAGCCTTAAGCGTTCGCTTTTGGGTAGCGTAATCGACGTGGATAATCCCGAACCGTTTCGCGTATCCTTCAGCCCATTCAAAATTGTCCAGTGCCGACCAAGCAAAGTATCCCAGAATCGGAATTCCCTCTTCAACACCGCGCTTGAGCTGGCTAATATAGCGGCGAAGATACTCAATACGATACGAATCGTTCACCGTTCCATCCATGCCGACCAGATCTGTTCCCGCCATGCCGTTTTCGGTAATGATAATCGGTTTGCCGTACCGTTCGTAGAGGAATTTCGGTCCCCAGTTGAGTGCTTCCGGCGTGATCTGCCACCCCATGGCGGTCAACTCCTGTCCGGGAGCAAAGGGAACCTGTTCGCCGTAGGGTTCACCGTTCTCTTTCACCAGATCACCGTGATAGATGTTGGTACCAAAGAAATCAGCTCCCGCATTTATAATCGCCATGTCCGATTCGGGAAACTCCGGCATCTGCTTGCCATAGTGTTTGAGCCCATCTTCAGGATAGTGACCAAGGAAAACCGGATCCATGAACCATGTATTGGTAAACAGCGAATCACCGCGATGGCCGAACATAAAACGACGTGCCGCATCAATATCGCGAACGGGATCAACAGGAATACCGGTGATTCCCACAGGGGCATACCCGACGGCAACATCGGGTCGAACAGCTTTCATGGCGCGATAAGCTTTTCCGTGACCGAGCATCGAATTGTGCGCGGCAATCAAAACCTGACGCATGCCATGCTGATCACCGGGAGCGTGATATCCCGTACGATGGCCGAGATCGATAAAACACTGAGGCTCATTCTGAGTGATCCATCGTTTCACACGATCACCGAAACACTCCACAGCCTGTTCCGCATAGTTCGCAAACCAGTCGGAACTGTCGCTGTTGAGCCATCCTCCCTTGAGGTAGAGCTCTTGAGGGTAATCCCAGTGAAAAAGGGTTACGCAGGGATCAATTCCCTGTTCCAAGAGTGTATCAATAAGCCGATCGTAGAAGTCCACCCCTTTCATATTCATTTCGCCAGTACCCGAAGGGAAAATCCGTGGCCATGACAGTGAAAACCGATATCCCTTTAAACCAATCTGTTTGAACAGTTTCACATCATCGCGATACCGATTATAATGATCACAGGCAACGTCGCCAGTGTCGCCGTTGAACACCGCATCATCCTTGAGACAAAACGAATCCCATACCGATTCGCCTTTTCCATCGGCTTTTGAAGCTCCTTCGATCTGATACGAAGCGGTTGCTGCCCCCCAAAGGAAATTTTCTGGAAATCCCATCAGAACTCTCCTTCCGAAGCTATTATCACGATGGCGATCGCTTGATCATGGAGATCTTCATCGCGAGTTGCTGCGACGAGAACTGCTGTTTCCGATGAACTGTTCATGCCAAACTCAAGGGGTGAGAATGTTTCATACACCTCATCGATATCAAAATCCGGACCGGTTATAAACTTTACAATCATGGTGTTAATGTTCTGTGATTTTGAAAATCCAATCTGTTCCATGCAGAGATCGAGTGCTCCTCGAAGTGTTTCAGCATCGCACAGAGCAAACTTTACAGCATTGGATCGCTCGATCAATTCTTCCATGTCTTCGTACTCAACAGGAAGTAAATCTTCGCTCGCTTCTTCTTCGTAGTAGAGATAGCCCAGCAGATTTTCCACATCCTCTTCTGATCTGCTAGAGAGTTTTTTCAGTTTTCCAACAACCTGCTCATATTCCATCACATTTTCCTTTGTATTGATTTTTCAGAAAATAAAGGGTGGCCGATTATTCGACCACCCTTTACACATACGGGGTAGATATGTGTTACTGCATCTGCTGGCGAAGAAACGCTGGCGTTTCTATATCGCCCATGCTTCCCGAGCCGGGGAAAACGCCGTTGCCCATGGAACGATATTCACCAGAAGCATAGTCTTTTGCAACAACACTATCCATCGACTTATTTCTCATGAACGCCGGAACTTCAAGATTGCTTCCGATAGTCATGTTGTCCTGAGAATACCCAGTTGGCAATGGAAGTGGTTCAACGCGAACTGGTTGAGACTGTGAATTCTGCGGTGCATATCCACTCTGACCATAAGGCTGAGACTGTGGATAGCTCTGAGCAGGTGCCTGTTGAATAGGCTGAGGTGCCGAATTCTGCACATACTGTTGAGTTGGTTGCTGTTGAACCGGTTGTTGTTGTACTGGCTGTGGAGCCGTTGCAACAGGAGCAACAGGAGTTTCCTGAACAGGTGCAGCATCAAGAAGGATTGATTCTTGAACTACAGTAACAGGAGTCACAGGAACAGGAACAGCTTGGGCAACAGGAGCTGCAACAGCAACTGGTGCCGTTGGAGCAACATAACTCACTGGCGCAGGAGTAGGGACAACCTTCTCTTTTTTGTTAAAGCCTGTGGCAACAACAGTGACTTGAACTCTTCCACTCATTTCAGGATCGATAATCGCACCAAAAATGATATTTGTGTCATTATCTTCACCTACAGCATCGTTAATAAACTGATGCGCCTGTTCAACTTCGAGAAGTGAAAGGTCAGGTCCTGCGGTGAAATTCACGAGCAGGCCAAGCGCTCCGCTAATATCGATATGACCGAGAAGAGGTGACTTAATCGCCTGTTCCGCAGCGATGATCGCTCGGTTTTCAGGATCATCCGATTCACCGACACCCATGATTGCGTCACCCATACCAGTCATGATCGCTTTTACATCGGCGAAGTCAACATTGATAAGGCCGTGTTTGGTAATCAGATTAGTGATACCACCGGTAGCATCATTCAGAACGCCATCGGCACTCTTGAACGAATCGAGAATCGAGGTTTTGCGATCGCCAATAGCGAGCAGTTTTTGATTTTCTACGATAATTATCGAGTCAACGTGCTTGCGCAGTTCATCGATTCCATATTTAGCATTTTTATCGCGTACTTTTCCTTCGAAAAGGAATGGCTTGGTCACAACCGCCACGGTAAGTGCACCGCTTTTTTTGGCAATTTCAGCAACGACAGGAGCCGCACCAGTACCAGTTCCACCACCCATACCAGCGGCGATAAAGACCATATCGGTGTGCATGAGCTCTTTTTGAAGCTCTTCGCGATTTTCTTCAATTGCAGCTCGGCCAACTTCAGGGTTAGCACCAGCTCCAAGACCTTTGGTGAGTTTTTCACCGATCTGAATGCGACGCGCGGCACGGTTTGCTTCCAGTGCTGCGGCATCGGTGTTGATCGTTATGAAATCAACATCTTCAAGACCTTCTTCTATCATACGGTTTACCGCATTTCCACCTGCTCCACCAACACCGATAACTTTGATTTTCGGCTGGGCTGAGAAATCCGGTACCATTTCTATATTCGTCATGTTCTACCCCCGTATTACGCGACTATTTTACTATTCATTATTATATTGTCAATTATCTAAAATAGGTTATTCAAAAATTCTTAGAGAACCACACTTTAACTTTTTCTACAAACGCATTTATATCGAATGTTTTGCCCGTGGTAACAGCCCCACCGCCATTCGAAAACCCCTTTTCAAAACCGTACATGCAAAGACCAACTCCTGTCGCATGCTTTGGAGAGCGAGCAGCATCTACCAAACCAGTAAAGCCCTGTGGTTTACCAAGTTTAATTGGAAGCTGGAAAATTCGTGCAGCCACATTTTCAATGCCTTCGAGCTCTGACCCACCGCCAGTGAGAACCACTCCCGCACCGAGCATATTGCGACATCCCGACTCATTGATTTTTCGCGCTGCCAAGGTGAGAATTTCTTCAACACGCGGACCAATGATTGTCGCAAGCATTTTACGATGCACCTGACGCTCTTCGCGACCGGCTACACCGGGCGTTGGGAACATTTCGTCATCGGGAACTTGCGACTCATCAGCACAACCATATTTTTTCTTGATTTCCTCAGCCTTGACTAGCGGAGTTCTGATTCCCAAGGCGATATCTTTAGTGACATATTCGCCACCGAGTCCAATCACAAAGGTCTGCATCAGACCTTCTTCGGAGTAGATTGCCACGTCCGTAGTACCGCCACCCATATCGACGAGCGCAACGCCCACCTCTTTTTCATCCTGCTCAAGAACGGCGAAACAAGAAGCCAGCGGTTCGAGAACAAGATCGTTCACTTTAAGGCCTGCCATTTCAACACTCTTGTAGAGATTCTGAGCTGATGAAACTGCCCCGGTTACGATATGAACATTCGCTTCGAGACGAACGCCGCTCATACCGATTGGATCTTTAATTCCCGGTTGATCATCGACTACAAAATTCTGAGGAATAATGTGCAGTGTTTCTCGTTCATTTAACGCCGGAAAT
Organism: bacterium; assembly: GCA_020048285.1. Taxonomy (GTDB): domain Bacteria; phylum Fibrobacterota; class Chitinivibrionia; order Chitinivibrionales; family Chitinivibrionaceae; genus JAIFMU01. The sequence goes on along the minus strand of JAIFMU010000171.1, from coordinate 436 downwards.
GCACTGGCATTTTCGAGAACAAGATCCACGTCGTCTTGACTGATTTCACCGGATTCTGACTTTACCGCTACGGCCCCAGTTTTGTTGAATGAACGAATGTGTTCACCAGCAATCCCGACATAAACCGATTGAATGTCATACCCAGCCATCAGTTCAGCTTCGCGCACAGCATCCTTGATTCCTTTTACGGTTTTTTCAATATTTACCACAACGCCTTTGCGAAGACCAGTGGAAGGTGCGATTCCAACACCCATAATTTTCATCTGCCCATAGATATCTTTTTCTGCAATGATACAGGCAATTTTAGTAGTTCCGATATCCAATCCTGCAACATAATCAGGCATGTATCCTCCTATCGAATGAACGCCACGTTTTTGTATGAGAGATCAATGTAGTGGCGAACATCTACATCATCACGCCGAACTATTTCAAGAAT
>JAIFMU010000237.1 GCA_020048285.1 bacterium | reverse complement strand
CGCTCTATCGTTGCATCGCTGGATCCATCATCAGCGATAATTACTTCGTCTGAGAATTCTAACTGAGGTAAAATTGATTGAAGCTGATCTACGATCCAGCGTTCACCATTGTACGTCGCTATGCAAACTGATACGGATGGACGGTTGCTCATGTTAGTTCACCGTTTTTGAGGTAAAAGAAGGTTAATAGTGTGGCTCCAAAAGTAAAATGTTGCAGAGGCTAGTTTTGGTATCATTCGGATTGCTTCGCTTTTCTTTGTTCGACATAATGCCGAAAAGTGATGGGTTTTCCACCGATTTGATGCATGTTTGTAGAGTTTGTGATCCGAAAAATGTGATAACACTTTTTGAATTTGCCCATACATAAATGATATTTTCGATGACATATTGTTATCATGAATCCGATAAAATGAGAGCGGTTCATTAATTTGGTGTATTTCATACCCAGAGTTTAAAATCTGTAGCCATAAACCAAGATCTTCAATTTCAAAATGCGGTGACCAGCCATTGAATTGACGAAGGACATCAGCGCGAATCATCTCTGTTGCACCATGAATTTCTGCCTTCCCACAAAACATTTCATCAAATGTTATGGACTGTTTTGCTCGATAATAGTGTTTTTCACCGCCAGGAATAACAGTACCATTTGTATTGATCCATGTTGGAAGTCCGCATACGGCGGCAACGCGAGGATGAGAATCAAGATATGCTACTTGAGTTGCAATTCGTCCTTGAACGAACATGTCATCGGATGCAAAATCACAAATGTAATCACCAGATGCAATACTCAGTAGTTCGTTCAACGTTGTAATTAAACCTTTATTTGAACGGCAAATAAGTGTGAAGGGAAGTTCCTTTTGTAAGTTTGCGAGAATTTCAGGACTTTTGTCTGTCGAACCGTCGTCGATGACAAGTAGCTCGAGATTTTCATACTCTTGGGCTAATACTGAACGAATCGCTGCTTCAACGAATTTTTCATGGTTGTAACAAGGCATAAGTACGGATACTTTTTTCATCGCAAAACTCGCAAGGTTAAGTAGATACAGAGAAGCATGTCGAGATACGATTCAATAGAATAGGCTTGCATTACTCCTGTATACCCAGAATGCGATACGAAAATAAGTGATAGTGCAAGAAAAAGAAGTTGTCCGCCAATCTCAACAATTAAGAACTGTCGAAAATGCCCACGAACTATTAAGATTGTACCAAATATCCATGCAATAGATCGAAAACCGTCTCCTGAGAGTTGCCAATGAATTGATGAAGCGAGAGGAAGAAATGATTCGCTCAAGATGAGTGAAATACATTGATTTCTGAATAACCAGACAAAAAATAGTGTAGGGAACACTAGAATGATTACTCGCAGTGTCATTACTCTCGCCAAGCGATGGATTTCAATATTTGAAGAAGCTGAAGCGATTTTTGGGACAAACCATGAACCAAAAAGAGCGACTAATACGCTTGTACCCAATTCTGAAATTCGCCACATCCCTTGCCACAATCCGGCCTCATTTTCGGATGTGTGAGTTGTAATTGCTGTTCGAATGAGTATTAATATGAACGGTGTCAGAGCTGTAGCTGAAAGTCCTGTGAGTAGATACTTAGAAAGTGGATTAAGATACGTCATTGGATTTTCGTTACTGTGCGAATTGATTGTTAAATGTGATTTTTTCCACAGATACATTGAAATGATTAATCTTGCGACTGGAACCAAAAGCATGGCTGGAAGAATCCCCTTTTCTCCATAGAGAAATATGGCTGATCCGAGCACTGTAAGGTTGATCAGCGAATAGGCGGTTAGTGAATTGTTCCAAAGTGAAAAAAGTTGTTTACCTTGAAGAAGTGAAGTTATTGTTTGCGAAATAACCGAAATGATCAACGAAAGTGGAATGATTACAATAAAGAGTAATACCTTGGGAATTCCTGTTACTTCAAGATGGGTACTGCTATTCAAGTCATAGAGGTATGAAAAAATCCCCCAAATTATAGCGCCAGTTATTGTCAATATCGCTGTTCCTAAAATCAGTGCTTTCGATATCGATTTTGGAGTTGTTGATGTTGCGCTATATCTGGTAATACCTGTTTGTATTGAACCGCCGCTGAGTGAACCGCCGATCGCCAAAATGTTTTGAATCTGTCCAAAGAGAAACATTCCTGATGGTCCAAGATAGAGTGCACTAATTTTACCAATGCCAAATTGACAGAAAAACCGTAACACCGTTGACCATAGGGAGAGTAGAAATACTTTCCCGAAACGTGGCGATAATGTTTCTGTGCTATTTGCTTTCATCGGCTCTACTAGACTGTGAATGAAAAAACTGTATCACACGAGATTTAAACTGTTCCGGTGAAAATTGCAACGCCTTTTGATACGCACGAGATGAATACTTTTTTAGGCGTTCAGGAGATTGGCACAATACGGTTATTGCGTCTGTAATTTTGGAAACTTCTGATGAGTCTATGCACAAGCCATTTTGTTCGTTGTCGATCAGTTCTAATGGTCCGCCAACGGGTGGAACAATGCAGGGTATCCCAAAGTTGAGTGCTTCGAGAATTGTTAGCCCGAACGTTTCTGTTACTTCAGAAGGGCGGGTTAGGTTTAAGAAAACCGTCGCTCGAGAAAGAAAGTCTGCAGGGTTTGGCTGTTCGCTAAATATCGTGACGTTTGGAGGCCGTGATTCGAAGGGGAAAAGATGGTCAATCTCTTCGGAAGTTGCGCTAATCAGTAGTTCGAAGCGGATTTGTGAATTATTAACACAGCGTTTGGCAATTTCAAAAAACTCACGGTTACCTTTGAAAAGTTGTATTGAACTAATCATAGATACGATACATTGTTCTGGTATGCTAAATGTGTGATTTTGAGCAGCCGCGGCAATATTTTTTGAGATTGTAGGATAAATTATAGATGAAGGGATCTTCTTTATTTGTTCCGAACGCTGAGTATAGAGAGAAACATAAATGACATGTGTCGCGGTATAAGAGATCATCGCCTTACAAAATTGTTTAAAAAGAATTGGGCGAACCATTGTTTCGTGAACGATATATACGACGGGCTTACGGATGCATCTCCCTGCTAATGCTGCGCCGAAGGGGAGCATTGTATTTACAAGAAAAAGTGCATCGCTATGTCGGTAGCGCAACAAACGAAAGAATAGTTTCGCTTGTGATATGAAATAGTTCAGGTGAGATAAATACTTGTTCGATAACCATTGAAAACCGGTGTCATAAAACTGTGCGGGTACTTCTAAGAGAGGGCCATTTCCTCTATTGGTGAACAAGTCGATGCGGTATCCTTCTTCGGAAAGAACTTCGATATAGTCAGCCAATACGCGAGGACTTCCACTGATGTTATTATTTAGGTGAACAGCCACGATGATTGGCTTTGCTTGTTGGTGATGTTCTGTCCATTTGGCGTTTGTCATGATGTAATCTAGAGAGTTGTGGTAAAACTAAAACGAGGTGAGGTGGTACAGCCGTGGCTCTCTTTGAAATGAATAACACCAGCATTGGGAATTCCGTCGAGACTGGAAGTCCCTATGTCGGCGTAGTCAAAACCTTCATCTTGGTGCAGTTGCCACAGATTATCCACGAGAAAGTTCATCGCTCGCAGAGGTCGTCCTTTTTCGCTGTCGGCCCAGAATACCACGTGAATGAATCTATTCCCACTGTAGTAGATTATCGCCGCTGCAACAATTTCTAAGCTTGGATCGGTGATCTTGAAAAATCGAATCGGCAAAATTTTAGCTGTTTGTAAAAGATCTTCAAATGAAATGTGAATGGCTCGCCCGCGGTGAACGCGGTTCTCTGCAATGATTGTGTAACAATCTCGCATCTCATGGTAGTCGGTTGTTTCTGCAAACAAAAGCCCTTCGCGCTGGGCATGGCGAATGTTTTTTCCAATGAACCGCGATTCGTATAAACCGGTGTATCGTTTGAAATCGAAAGAATTACAAATTTCCGGTATTTCCAACGAAAATCCGCTTTGAAGAAAGCTGATAATTGATTTCCCGTTCATCGTTGGCGCGAGAAATTCTGGTGGAACTGTTATTGAAATCGATTTCATACAGAGATTTTGTAGATACGTTTTGATATCATTCAAGAAATGAGTAATATCTTCAGGCGTTAACAGGTCGTGATTGATATGAAAGCCGCCTAGTGGCGCTGAAAAGGGGGATTTCACTGCGTCGTGGGTAATTCCGGCAACTAAGCCGATGTGGCTAGTGGTAGCTGCGAGGAAAATGACTCTGTCAACTTTGTGTGTGTTGAGTTCTATAAAGGAGCGTTCGAGAAAGCAGTGGGGTGCGCGTGGAAAAATTGTGTAGTATTGTTCAATGGTGAGTTCTTCGATCATGATAATACCGATCCGCAACAGAATTGATAGAGTTTCAAATTGCTTTCGCGGAGTGTTTTACTCATTAAAACTCCCTGCCGAATAGCGTGAGCGTGTGAACTACTTAACTGTATGAGATGTGATCATAGATAAATATATACCATATCGAATGGAATCACTGAACTGTGGTTACAAAAGATGAAAAAAGTCATCCACAGGAGAGGGCTATCCAACAATATTGAGTTGGCTTCCTGTGAACGCTTGTGATTGAGAGTAGGCGCGTAAAATGGAAGATCGTTGAGCCGCTCGCGGTGATTGTTGATCGTTACTAGTCTCTTTTTCCCCTCGTAAACTTTGAGGTTTTACCGTTTCGGACTCGGAAGCGGGGTCACTTTTTTCCGATTGAGCTTGCGCTAACGTTGCCGAGGCTTGTGAAGCCACTGCTTGATCTTGACCAGATGGTTCGGCCGGAGCCATTGCTGCAGCTCGAACTGTTTGCATTTTCGTGATTGTCGCCTGAGGATCACCGGAGACTGGTGAGGTATCTATGTTAACATGGCCACCAACGGCGTACTGAACTCCATCTGGGCCGGCTTGCGTTGAATAGGATGCGCCTCCACGAACATGAGCACCACCCGCGGCGATATGCGATTGTTCGTGAGTGCGAACTTCCTGATCACGCTTTTTAAGTTCTTCGACGGTCTTTTTATCTTCTTCGGAGAGTTGCGCTCCGTCGGATAATTCATCCTCTTCAGAACTCTCGTCTTCGTTTGGGTTGCGCCGTTCTGGTGCGCGTACTTTGTCGATTTTCTCAATAGCCTGTGGCGAAATTGCGAGCGAGTCTTCACGGCGAGCAATACCACGTGCAACCGATTCGTACTGTTCACCCACAGGGGGGACGTGGCGAATCGTCGGTTCGTAGCCGTACTCGATCGGTTGAATTGATAGTATTTGCATACAACTGCTCCGCTGGAGAAAAATCCTATTGTACCTATCGACTATTATATCCTTTACTTGAACTAAATTAAACCTTTTCCGTAGAGATTTGTAGTTTACCTAATGCCGGTTTTTCTTTACTACTTACCTATGAAAGGGTTTTGCTAAGCATACTGCGAAGAAAAAACATACTTTATGTTGAATGTTCAAGTGAAATATGGCAGGAGGCGTGTGGTGAAACAGATTGTTATTCTTTGTCTGTGTACAGTGTTGGCGATGGGTGCGTCCAAAAAAGGATCCTCGAAAGGGTATCAGGGGTGGGGTATTGGTGCGGGAATATCGCTTGCAATTCCTAATGATGGTCATAGTTTTGATAGTTGGTATAATGATTATTATTGGGATCACTATTGGAATGGGTATGCCTATTATAATGGATATTGGTGGGGCTGTCAAGGCGTTGGGCCGGGAGCAGAACTCAAAGGTGTTGTTCGTTTTGGTATAGGGAAAGCGGGGAGTATTCACTACGTGCCAAATCTCAGTTATTGGGGTCGATGGGAAGATGTGAATTTCCGATACTCGAACCGCAATGATGACATTAAACTTCATGACCATCAGGTGAACATCAATATCACCGATGCGCGTTGGATTCCACCGGTGCCGCGCAGTTTTGCTATCAAGCCCTATGTGGGATTTGGTTTGCTCAACTTTGATGTCTATACCTGGAAAGAGAAATCCACCGTGAACAACTGGGAAAATAAGGATACCGATTTCCAAATTCACCAGAATCTTTTTCTCGGTGCCGAGTTTCAGTTAGACGGGAAAGTGTGGCCCTACGTGGAGTTTAAACTTTCTAATGGTGCGGTTGGTGATTTCTTAATGACTGCTGGATTTACTATTCAAGGAAAGAAATAGTATTTTAGCCTCAGGTGGATGGAGGCCGGGATGCAGAAATTGTATTGTTCGATCGGTGAAGTGGCGGAGATGGTTGGGCTGGAGCAGCATGTACTCCGGTTCTGGGAGACGGAGTTTTCCGATCTGAAACCAGAAAAGAATCGATCCGGGAATCGCGCCTATCGCGAACGGGATATCGATGTGGTGAAGAAGATTCAGTTCCTTCTCTATGAAGAGATGTTTACTATCGAAGGGGCGAAGAAAAAACTGAAACAGTTAAAACGGATCTCACTCGATGAGTACAAGCGGAGTCAGATATTACTGCTCGATGCTGAATTTGTCAAAGAACTGCAGACCATTCTAGGGATGAAGTAATAGTTTTATGAAAGGCGGAATTTGCGCGTAATGGCTGCCAGTTCCGCCGAATTTTTTTCAAGCCGCTGAATATTTCCCGCTGTTACATGAATCTCCTCGGTAATCGTCGCCATGGCATTGTTCACTGATTTCAATTTTGATGCACTTTCGCCAATTCCCTGAGTATTTTCTTCGAATCGCTGTGAAACATTCTGCATTGCTTTATTTGCTACGGTCAATTCGCCGTCGATACGTTTCAAAATAGTCACTTCCCCAATTGTTTCCGATGAAATATCATGAGCCAACGCAGATAGCGTGGCGATCTGATCGGCGCTTTCCGTGACTGAAATGCGCGAACGATTGATCAGCGGCGTGATCTGTTCGATCAGGCGTTCGATCTCTTCTGCGGAGTGTTTGCTTTGATCAGCCAATGTTTTGACTTCCCGCGCTACGATAGCAAAGGATTTTCCGTGAACACCCGCATTCGCCGCTTCAACGTGAGCATTTATGGCGAGAAGATTTGTTTTGTCGGCAATTGTTTCGATAATCTGAACGATATTAGCGATTTCAGTGGATCGCGAAGCAAGCGCCAAAATGGTTTCGCGCGTGTCGGAAATCTGTTTCGCCGCTGTATCGGTGATTGTTACTTCTTGTTGGCACTTTTCGTTTACCCGCTGAACCGATTCGGTCAGTTCGTCCACCTCGTGAGTGATCTGAGCAATGGAGGTGGCCGTTTGTGACACATCGCGTGAAATGACTTCGGAGTTGTGGCTGATCATTTCAGATGTGTGAGTCATGGTGGCGGTGCGTTCGCTGATATCATCGGCGGAACTGTTCATGTTATCGGAAAACCGGCGCAACTGGTGGAGTGAATCGAGCATGGTTTCCGATGTGCCGTGAATTTTTCCCACCAAATTGCGAATATTGTCTGTGCTGTGAGAAAGATTGGTCACAATGGTGCCAATGGTATCGTTGCTTTCGATAGAAATCGATGCGGTGAGATCGTGATTGCGCAGTGCTTCCGCGAAGGTGTTAATTTTTCGAATCTCTTTGAGCAGAATGAGTTTTACCATGGTGTAACAGAAAAAGCCTACCATGATTCCCGCGGCGAGAGCACCGACCTTAAACCAAATCGACTCCCAACTGTCAAAGAGCGATGCATAGAATGGGAACACGACTCCCATGAAAAGTCCGAAGCTGTACATATAGATCTGTAGTTTGCGCGTAATACTTTTTTTCATTGAGTTCCACCGTTTCTTTGTGTCGCTAGCAAGTATCTCATAAGTAGTACAATATTGCAATGCAAAAACGATGGTTTTACGGGGCATTTTGCGGTTTTGCAATCATCACGCAGAGAGTCACTCTGTTTTTAACTCAGGGAACAACGCGTGCCCTGCGACGCGGTGTTTTTTAACTCTGGGAACAACGCGTGCCCTGCGACGCGG
>JAIFMU010000042.1:24355-47089 GCA_020048285.1 bacterium | reverse complement strand
GAGTATGGAGGGAAGTTATAGTGAAGCATATACGAAGAGTTTTCAGTATTCTGAAGGTTGTCTACGCGAAGTTCATCTGATTTTGTTCCCAATGTAGTAATCACGAGAGCCTGAGTTTCACCGCGAGTGAAAATTGCAGATCCATGCGCACGTGGAAGATAGTCGAGTTCGATATTGATTGGACGAACGACATTGAGTCCACGTCCACCGATACGAGTGCGTTCTTTGAGAATAGTCTGACGCATGTCATTGTATTCGAGATCGCCGAACGCAGCTTTAATATCGCTTTTCTGATCAGGGAACTGCTCTTCGAGAGCTTCAACGGTTTCAGCTTTGAGTTCGCCAACTTTGCCGTAACGCTCTTCTTTGATTCCGAGGAACGAATATTCGTGAAGACGATCGCCAACGTATGCTTTTACAGCCGCGTCGATTTCTGGATTGCGTCCTTCAGGAGCAACAAAAACCATTTTGGTGGTTTCGATTTTAGAAGCGATTTCAAGCTGAGCCGCAACGAGTGATTTGATATGCGTATGAGCATACATAATCGCCGAGATAAGTTCAGACTCTTCAACTTCGAAACAGCCGCCTTCAACCATCATGATCGAATCAGCAGAACCGGCAACAATTACGTCGATTGGTGAGTTTTTGGTCTCTTCGATTGTTGGAAACACTTTGAATGCGCCATCAACTTTAGCGACGCGAACTGCCGCAACCGGAGTGGTAAACGGAAGTTTTGAAAGCATAAGTGCCATCGAAGCACCGGTCACTGCCGCTACATCAGAAGCGTATTCCTGGTCTGCAGAGATAACCGTACACACAACCTGAACCTCTGCGTTGTACCCTTCGGGGAACAATGGACGGATCGGACGGTCTACGATACGAGCTGAAAGAATTTCCGATGAAGAAGGTTTTGCTTCGCGTTTGAAAAATCCACCGGGGATTTTACCTGCTGCGTATGCTTTTTCGATAAATTCTACGGTGAGTGGGAAGAAATCCTGTCCCTCTTTGGTTGCTCCGCCACAGGCAGTTACAAGAACCATTGTGTCACCAATACGAACGGTAGCAGATCCACCGGCCTGTTTTGCGATACGACCGGTTTCGATCGTTACTTCTACGCCATCTACGGTCGTAGTGATGTTCTGAATAGCCATTCAGACTCCTCTGTTTAAATTTGCTCTATTATTAGCAGTCGGATGAAAATTACATCGTGCGAGTGTTAGTGCGATGTGTGAATCGTATTTGTGACGGAGAGATTTTCGCTGATTATCGCTAGAAAACGTGCGGTTGAAATCACGGGAATCGTTTCGAATCGGGCTGGGAATGTATTTTGGCCACGAGAACGGAAGATTCCGATTCCCGAGAAAAATGAGGTTAGTATGATAAATGGTCTGCGTCGGCGGTGGTCGATGCCACAAGGGTATCGCGAAATGCTTGTGCTTTCAATTCCCCTGATACTCAGTACCGCTTCGTGGTCGATTCAGCAGTTTGTGGATCGCATGTTTCTCAGTTGGTATTCGCAGGATGCCCTCGCCGCTTCAATGCCCGCAGGGATTCTTAACTTTGCGATTATCTGTGCCTTTATCGGAACCGCCGGTTATGCGGGAACCTTTATTGCTCAGTATGTTGGTGCCAAAAGAGAAAATCGCGTGGGAACAGTGATCGTTCACAGTTTTTACATTTCGCTTGCGGGAGCGCTCTTTCTTATCGCGCTCGCTCCATTTTCCGATCAACTCTTTGCCTTTATCGGTCACGATCCGGTAGTGGCCAAGCAGGAGAGTATTTACTTTCGGATTCTCTGCTACGGAGGGATCGCGCCGATTCTCTCCTCTGCCTTTGCCGGATTCTACACTGGTCAGGGGAAAAACTGGCCGGTCATGTGGATCAATGTGGCCACTACGGTGATCAATCTCGTGCTTGACTATTTCATGATTTTCGGCATCGGCCCCTTTCCCGAAATGGGTATTGCCGGTGCAGCTTGGGCCACGGTGATCGCCGGCTACAGTTCACTGGCGATCTATCTGGTTCTCATGCTCACCGGAAGAGGTCGTATTCGCTTTGGGTTTACTAAGGCGGCACTCTGGGATCGGTCGTTCATGATTCGCTTTCTCAAATTCGGTGTGCCCAGTGGCATTCATTTTTTTCTCGAAATAATGGGATTTACGATTTTCCTGCTCTTGTTGGGAAGAATCGGTGTGCAAGAGTTGGCTGCAACTAATATTGCATTCAATATCAACAGTTTGGCCTTTATGCCGATCGTGGGACTCGGCATGGCGGTGACCATGGTGGTGGGAAGGTATATCGGCGAAGGAGCACCGGACAAGGCAGAACGGGCCACCAATTCGGCGACAGAGTTGGCCATCATCTGGAACGGAATTTTAGGAGCGCTCTACGTGCTTTTTCCTCTGGTCTTTATCGAATTCTTTCGTTCGCCCGACGCAAGCTTTGCCGGAACTGCCGCTGTCGGCGTGATTCTCTTGCGCTTTGTGGCGCTCTACAGCATTCTCGATGGAATCAATATTGTCTATGCGTCGGCGATCAAAGGTGCTGGTGATACGCGGTTTGTCATGATCAACGGCCTGCTCCTTTCGCTGGGGGTTCTCGTGATCCCCACGCTGATGTACATCGAACTGTTCCGCGGCGGAATCTACGGCTCGTGGGGGATTATCACCTTTTACATCATGCTGCTCGGCGTGATCCACTACCTGCGCTTTCGGTCGGGGAAGTGGCGATCCATGCAGGTGATCGAGTTGCGCGAAGGTGTTCCGTCGAATCATCCCGCCGATCCGACGGCTATGATGTAGAAGTCGACTTAAATTTGAATATATGAAGGATTTCCCCGTTGGAGTTTTGTTGTTTCGAGATAGATGAGGGCTTAGCTCGTATTAGAATTCATTGAGTGTAATGAAAAGCATCGCAATTGTTATTGCAATCGTACCCAAAATTTTTTTCTTTTCATTAAATAATTGGTAAGAATCTTCTTCAGCTTGTCTGATTTTGATCACACTTTTCAGTACAGTCAGCCACATAAATAGGGGAAATAACAACATTAAATATTTGTGCTGAAAAAAGGGGTTGTTATGGCCAATGAATATTAATATCAACAATATTAGCATTGCAATGATACCAGCTCTGCTACAAATGTCATACCATTTCAAAGATTTGGAGTTCTTCTCAATAACTGATATTGGTAGCTTTAGTGTACCAAACTCATGCCATTCAGTTATCGTTTCCCATTTCTCGTTGCCTAGATAGATTGACTCAAAAACGAGGTGTAATAAATTTCCATCGGTAACAATTACTTCAAGGTTAGTTTCTCTATCTTTATGATATTCTAAATAATATCTGCCACCATTCAAAATTGAAACCTGTGCAAAACGGTGTTTGTCGAGAATAAGAACAATAAATTCATTGTCATTCATGATTAGCGAATCAATCGCTTCTTGTACATCTTTAATCGTTGCAAATACTTCATCTTCGCGATCGCTATATCGAATTGTGATATAGTCTTTTATATTCGACATGATTTCACCTTTTCAAATTTATATGAAAATAAGATACGGAATATCGAACTGAAGTAAGGATCTATTCTTAATAATGCACTTCATGAGTTTCCTTCCTCGATACCTCGTTGCCACAATTGCCCACCTTGAGAAATGTACGATATTTTATGATCTCATTTGTGGCCATCTTTGGTTGAACAATCCCCTCGATTAAGACTCTCTCCCCCTCGATTAAGCGGTTTACTGTGCATATTAATCGGTTAACCCGCTCGATTAAGAGATTTGTGGTAGAGATTGATCGGTTTTGGGTAGAGATTGATCGGTTTTGGGTAGAGATTGATCGGTTTTGGGTAGAGATTGATCGGTTTTGGGTACATATTAAGAAATTTCCCGCTCGATTAAGAGACTTGTGGTACAGATTAAGCGGTTTGAGGTGTAAATTAAGAAATGAAACAGCGAAAAAGGTCGTTGCTTATGATTGTTTAGCAGTGCTTTAGTGCTGATTTAGAAAAGTCTAACTCTAGCGGGCTGTCACAGGGCAAAAAGAGAGAGGGAATGGGGGAGAACTAGTAGCGGTCGGCGATAATGCGACTACCGCCACCGCGGATCAGTTTTCCGTGGGCCAGTGAAATTTCGCGGTAGTGGGTGCGTTCGAGAAAACTGCGGTCGTGCGTCGCCATGATTACCGTGGTTCCCCAGCTGTTGATGCTCTCAATGAGGGAAAAAATATCGTCGGAAATCGAGCGGTCGAGATTGCCCGTCGGTTCGTCCGCAATGAGTAGTTTGGGTTCGTTCACGATAGCGCGAGCAATGGCTATTCGCTGCTGTTCTCCGCCGGAAAGTTGATTCGGTTTGCTGCTGTTTTTGTGCGACAATCCCACCACTGTCAATGCTTCAAACACGCGTCGTTTGATCTGTCGTTCTGTGCCGCCGCCGACGCGCGCCGCAAAGCAGATATTGTCAAAGACCGATCGGTCGCTGAGCAGACGAATATCCTGAAAGACAATCCCCATTTCGCGGCGCAGTTTGGCGATCTCTCGGAATTTTGGGTGAACTCGAGCCGAAGAGACGCGTCCGAATACCGAAACCATGCCATCGGTGGGAAACTCTTCCATGAAAATATGCTTGAGCAGTGTGGTTTTTCCTGCACCGCTTTGCCCCGTGAGAAAGACGAATTCGCCGTTTTCGATGGTGAGTGTCACGTCGTTGAGCGCTTCAAATGCATCGTCGTAGGTTTTTCTGATGTGAGTCAGTTCGATCACGATTAGATCCGTTTAAGGAGGAAATGAATTCGCTCGGCCGTAGCTTTCACCGGTTCCGCTGCAAATTCGTGCCACACCCCTTCAATTGTGAAGAGATCGAGAGGTACCACCGAGCTGATTTCTTCAACAGAGAAAAGGTGTTGCACGTGTTCTTCTTCGAGGCGAAGGTACTTTTCGGAGTTTTGTTCTTTCACGAAAATGTCGAACAGGTTGCGTTGCGTCCGCGATTCGGGATCGTAGAAAGAGTGGCGAATGTACGCGCCTGTGTCGTAGGAATCGGCTTCCATGTAGTCATCGAAATTCATGCGGGAGTTGTAAATGGTTGTGATATCGAAGAGAAAACAGCCGCCCAGATCAAGAATCGTCGCCACTTCGCGAAAGGTCTGAGCATACTCTTCGAGCGACGAGAGGTAGTTGATTCCATCGAACAGGAAAATTGCCAGGTCAAAGTTGGTTTTAATGGGAAGATTGCGGCAGTCAGCGCAGATAAAGTCGAGTCCCTTGTCCCAAGCGGCACTGCACATGGAAGGGGTGATGTCTGATCCCGTGTAGTTGTAGCCCACGTAACTCAGTATCGATCCGAGCGTTCCTGTCCCTCCGCCAATTTCAAACAGGGAAATATCCCGCCCGCCGAACTGTGACTCTTTTATGTAATCGATAAGCCCTACCCAGTTTTGGTAGGGCACGTAAGACATCATATTGTCATAAACGAGAGCGAGATTGCGATACGGCACAGATTCCCCTTACTGGTATTTCTGGATGAAAACGTCTTTTCTCCACGATTTCACCAAGTCGCCAAGGCGTTTTTGCATCAGGATTTGGCGCGCATACTGTTCGATCTGAGTCCAGTCATTGTCGAGATTCATGGCGCGATTTTCATCGTACTGATGCACGCGATAAAGGTAGAGCGTATTGTCGATTGACTGCACCGATGAGTAGGCTCCTTCGGTCAATGCGGTAAAGGAACCGCTCAGGGCTTTGTCTAGTGAAGCCACTGTTTGCCACTCTAGTTCGCCGTTGTAAGCGCGAGAAACATCATCGGTACTGTGCGCTGCAATTGCCTTGGCAAAGTCACTGTGGCTTGGAGTCGCAGTTCTGATCGAATCGAGCAGAGCTGTTTTTTCGGTTACACTCGCCGCGGAAGGCTGTACTGGAATCAAAATGTGAAGCGCGTGAACACGGCTGTCACGGCGTTCGAGTACTTTCACAATATGGAATCCGAGACGAGTTTCAATCGGTTGGCTCACTTCGCCGGGCTGAAGGGTGAAAATCATCTGTTCAAGGCGAATCATGGCCAACGTACCCTTGGAGACAAAGCCCAAGTCGCCACCTACAGGAACAACAGTGGCTGTTTTGTACTTGTCGGCCAGTCCGAGGAAATCATCTCCGGTTTCGATTGCGCGCTGACGAATCGCGTTGATCGTGCTAAATGCATTCTGGCGGATTGTGCTGTCAGGTTTGAGTGCAAGTTCAAGTTTCTGAAGGCGTACGCTTTCGCCGATTGCCGGGAGTGAATCTTTGAAATCGGTATAGAACTGACGCACTTCAGCACGGCTCATTTCTGAACCAGCCACGAAGAACTGCTGAACCCGTTGACGTACCAGTTCTTGTTGAATCTGCTGCATCATGCGGTCGCGGAATTCACTGTAGCTGATTCCTTGCTCCTGTTCAAGTGCTTTAATCAATTGTTCTTCGGTGATTTTGTTCTGTTTCATAATCGAATTGATGCGACTTGAAACTTGTTCGCTCACTTCATTTTGAGTCACCACGATATTGGTATCTTTGGCGCTTTTTACCACGAGAACAAGGCCGTCTACAAGTTCTTCAAGCGATTCGTTATAGATCATATTTTGCATGAGAAGATCAGCAGAACCGCCGGTTTGAGCGATTTTCATCTGGACAATTGCGTTCACGTCGGACTTGAGAATAACCGAGTCGCCAACGATTGCCGCAACGCCGTCAAGTGAACGATCAGGTTCGGCAGCTAAGAGAAATGCGGGAACTAGCATGGTGAGTACGCGGGACATTTTCATCATTTCATACACCTTCTGTGAAATATCGAACCGAAGCATTTCGGAGTATTTTGTGTCGAATTCTTTTCAGATCAATACCCTATCAAACTTCAAACGAGGTTGAAATATACACCCCTGCGTGAAGCAGGTAAACACGAAAAACAATTAATGTATATTAGCTGTGTCGTCGGGGGACTAAACAGCTCATTTTGGGTCGGGTATGAATCTTCAAATACGAATGCTTATTCTATTTAGTGTGTTCATTGTGCAACTCCTTTGTGCTCAAAATATTGAGCGCGGTGTTGTCGATTTGTCTAGCGATGAAAATCGGGGGAAACCGATCTCTTTGATCGGCGATGTGGCGCTCTATTGGAACCAGTTTCTCACCGCAGAAGAACTCGATACTGCCAAACCATCTGCGTCTATGCGGATTCCCGGTGTGTGGGATCACATTGAAGTAGACGGGAAAAAGGTGGGTGAATCGGGTTACGCAACGTTAGTGGTAAAACTCGCCGCAGATTCGTTCGCTCGTCAGAACTTATCCATCTATCTATCACCGATTTTTTCAAGCTACAAACTCTACATTGATTCTACACTCATTGTTCAGTGTGGCGATCCTCAAAAGCGGGCAGAAACGACGATCAATCGTTTTGCTCCAGCCTTTGCGAATTTCTCATTTATTGGTGATACGGGAAAGCTCATTTTACATATTTCGAATTTTGCTAATAATCAAGGCGGGCCGTGGCAACTCATTCATGTGGGTGAACAAGCTCCGCTGACACGGTTTTATCATTTGCTACAAACCTATGATTTCTTTCTGCTTGGCGGTCTGCTGGCATTCAGTTTGACCTACTTTTTTGTTTTTCTCTTGATGAAATACGATCCTCGTCGCAACATAACGCTGTGGTTTTCCCTCTACACTTTTTTGTTGTTTATCCGCTTGCTCGAAACGGGAACACATACCTTGTACCTCTTGGCTCCAACGATCCCTGACAGTTTTGTTAAACACCTCGATTTTCTTACTCTGTTTCTCTCTGCGCTATTCTACCACAGCTATATTCACAACCTATTCATAGAAAAAAGCAGCAAACTCATCATGAGAGTGTTTCTCTATTTGACCGTGGTGTTCAGTGCTTTTTCGCTGTTGACGCCGCTGATTATTCATTCGGAAACGGTGGGTGTTTTTCAAGTCGTTATGCTTCTCGTGTTATCGTATCATATAGTTCTTGCGGTTCTTACGTTTAATATAGCCCGAGGGAAAAGCATTGTTCTCTTTCTCGGTACGCTGATTCTTCTCGGTGCTGTGGGCCATGATATTCTTCAGTGCTATGGCTACGGACTTTCACTTACTCTTGTGCCGATCAGTGGAGTGGTTGTCGCTTTAATGCATTCGCTCTATTTGGGGTATCACACACACATGATTTTCATCGAACGCGAACGGTTTTCTTCAAAGTTGGCGGCGGTGACCAAGACAATGTCGAAATTTATTCCAGAACAGTTTTTTCAACTTCAAAATCCATTAGAAATTTTACTGAAATATCAAAGGGGTTGAGTGGCGATGACGCATTTGATTTGGTGACGAATTTCCACAAAGAAGTAACACCGATTTTTGCTCGCTACGGAGGATTTATCGATAAATACATCGGCGATTCGATTATGGCTATCTTTCCTGACAAGCCCGAAGAAGCGATGAAAGCAGCCCTCGATCTGCTCACTCATTTTTATTCGAATCATCTTTCCCCTCTTTGCTCGGAGATACAGCTTGGCATTGGCATTCACTATGGTCAGATGACCTTGGGGGTTATTGGTTCTGAAGAGAGAATGGAAAATACGGTGATCGGCGATGCTGTCAATACGGCGGCGCGCATGCAGAGTTTGAGTCAGAAATTTGGCGCCGATCTGATTGTCAGCAATGAAGTTCTCAGCGGAGGACGCTTCGAAAATGAGACGTTCCACCTGCGCTCTTTGGGGACGTTGGCCGTCAAGGGAAAACGAGAACGGACCACGATTCAAGAGGTCTTCTTCGTGAAAGACGGGGAACATTCAGCCAAGCT
Organism: bacterium; assembly: GCA_020048285.1. GTDB lineage: Bacteria > Fibrobacterota > Chitinivibrionia > Chitinivibrionales > Chitinivibrionaceae > JAIFMU01. Next base: position 38,261 of record JAIFMU010000042.1, on the reverse strand, counting down.
TGAAACGCGCAACCTCTTTGAACAGGGAGTTGTGTTCTACGAAGCGGGGCAGTTTGCTCAGGCGGGACAGCTATTCGGGAATGCGCTTGCTATAACACCGGATGACACGGCTGCTCAAGCGTTTTATGCGAGCTGCAATAACGGTGGAACTCAAATCTTGACAAGTAAGTAGGGTAAAATGAAGCGGGCTGTTTTCTTGTTGCTACTTTTTTCTTTTGCGCTCCTCTCAGCTGAAAATGCAGATCAGGGCCCTTGTCTACGTGGCACTATTGACCTGCGTGATCTCAAAACTAATTCCACGGGTATCGTAAAAATTGAAGGTGAAGCACCCTTTTATTGGAAACGGTTTATTCATTCAGAAGATTTGGCTGGACCTCGTTTTATTGTGCCGTCGGTTCTGCTCCCTTTGCCTGGCAATTGGAATAACCTCCAGTGTGAATCGGGCGTTTTGCCGGGAATCGGTTGGGGCACGATGGTGATTGAGGTGATTCCTCCAGAACAGCTCACTCCGTTGGCACTGAAAATCCCCGCAATCCGAACAGCTTATTCACTCTATGTAGATACTCAGTTTGTTGCAGGCGCTGGCGTTCCTGGGACTTCCGCAGAACGAACTGCTCCGGCGTATAAACCGCAAGTGGTGCAGTTGCCATTGACGACAAATCCCTACACCTTAATTTTTCATATTTCAAATTTCAACAATAATAAGGGTGGGCCTTGGCAGGCGATGTATATCGGCAAAGATGATTCGATTGGCAATCTGCGAAATCGTTCATACTTTTACGACGTCTTTATTATCGGGCTCCTTTTTTTCCTCATGATTATTCATGTGACTAATTTTCGGTTCAATTCCGACACTCAGGTTCGAACGGTTATTATGGCCTTGGCTGGCTTTACGCTATCTATGTTGGTTCGCACCGGATTGACTGGCGAACGGCTTTTTTACTTCCTCTTGCCGGATATTTCTTCGGAATTTATGGTGAGATTCGAATACATTTCCCTGTTCAGTGCGGGAATATTTTTCCACCTGTTTATTCATGGGCTGTTCCCGAATAGGGCAAGTCAAAAAGTGCGATCCTATGCCAAATACGGTGGAATGCTTTTTGTGCTTCTTGCGCTGGTAATACCCGTTAAGTTCAGTTCAAATCTGATTCCATTGTTTCAGTTCAATATTTTTGCCATTATGAGTTATCAGCTTTATCTTGCCTACAGTGAACGAAATACGCGTGGTGGTGACAGCGTTGTTCACATCATATCGATATTGATTTTGTTTATTGCCGTGCTTCACGATATTCAGACCACTCTTGGAACTGCTCCGATGCTTTCGTTGACCCCGCTCGCCAATTTTTGTGTGATTCTGGTCCAAACAATTCTTCTTATACGAGAACAATCGAATGTCTACCGAGATCGTGCTCATTTGGAAATTGATCTCGGGAAAATGCGCACAACATTCCAGCGATTTGTCCCTACACCGATTTTTTCGCTGTTGGGAACATCCCTTGAAATGGTACAGGTTGGGATTCGAAAAGAGTTGCCATTGACGGTTATGTCTGCAGATATCCGTGGATTCACCGCGCTTTCAGAACGAATGTCTCCAGAGACAAATTACGCGTTCATCAACCGTTTCCTTTCGTCTGTTACACCCATTGTCACAGAGTTCAACGGCTTTATCAATAATTTCATTGGGGATGCTTTTGTTGCGGTATTTACCGATCCTGTTGATTCAATTCGTGCTGCAAGAAAGATTCAGGAGATTGTTACCGCTGGCGATCAATTTTCATCATTCATGTTGAAAGATGAACTGAAACTCGGCATCGGCATCGATCACGGATCTGTCACACTTGGGATTCAGGGCGGTGACATTCGCATGGGGAATATGCTTTTCGGGCCGGTGGTTCACTACGCATCGCGCCTCGAAGAGTTGACCAAGCATACAGGTGCTTCCATTTTGGTGTCTGATCGTTTGCGTGAAATACTGCCTGTTGAATTTGCAGAAGGTCGCTTTCTTGGATCTGACTACCTCAAGTTTGAAGAGCTCAAGTTCCACGAACTTTTTGCCGTAAAAGATTCCGCAGATTCAAAACGAAAACGGCGCACGCTTGAAACGATAGCCGTTGTGGTTGATCTCATCGAACAAGGGAAAAAGAGTGAAGCGCGCGAAACAATCGATGCGATTCCTCAAGAAGTTGCCCGCTACGATCAGGCCATTGAATATTTAAAAGAGAGATGTAAACAGTAGGAACGGGAAATGATAGGTTCCTACATAGCGAGGAGCAATTATCGGTTCAATGCTTTGTAGGTCCAGTAGTTTTCCAATACTTTTTTCACATAGGTTCGGGTTTCACTGAACCCTATACACTCCGCAAAAAATGGCTCATCCTCTAATACATCCTTGTTATATGACACCCATTTGCGCACATTGTGTGGCCCGCCATTGTACGAAGCGATTGCGCGAACCTTGTCCCCGTCGAACAGCTTAAGGAGTTTGCCGATGTAAAATGTTCCAAAAGGGATATTTATTGCCGGTTTGTAGAGATCGGAAGTTGTAAACGAGGTGTCTAAGTCTGAAGCGATCTCTTTTCCCGTGTAGGGCATAATCTGCATTAGCCCAATTGCTCCAACAGGCGACACGATAGTGGGATGAAACATGCTCTCTTGACGCATAATAGATCGAACTAAATGCTCATCAACGCTATACTTTTCTGTTGCGGCGGTGATCATTTCTGGGTATGCCTTCGGGTAGAGCCGTTTTAGGTATTCCGAAGGCATGTTGTTTCTTTGTGCCGTGGGAAGTGTAAAAAACATGTTTTTACTGATTTTGAATGCCCGTTGGTGTTCGCCAATCAGTTCGTAGAATCTACTCAGTTCAAGGAGTTGTGCCGGATTCTTTGATGCTCGTGTTTCCACCGGCTCGACAAGCAATCGCGCTTCGGTGAAATAGCCGAGCGTTCCTAGTTGAACCGCCCGTCTGAATCGGCTTTCGCTGTTTTTGGGACCCATTGTGTCGGCGGGATCTCGCGAAATCAACTTGATCTGATTGTACCACGATGTAAATGGAACGGTCGAAATGGTGGCAGTGTCTAGCGTTCCCATTGCCTGTCGTGCCCGCCAGCCGTAGTAGTCAAGGGGCCAGCGTGCGATTGTTGTAGCAAAGGCGGCTTGGCTCAGTGAATCATTGCCCTGCGCCGAATATGATCTTCCCTGCCAGTAGAATGCGCCGGGGAGAAGGTCTGATTTGGGGTATGCACTTTGGAATTGTTCAAATGTAGTTGCTGCTTCTGCATAGAGTTTAAGGCGGAACTGATTCAGACCCACGCGAAAAGCCGCGTCATCAGCATTTTTAAAATCGGGAATTGTTTTTGCTATAAAGCGAAACTTGACGATGGCAGAATCAAACAAACCGCGCTCTTCCGCCTGCCAGGCTTGGTACCAAATAATATCACGGCTCTCTTTTTCAGCGGGGTAACGCCATACGTATTCGGCGTACCAAAAATCTGCTTTGGATTCAAAACCACCATTGCGGTATGATCGGGCTGTTTTCATTACTAAATCAGGGGTGTACCCGAATAATTTGAAATACTCTTCGCTGTATTTGGTTACATTCTCCCAGTTTTTGAGAGTGAAATTGAGCGAGGCACGAAATGATAGATACGCTTTTTGGTCTACTGAATCGACGAACCCCGGCTTTGATGCTGCGATATTAATCCAACGACTCGCGTCGGTATAGGCACCTATTTCATCGAGAAAGCGGGCGTGGTTGTATATTTTTTGTACAGAAAATGGTTCCCGTATTAGTGCGGTGTCGCGAATCGCTTTTTTGAAATCCATACCTTTGCCAGCTTTGTTCGCGAGTGCAATTAATGAATCAAGTTGAGATTCCGTAACACCTTCGATAAGGCGGTTGGTAAAGCTAAGTAAGATAGAATCGTTCACCGGATCTTTGGGCGGAACCGTGTCTTTATAGGCAAGTGCATGCCATCCCGTTGATTTTAACTCGTTTTGGTAGGTTTTTGTTACTGAGTCAGCGCGAGCGATTAGGTGTTGGCGGTACGGTTTTAGTTCCGTTTTTTCTGCGGCTGTGCGATATGCCACAATTGCATGAGCAGGATCATTTTGTATTAGTTCAATGTCACCGATTCGACGGTATGAAAATGCGGCAAGTTCTGGAGACCGGCTTATGACGGCAAGAAGATACCGTTTTGCTTCACTGAAATCCTTGTCGAGAATGGCCAATTCTGCCTTTTTCATCAATTGGTATTCGGTGTCAGAAGTTTTGTGTCTGCTGATAATATGTTTTGCTTCTGTGTAGTTTCCGGATCTGATCTCTTTGTTTCCTGCGAGATCGGGTACTGAATCAATCAGATAGAGCGAAGCTGAAAAAAGGGGGAACGATAGGCAGATCAAAATCAGAAGAAAACGCACAAGAGCCTCCGCAAAGTGTGGTACCGGAGTGTATCACACTGAAAAACAAAAAGAGTTATTTGGCGTTGAAAAGGTCAACACCGAATAGAGTTATCGCTGGTATATAGGTTATTAATAGTACGATAGCAAATTTCTGGAAGATGAATGGAATCACACTGTAATAGATTTCCACAAGCGGTTTTTCAAATCGCAAAGAGGCCAAAAAGAGATTCAATCCCACCGGCGGGGTTAAATAGCCCAGTTCAAGGTTGGCGAGGAAGATCATCCCCAAGTGAATCGGATTGATGCCAAATGTTTCTGCAATCGGAAGAATCAGCGGAACCACCACGATAATTGCTGAGAAAATATCCATGAAACAGCCCACAACCAGCAGTGCGACATTGAGAATCAATAGGAAAATGTATTTCGATTTCGGATCACTCGGGTCGAGGATCGACGAAATTGATTCCGTTAGCTTAACTGGAATTTCTGCATCGATAATGAAGTAGGAAAGTCCTTTTGCCGCGGCTAGGATAATCAGAACACTGCCGGCAATGGGCGCAGCTTTCAGGAGAACTGCAGGAAGAGTTTTAAGCGTGATATCACGATGAACAATCATGTTCACCACTAGCATATAAACCACGGCGACCACGCCTGTTTCGATCAGCGTTGCCTGGCCGGTAAAAAAGAGTGCCACGATGAGTACTGGCAAAATCAGTTCTGGCGCCGCTATGCGGAAAGTGGTACTTAGTTCCTTAAAGCTGAAAGGAATGCGGTTTTCTACGGTGATTTTTGGCCCTTTCATTACGGCGTAGATCGCGAGAACGCCGATCATTACCATGCTGGGGAAAATTCCTCCGGCGAACATATCCTTTATACTGACCTGCGCTTGAACGCCGTAGAGAATAATCGGAAGGCTCGGTGGAAGAAGAAGCCCCACACTTCCTGAAGCGGTGAGGTATCCTTGCGAAAATCGTTCGTTGTACCCTTCTTTGGTGAGAATGAAATGAAGTAAACCGCCCAAGGCGAGGATGGTTACACCGGAAGCTCCGGTAAAGGTGGTGAAAAAGGCGCAGACAAGAACCGCCATAATTGCCATGCCCCCGGGAATTCCACCGAGAAGTGCGCGGAAAAAGTTGACGAGACGTTCGCCGGATTTGCTTTCAGAAAGGATAAACCCAGCGATAGTGAAAAGGGGAATTGTAGGGAAAATTTCGCCGGTCAGAACCGAATAGGCTTCGTTGGGAAGGTAGCCTAGCATCTGTTCGCTTTTGAAAAAGAGGAGTGCCGCTGCGCCTGCAAGAGCAGTAAACACTGGTGCACCAAAGGCTACCGCTACCAAAAGTAGGATCATAAAGGGCATAAAAAGAGTCGAGTACAGTGCAATAGACGGTGTAAATGTGGGGAGAATTTTTTCAAATAAGATGGTCGGAACACCGAAAATAAACATCGGGATTACAAAGGACAAAACAGTGGTAATCGTGCGGAATACTCTGTTCTCCTGGCGAGCAGCACGAAATGCCATCACCCAGAATCCGATGGGGAAGGCGATGGTAAAGAGCAACTGTGGAACACCGGCGACTTTTTCACCCACGGAAACCGCAGAGAAATGGTCGATCGAAGCAAATCCCAAGGTCATTAAAATCGCCGATGTAACAGTGGAAACAAAGAACTTTACTGCGGGGCGAAACCGTTCGGGAAGAATCTGTTCAAGAACTGCCAAGGAGATATGGTTTCCATCGCGCGAAGAGATCATAGCGCCACACATGGTGAGCCAAATCATGAGATGGCGAAGGAATTCCGCCGCTCCTGCATTCCCTGTTCCGCCTGTTTTGCGAGCAACCATGTCGATAAAGGGAAGTAAGACAATGAAAAACAGCGTAACAAGCATAGCGCTGTTCTCTATAAAGCGGTAGCTCGAGCGAAGGCGTTCTTTTATGACCACTGTTATTTCCCTTTATTGAGTGCGCGGTAGTCGGCGATATGTTTTTGTACCATTTTGTAAGCCACAGGATCTACTTGTGTGCCCATTACTGATTTGATTGCTGTATCGGCGATTTTGCGCCATTCTCCGTACTGTTCACGAGGAACAGCGTTGACTTTCAGGCCATTTTCTTTCATGATTGCGATCGCGTCGTTGTCAGCTTTGTTGATTTCACCCTGCATCGATTTTCCGATTTGGTTTGCCGAAGCAATCAGTTTTTTCTGCATGTCAGGAGTAATTTTGTTCCATACGGAAGTTGAAATGATAACACCGCCCATAAGTGGGGCCCATTTCATGTCGGCCATGTTTTTAGCCAAGCCGAACCACTGAAGTGCCGCCGCTGAAAGGGGCGTTGTTGCGAAAGAGGTAACCATACCGCTCTGCAAAGAGGTCATTACATCGTTGGTTGAAAGTGGAACCGGATTGAACCCCGCTTCGCGCCACACCTGAACCGAGCGAGCTTCGCCAGCATAGACAAACATTTTCTCTTTTTTCATGTCCATAGGACGAGTCATGGCATTTTTTGTGAAAAAGCGAATCCAGCCTACTTGTGTCCAGATAATTACTTTTGCGCCCCGTTTTTCTAACTCTTTTTCGAACATCGGTTTCATTTTGTTGAACACGTAGTTGAACTCGGCGTCGCTTTCGTACATCATAGGTAATTGCGCAGCGAGAATTCCCGGGTAGAGATCATTCATGCCAAGGCCAGTGAGGGCTGATCCGCCAAGAAGATTCGTTTTCATTTTGCGAAGCATATCTTTTTCATCGCCAGCGATACCGCCTGGGTAGATTTTTAACTGAACCTGTCCGCCGGAAATTTTAGACCACTCGGAGCTGAGCTTTTGCAAGGCATTGTCCCAAGGAGAGTTTTGCGGTGCAAGACTGCCTAGTTTGATAGATACCGCAAAAAGGTTGGTGCACATTGCTACAAGCACAAGTATAACGATTTTATTCATGGTAACTCCCTTATTGTTCATCTGATTCGGTTGTTTCTTCTTCGGCCGAGTCCTCGTCTGTAGACTCTTCTTCTACGGTGATCTCTTCTTCGCTATCGACCTCTTCTTCAGACTCGGTTCCCACGAAGAAGTCCGCGCTGTGGTTCATGTACCATTTCGCTTTTTCCTGTTGAATTGTTCTAAAAAGTAGGTTGTTCCGTTCATCTTCAGGATTGATTTCCACTGCAGCCGTTATCAGTTCGTCGAAAAGTTCTTGATTCTGCGTTGGAATTGCCGCAACCGCCGCGTAGGCAAGGTAAGGCCCTGCTGAATTTTCTTTGGTAAGTTCCAGAGCGCGCTCAAAGTGAACTTTTGCTTTTTCCGGATCGCCGCCCATCGATGATGGCATGGCGCCATAGAACGTGATCAGAAATTCATCGATTGCACCATTCCCATAAGATGGATTGAGTTCGGCTACTTTTTTCATCAATTTAACGGCTTTGGGAACAGAAAGTGCCATTTTCATATCGAATTTGTCACAGGTGAAAGCACCCATCCACGAGAGTCCCGTCCAATAGAGAAGGTCGCAATCTTTTTTGGTCATGAGCGATAACGCTGAATCTGCACTTGTTTTGAATGTTTCGCGGAATCCCGGATGGCGAAGTTCTAAGCCGGTTAGTCCGTACTCGCGAGCGCGGAGATACATTTTTTTCGCCCGTTGATACATGGCCAGTTTCGTGTCGCTCATTTCGGAAGGAAGTGTATCTGCGGCAAAATGTATGAATGCGTAACTATAGGAACAGAAGACTGTTGCTGTGGCGCGATGCATGTCTGCGTGAGTGGGATTTTTTTCGAGAATTGTTTCGTAGAGTTTCATGGCCAAGGGTAGTGCATCGGCCATAAGTTGCGGGTCGTTGTCGCGAGTAAATGCTGAACCTTCAGACTCACCTGATAAGCCGTCTGCAACTTTTTTGAGAATCACTTTTGAGCAACCGGTAAAGAAAATGAGCACCAAAAGCATAAACGGTAGCATTTTTTTCATGTATGTCCCCCTACAAAATCAATAAACAGAGGGGGTAATATAGTTTTGAATAGCGTGTTCGAGGGGGCAAAACAAAAAAGGCTCGCTAAAATAGCGAACCTTTTTTGGTACTCCGTAGGGGAGTTGAACCCCTCTTGCAGGAATGAAAATCCTGAGTCCTAACCGATAGACGAACGGAGCAGAATATTAAAAATGAGAAAAATGGTACTCCGTAGGGGAGTTGAACCCCTCTTGCAGGAATGAAAATCCTGAGTCCTAACCGATAGACGAACGGAGCAAATTTCTCGTTTTTACAAAGATCTGTTCATAAGAACGGCGATAATATACACGAGTGGTGCTAGTCTGTGCAAGCAGAAAAGATTATTTTTTGCAGATGTCGAATCTCTTCGCGCTAACTTCTTTTTCTATTGTAGATTATATCTACATTGAAACACGTACTATCCAAAAGGAGCAGTGACTTGCCATCGATGCCTACACGAAAACGTCCACATATCGGCGTGCTAATCTCTTCCCTTGAGGAGAGTTGTCAATCCAAAATATGGCAGGGGATCGAAGATTGCGCGCGCCAAAGCGGTGTTGATGTAACTGCGTATCTCTCAACGTTTCAGCAAAAAGATGGCATGCTTGAAGAACACTATTCTGTGGTCTTTGATGCGGTTGCTCAGAATCGATCTCTTGACGGCTTGATACTCTTTGGCGGGTTTATCGCCGAAGACATTGGGACTGAAAATGTCGCTTCTTTTATTCAACGTTGTACTCATATTCCTATAGTTTCACTCGCCATGTCATTTCCCGATGCTCCCGAAACAGCTTCTCTTCAGACTGATAACCGAACCGGTATTTACGAAACCGTTCTTCATATGATCACAAAACACAACCATCGCCGCATCGCCTTCGTGAAAGGGCCTGAGGATCACGAGGAAGCGCGTGCGCGGTTTGATGGCTACTGTGATGCGCTCCAATTTGGTGGGATTTCTTTCGACGCGTCGCTTGTGCTGCCAGGACATTTCAGCGATTGGTCCGGTGAAGAAGCGGTTGTTGAACTGCTTGACCACCGACAGAAACAGGTTGATTCTATAGTATGCGCCGACGACGAAAGTGCCATCGGAGTGATTAACGAGTTGACCCGTCGTGGAATCGCCGTGCCACGCGATATTGCAGTGTGTGGATTTGATGATGCTGAATATGCGGACATTATTTCTCCATCGCTCACCACAGCGCGGCAGCCATTTTACGAAATGGGCCGTGAATCGGTGAATCATCCGATTGATCGAATTCAGATGAAGAGTGCACCTGAGCAACTTTTACTTCACGCTGAACCGGTGATCCGTCAATCCTGTGGATGTGTCACCGATTTACCGCCTATTCTTCGCAGTGAAGATCAGCGGGAAACGATTCAGAAAACGATGGCCAGCCATTCTGAACGCCTGTTTCAATCTGTTCCCGTATCACCTTCAGATCGAACCCGATGGGCGCATTTGATCTGTGATCTCATTGGAGATTCGTTCCAGACTGTTACATTTCTGCGCGAAGTAGATCGCATTCTCATTGCCTATCGCACGCGCACGCCGGATTTGGCCCCGTGGAAACTGTGGTTTGCCATCTTTCAGGCAGAACTGCGCACGTTGTCGTTGACCGTGACCGAATACGCCGATCGTTCTGAAGCAATTCTTCAGGCGGTGCAGTTGGTCGATAGTGCTGAACAGCGGAGTCGTCGTTATGCAGTGTTGAAATCAGGGGAAGATCAGTGGGAAGTTCGCGGGATAGCACAGTCGCTAGGGACATCGTTTAATATTCAAACTCTCGCACAGCGGCTCAAGAATGGCGCATCGGAATTGGGAATCACTACATCATTAGTGTTTCTCTACAATGAACCGTGTATGTATGACAAATGGGTAGCTCCCCAGTATGTAACCTATGTGTACGGCTTTAATGATCGCGGAGAAATTCGGCCAGACATGCACGAACTTCTACTCCCCATTGGCGACATTCAGGAATTGATCGCCGTGGAACAGCGTCGCCATCGGTGCTCGCTCTTTTATATGCCACTCTTTTTTGGTGAAGAACAGATCGGCGTGATGCTTCTCGAGTACAACCCTAAACGACCTATCGACATTTATGAACCGCTGCGTCTCAATGTTTCAACGGCGTTGAAAGGGGCGGCGCTATTTGAAAAAATTGAACGCCAGTCGATCACCGATGAGATGACACAACTCTACAATCGCCGCGGATTTATTACCTTCTCCTTGTCGCGTCTGACCCATCTTCGCCGCACAGAAACCAGTTCCTCGCTTTTCTTTATCGATATGGATGGCTTGAAAGCAATAAACGATACCCATGGGCACAAAGAGGGCGATCGCGCGATTAAAGCGACCGCAGCAATTTTGAAAGAGACCCTTCGCGAAGGCGATATTATCGGTCGCATGGGTGGAGATGAGTTTACGGTTCTCGCGTCAAGTGTAACTGAACGCCAGACCGCTGAAATTACTCGACGATTGCGCAAAGCCTTCGATGAGTATAATCGAAAATCGAACCTACCTTATACGGTGGGGTGTAGTATTGGAAGCCAAATTCTCACGCTTTACACCGAAGAAGCCTTTGAGTTTGCCCTGCAGAAAGCGGATGAACTTCTCTATCTCGAAAAGAGTGAAAAGCGAAAACGGGGAGTAGGGCGAGCGTAACAGATTGTAAGCGGGTTGAAAGACCCGCTTTTTTATTTCTCAGCCGGTAGATCTAAAAACGATCCGATGTACTGAGCAATCGGTGTGGTGGCCCCGGCGAAATTGTGGATCACGGCCCGCGCTTTGTCGGATCGATCCAGTCGCAGGTGGGGAGTGTTCAGCAGTTCCAACATATCCTGTTCAAAGGCGCTACTATCATTCACCGCCACTGCTGCACCGGTCTCCACGGCGCGGCGAGCTTCCAGTGAATGATGATGTTTCGGCCCGAACCACAGAGGAAGTCCAAACGCCGCCGGTTCAGCCACATTGTGAACCCCTTTACCCATTGCACCCCCCACATAGGCAAAGGAACTTTTCAGGTAGAGTGCAGCTAGTATTCCAATGGTATCGATAATAATCACCTGAATAGTCTCGCGATCCTCGACCTGATCCAATTGAGTGTACCGCGCTGTGCGCACTCCCGATTTGACGCAGGCCGACTCGATGGCAGAGAGAAATGATTCGTGCATCTGATGTGGTGCAGCAAAGATCGATATTTTTTTCTCCGCAGCTAGTTTCAAAAGTGGTTGACCAATGATCTCCCAGTCCGGTTCCCAAATACTTCCCAAGGTGATCACCAACTTTGATTCCCACTGAGGAAGTAGCGTCGAAGCGAGCTTGTGCGGTGCCAGTGCGATCCCGTCGAGAATATGGTCGTACCGAGGATCGCCCACCGATTCAGTAGAAATGGTTTCTCCGGTTAGAGTGCTCATCCGCTGGGCATCATCATCGCTGACGGTAAACAGCTTGGTGAACAGTCGCAACGTTTCTGCGGTGATCCCGCGCAAAGGAAATTTTAGGCGACTGCTGTCCGGTGCGAGCACTCCGGCGATAAGTATAACTTGAGAACCGATATTTCGCGCCGCCAGGCAGTGGTTGAACCACATATCCCACGAAGCAATCACATACGCTTTAGGGCGGATCAGTGTCATGAACAACATACTGTTTTTAGGTGAATCAAACGGCATATAGGTTGTAAACGCTACCGCCGGATCTCCTTTAAAAAAATTCATACCCGACGTAGAGTAAAATGAAATACCGATCTGGCACGAGGGGTGTTGTTCTTTTATGGATCTGATTACGGGAAGTGCTTGCTGAAGTTCACCTGCCGACGATGCGTGGAATAGAATCCGTTCTCCGCGAGGAAGCAGTGCCAGCGATCGGCGAAGTGTTCGTTCCCAATCGCGACGAACAGCGATACCTTCGCGAAGTTTTCTGAAAAAACGACCGAACAGGGCGAGAAACAGTTCGGCAGGAGCAATACAAAAAAGGTTATACCAGAGTGCGGTAAGAACAGTTCTCACAGGGCGTCCTTAAAAATAAGTTGCAATGGCGGTGGCGATATCAGCGGGAAGGATTTCGTTCATACAGCGAAAATGATTCTTTGGACAGCTTTTTTTTCCTGTGGGTGAACAGGGACGACACGGTACAGGCCGTTCAATAACCGTGGCGCGGGTAGAACTGGGGAAAAATCCAAACTCTTGCACTGTCGATCCAAAGAGAACAATCATAGGGCGATCAAAGGCCGAACCGATATGCATCATACCCGTATCTACCGTGAGAAGTAGTGCCGCTTTTGCCACTACAGCCGCCGATTCTGCAATAGAGAGCGTTCCCGCAAGCGGAATGAGTCGATCTCCCAGCGACAAGGCGAGTGCTTCCTGCACTGCTCGATCTTTATCGCCGCCGATAACTGCCACAGGAAACGAGTAGTGCGCAAGAAGTGCACCCAGTTCGCGGTATTTTTCCAGTGGCCACTCTTTTGTTGCCCAGGTCGATCCCGGTGCAATAACCAGTGTTGGTGAATCTCCCAACCGCTGTGCCGCTTTGACACGTGTTTCCTTGGGAAGAGTAACAGAAAAGTCCGGCACCACGGTATTGGCAGTGAAAGCACCGGTGTACCGTTTCCACAGGGGAATGACACTCTCCCGTTTTTTAAGCCATAGATAGAGTAGGCGGCGCAGACGCCCTTTTTTATATCGCTTGATCGGTACAGACAATTGTGAACAGAGCGAACGGGAACGGATGTTGTCGTGAAGATCAACCAGTAGTTCAAATTGCTCTCCCCGAAGTTCTTCTACTAATACAGAGAGTGGCTGATCTGCGACAAGGGTATGTACTTTTGCAATGGCGGGATCATATTTCACCAGAGGCTCAAAACTCTCTTTGGTGATAAAATGAATTGCCGAATTGGGGTAGAGCCGTTTCAGTTCGTGCACTGCCGGCATGGTGAGTACAATATCTCCAATAGAACTAAAACGAATCACGCCGATTTTCTTGGGTACTGTCACGCAAACCTCCTTAATGCCCTGAGAAAATAGTTTCTGGTAATTGATAATCCCTGTGTGCTCTTTCCCTATCGCCAGTTTTACCTTTCGCAAAAGATTGGTCGAGTTTCAAAAATCCACCGGTATCTTACTGCATATATTCTCTAAATGTTCTGATAGATAGTGTTGTGTTCTGTTTTCTATATCTCATAGTAAGTGTAGACTTAGGAGATAGAGTCTCGTTAAAGCTGTTTGTATTATTTTGACACATTTTTCTTGCGGGTTGAAAAAACCAATTGTAGGATTATTCCCAAGTTTACCAGATACGACACCGTTCTTTCAATAATTGAGCAAAACAGTCACTTTGCTATATAAATAGATACAAGATGATGTTCAGCAGAATCCCGACGATGTTCAGCAGAATCCCGATGATGTTCAGCAGAATCCCGACGATGTTCAGCAGAATCCCAATGATATTCAGCAGAATCCCGATGATGTTCAGCAGAATCCCGATGATGTTCAGCAGAATCCCGATGATGTTCAGCAGAATCCCGATGATG
>JAIFMU010000042.1:0-24347 GCA_020048285.1 bacterium | reverse complement strand
AGAATCCCGATGATGTTCAGCAGAATCCCGATGATGTTCAGCAGAATCCCGATGATGTTCAGCAGAATCCCGATGATGTTCAGTAAAGTTATGGTTATAATAATTGGTGAAAATATCTGTTACCTTTCTATATATACTTTTATTGAGGAGTTCCCAATGATGAAAGAGACCGAACGGCTCTATGATGTTTCTGACGATGCCATGTATCAAGGGGCTATCGCCATGCAGGTGATGTTTCAGAATGATCAGCATATGTTTCGTTCAAAACTACCCAATCTTTTCGCAGAAGATTATAATGAAATTTTCAAAGCTGAAATCGAGGATATTGGTACAATCTATTCCGATAAACACTATCAGCATGAAAAGGCTCATGAAACGAGTGTCTTTGACTCTTATGCGGATCAATTGCATGAACAATCGATTGGTATTTTTAATTATGTCATGATTGCTTTCCCCGATGCGCCTCATATTCAAAAACAGTTTAAGTTGGATAAACTCAACTCAACTAAAAATTCACGTATTAAATTTGTTGCCAATGCTGATAATTATGCTCTGCTTGTTAAAGAGCATTCGGTAAAACTCAAAGCTTCGAGCTGTCCGGAACCACTGTTGAAAAAAGTAGAAGAGTTACAAAAGCAGGTGGTTGCTCACCAGTTTACTCGATCTCAGGCAGTTTCAGAACGGAGTGATGTAAAAAACACGCGTATAATCTATCGCAATGCTGTATGGAAAAAGATGGAACAGATCTCTTCTGCCGCCGAATCGGTGTTCTATGGCAATGCTGATCAAATCGCACGCTATGCACTTCCCCGTCGCAAGTCAAAGAAAAAAGAGACTCCCGTACCAGTGGCTTCTGTAGCAGAATAAAAATATCTAAGATGGCAGGTTGCGAAACCTGCCACTCGTTTTTTGTTGCCGTCATGTGCGTGCTCTGTAGGTAATCCGAGTATTTCCTATGGTGGTTCGATATACCTGCAAATCATACCGTGTCTAACAGTATCAGAGAGTGTGTATGATATTCCCTCTCTGCTCTGCGAAGGTATTTACTGGTAGGATTTGTTTTGTGATCAGCAATAAAATTTAAAATGGTTCCTTTGGAATGAATTAATTCTTGCGAGAGCGACTACTAAAAGTGATTATGCTCGATACAAATGCAAGGAGAACGTTTCACCACCACAATCACGGCAGTATACCTCTCATTGAGAGCATATCGATACTAGCGGTGGCCTATCTCACTGTATGAGTCAGTATTGACATATTTTTCTTTTCTCCAGTGTAGATCGCAACAAGTAGTAAGGAGTGTTGATGCAGCTTTCTAAAAAAATTGATCAGGCCATTATAACAGAGATGTTGGCGGCCGCTCAGGAATCGCCGCGCAAACGGGTGCACAAAGAGATTCACGATCGCGGGGCAGATTCCCCTATTCAGTGGTTTTTGAATGTTATTGTTCCCGGCAGTTATTGTGCTCCCCATCTTCACACAGAAGCGGGTAAGTGGGAGTGGTTTCAGATACTTTCCGGGAAAGCTGTTATTCTCTTATTCGATGCAGAAGGTGTTGTTATAGATCGTGTAGAACTGACCCCAACCGGTACTGTGGGCGTTGAAATACCTCCTCAGTCGTGGCATACAATCGTGGCGCTGGAACCGTCGGCTCTTCTGGAACTCAAGTCGGGACCTTATATTCCCGCTATAGACAAACAGTTTGCATCGTGGGCTCCTCTTGAAAATCAACCTCTTGCAAATAGTTGTGAACTATGGTATCGTAGTGCCTTCCCGGGTGATCGATTTACTTCAGAGGACATCTCTTGAAACGTATTAGCTCCTTTGTGCGCGAAACGCGCACAGTCTTGAATCTCTACAATCGCGCCCACGGCCCGCTTTTGGCGCGCGCCGTGGCATTTAATCTGATTGTCACGGCAGTTCCCTTTATCGTCATATTTTTCTGGCTTGGGGCGGAGTTTATCGAAGACTCCAAACCTTTACAGAAACTGCTCACGGAACAGATTCGCCATATCCTTCCTCCCGAGGCAGCCTCCATTTTGGTAAAACAGATTGCCAACGGGTTGGGCGAATCGTTCAATATGAAAGGGTTGGGGATAATAGGGGTCATTACACTATTCTGGCTTCCGCTGTCTCTTTTCAATTCGATTCAACTCGCCCTCGGTGAAGTAAACGGGTTCCACGAAACGCGGTCGTTTTTCGTCCGGCAAGTGGCGGGAACGTTCATTCAGATATCGTTGATTATTCTTCTGTTTGGTTCCACTGCCGTATCGATCGGGGCCAAGACTGCGCTGGGGAAATTTGCCTTCTTGCACGCCGCCTTTTCGCATGTGCTTTCCACGGTTATTGTCTATCTGACGCTCACCGCGATCTACCGTTTTTCCTGTCGTGGTGTACTTCTTCGCGAAGCGTCCCGCGTAGCACTCTATGTGTCCATTCTGTGGCTTATCGTCAATCGCCTGGCGGGATTCTTTGTGGCCGCATCGGGAAGTCACGATGTGACTTACGGGATACTCGCCGGGGTGGTGGTGTTACTCACCTGTTCCTACTTTTTTGCGGCCATGCTGTTGATCGGCGGGGTTGTGGCGGTGCGGCGAAGCAGTCGGCCTGCGCCGGTGATCAAAGTGGAACCATCACATCGCGCCCGCCCTCAGCGGAAGGTTCGCCGCGGTTAAGGTTTCGCCGTTGCGGTCAGTGCGCGAATCCTCTGCGCGATAACTTCTGCACCTTTTTCCCACGTATGGCCTTTGCGAATATGGATCGCTCCCTGTTCTCCCATGAATTTCAGTGCTGTTTGGTTCTCTACCGCGGCGCGCATCAACTGCCCCAGATGTTCCCAGTAGGGAACGTACCAGTAGGGGCGCTGTACCGTGTCGATTCCGGCAACACTCTGTTCTGAAAAATACTCCTTTTGAGATTCTATGTAGAGTGATGTCTCTTTGGTGGTGAAATCAAGCACCGATCCGGCACCGGTGACAACGGTGGGAAGAGCACAACCCATTGCTTCCGCCACAGGAAGGCAGAACCCTTCGGCGCGGTACGGTTGCACATAGCAATCGCAGGCGCGGTAAAGCCCCGGAAGCTGTTCCGGCGGAAGATCTTCGGTGAAATAGATAATTTCGGGAATGTCTGACCGTTCAGCAAGGGTTCTGATCTGCGATGCAATGCCGTCGCTGTAGAGTGTGCACCCTTTGATAATGAGTACTACCGGATCGGCTTTGGTAAACGTGTTGAGATAAGCGTTTACCAGTATGTCTACTCCTTTTCGAGGAATGGCACCGCCGATAAAGAGAAAGGCAAATCGATTTCCAATGCGTTGTTTCAGCGTTTCGTTTGCCGCCGCATCGGGCCTAAACAGTGTGGGGTTTATTCCCTGAGGTATCACCACTACTTTTGATTCTTCAATACCATCATCCACAAAGGCCGCTTTCGAAAAGCTAGAGCTAGTCCAAATTTCATCAAAATTGGTGTTGATCGGTTCCACCCAACTCTGCGGAATAGATCCGAACTCCCACGGTTGAAAGAGTATGTTCACAGAAGAGTCTGCTCGACTGAGATCCATGGGCCAGCGGTGGCGGATTGTCACATCGGCGTGAGAAGCGTGGGCGGTTATGCTCGAGGAGAGCGAGTCGTAATCTGCCGATGGGCGATAGTGTGCCGGTTCGGTTTCTACTGCGGTCAGGTGAATATCTGGATAGGTTGAGAGTGGAAGTGCGAGTTCGCGGTTCACCATGGCGAGACTGTGGTGACTAAAAAAAGCCCCTTCCCAATTGACGCGGATTTGATCCATAGAGTTCTCCTGACCGTTTGCTGTTCTATCGTGAAGATACTACAGATCAATTTGGTTTGAACAGAGAAATCTGCGCAGATTTTTCGGTTCTAGTGGAACGATATGGCAAAGGTCTCAATTTTTAGTACCATTGTTCTCGCGAATCGCTTTCATATTGATTTTGGTAGATATCACAATGTATTATTCTCGTCGTCACCGAATTGTTAATCGTCGCACATTGTTCTGCACAATTTTCTCTTCGGTTGTCTATTTCATTCTTTATTATTGGAGGTTTCTGTATGAAACATGCATTCGTTGCTATTCTCTGTTCTGTGCTCCCCCTTCTCGCCGCTAAAAACATGATTGTTCACACTGCATCGGGAACAACATCGTTCACTGTTACCGCAATCGACAGTATCACCTTTGCTGATGAGGTGATTGATCAGGGAATTGCTAAGCATTCAATTGAGTTGTTTAATGCATGGGGGAAGGGTTTTTGTGCACTTGATTGCGTAAAAGGTGAAGGTGTTTTGAGTAAGGGTGTCAATTCAACCACAGGGTATCTAGAATATAATTATGCCGATTCTGCACGGATTGATATTAAAACAGTAAATAGCTCTGGCCGAGCTTCTGCGCTTACACCAAACCTTATCTCTGTAAACGGAACTAAATTTGCAGTTGTTTCTCAATCTGATTTTGATGCAATAACAAAGAGTGTTTCACTGTTTAAAACAAAACTGAAAACCGCTGCTGATGCGGCAAAAGAAACATCGATCACCTATTCTGCATCTTCGCCCTATTTTGTGGCAAAGCTTGGAAATTCTCGCGGGTATGCGTTGGTGAAAGTCGTATCGTTTTCAGCAGATGACGCATCAAGTAGTGTGAGTAATTCCGGAAAGATCTCTCTCGATTATTACTACATATCTGCCGTAGATGCTGCGAAGTAGTATCGATCCCTTTTCATAAAACTATGGCTGATTCGTTTGAATCAGCCATTTTTTTGCTTTGGGGGTGCGATTGTGGTCCTGCGGTTGCGCCGATTGGTTGAGTAACAGCCCTCGTGGGATGCTCTATTTCTCTTCCATCTCAGAGAGCAGTTCGTCGAGATAGATTTCTGTGGGATTGTTATAGCGACCTTTGAGTATACGCGCCAAATCGGCCAGATCGCGACAATCCGGTTGTTCCATAGCCAGCTGAATCTGTTGCATCGTGTAACCGGAAACGCGATCTTTGAGATGATCCTGGTCGAGTGTATCTACGAGATCGATCATAAAGGGGGTGTAATTGGCGTAGTACTTTTTGCGTCGTTCCCATTTGAAATTTTTCCATCCCGAAAAGAACGGGTGCTGTTTGCTGTACACCTTTACTTCTTCGCGATTCGTTCCATACATATCTCGGGTGAGAAAATAACGACACGCTTCGGCCCAACTCTCTTTGAGTCGCAGAGTGGTTTTCAAATGCTGAGATCCGCCGTGGAAGAATTGGTCGTGATGGGCATGTCCCAGTTCATGGGCCACATAACTGTAAATTCTTACATCGCTGAGCGGTTTGTCGGTTTTGCTCCGGCCCCAGAGTTGCAGGCTTTGAAACAATGCATTGTGTCGTGCAGACCCTTTGCCTGCAGGTTTCCTGTCGAAGTAGGCCTTTATAGAAATCTCCTGAAAACGATTGTTTGTAGAAACCCAATCGCTATTTAGATAGGCCATTCCGGCGCGGAATATCGTGGCGTAAAATTGCTGTTCGCCATCGCGAATAACAGTATTCCATTGTGAACTTCCCCGTGGACCTTCGAGATAGGCCTGCCCAATCGCATCTGTTCGAATATGAAAGGCGTTGTCTGCTGTCTGCCATTTAAGACGATAGGTTGCCCACTGCCCTTTCAGTTTTGGAAAACCAAAACTGCCCAGTGAATCGGTGGTGGTGCGATACTCTTTTCCGTGCGATGTTATTTCTATCGTTGCGCCGACCACAGCAAATTCCCGATTGAGTGTGCGGTCGAGAACTTTGATTGTTCCGCGAGGAAAGTATTCATTCGAGGTAGCGGCGAGTGATGTGATCGAATATATAATTAAAAGAAGGATTGAACGACTTGTCAGATACGAATTCATTGAGTCTACTTTGTTGAAACAGAAAGACCTTGAAAAGTAAAATAAGTTAGAAGATTTACCGATGGGGTAAGTTTGCATAAAATAAAAAGCCCCCAGATAAATCCGAGGGCTCAACAAAGATCAAGTCTTAAGCTTGATTATTTGTATGTTTTACCAGCGTCAGCCTGTGAAACATAATAGTATTCGATAGATGCTTTACCAAGGTTGTCTTTGTTTTTGCCACCAACATCAACTGTTTCGCCTTTTGAGTTCAAACCAGTTCCATTGAATTCTGCATCAAAAGATTTTACAGTTACAAGAGCGTATCCACGTGCACCCTCTTTGCCAAGGCGTGCTACAAAGTATGAAACTGCACCTGCATCATAAGTGATTTCTGAAAGATTCGCTTTTGTATCAGCGATGGTTTTGATTTTTTCAGCAAAAGTTTTGATACTTTTTGCAGCTGCAGCATATTCATCAGCGGTGATTGTTGCGTACATCGTACCGTTAAGAGATTTCAGCTTTGGCTGAAGAGTTGTTGCATGGTTAAGACTGTTAATTGTTTTGAAATCGACAATTGCAGAGTCTGTAGCCGCATATGAAATTGTTCCCTTAATTGGGTCAACAGCACCACCAATCAAAGTGTTTGTTACAACATTAAGACCTGAAACTCCGTAACCATAAGCATTGTAAATCATCTGCTCGTTACGGGTGATGCCTTTGTCCGCGAGTTCTTCATCTGTTGCTTCAGCAAGATCGGTACATGAAGAGAACATAGCTGCAATTGCGGTAGCTGCAAATACTGTTTTAAACAGTTTCATAAAAAATCCTCCAAAGGATACAGTTAATAAAAGAATCGTTCTAATAATACAATCTGAAATTTCAATTTACAAGAGCTATTGTACTTTTACTTACACATGAAAATACGAGAATCGCTCAATTAAAGTACACGCACCGGTCGAAAAAGTGTGGACTGTGCCTTTTGTCCCTGAACAGTCACCCGCAAACGATAGGTTCCCGGCGTTGCAGTAGGGTACGCGTGAAGTGCCGCAGTGGCGGTAACAGCTGTTTTCGCTCCGGCATAGGCGGCGACAGTTCCGGTCAAAAGCGATCGGCTGATCGGCATGTTGTCGGTTCCTAAAAAATCGATTGAAATATTGTCTGAATAGATTCCCGGTTCCGCATCGACACTGAAAAGAAACACAGACGATCCCCACTCGCCATTGGCGGTATCTTCGCGAGCAATGAAAATCGTGTCAGTTGTATTAGCTGTAAGGACGGGGTTAATCTGAACGAAGGGTGCTCTTTCGTCACTATTTTGGCAGCCGAGAAATAATAGGGTGAAAAAAAGTGCGAGTAATTGTTTCATTTGAGGTCTCTTGGAATCGTGTAAATCGTACCAGTTTAGTCAAATATACATGGGAAGAGAAAAAAAGGGGAGAAAAATCTCCCCCCTATCAAAAATCTGTGGCCTTACCGAATTGAGATTTTCTGCTGGAATGTTCCCGCTGCACCTTTCGCCACAAGGAAATAAACTCCGCTTGCCTGGTTTCCAAGGCTGAGCGCCACCGCATTTGATCCGGCTTCAAGCTGTTTATTCATGGTGGCAACTACCCGTCCCTGCATGTTGACTACAGAGAGAGTCATGTCGGCAGAACGAGGAAGAGTCAGGTTGGCGCGAACCACTCCTGTTTCCATGGCGATTGTTCCAAATCCCGCAGTTTTTGAAGCACTGCTAATCGGTGCCAACGATGTTGGCAGAACTGACAGGCCGTCAAATTTCAATTCGAGAAGTTTGAAACTCCCTTTGGTAGCAGCATCGGTGGCTGTTTCCATAGAGAAGGACAAACCATCAACCAATTTTAGGTCGAGTGTAGGTTTCACTTTTGCAGTATCGGTATACCAGGTCGGTTGAATGAATTCCGCCACTGTCACTGGAACTCGTTTATTGGTTCCCTTGGGAAGAACGACCACGTGAGCAGGAACTGCATCGCCGGTGATAGCCACACCTTTCGCATCGCTCATCGGCAGAGTTACGGCAATATCCTGATCTGAGGTATAGAAGAATTCGACGCTTTTCATACCATCAAAACTTTTGCTTGCTGTGTTGAATGTACCAACCGCAGAGACGTATTTATCCCAATCGCCTGCTTTGGTTGGTGCTGCACGATCAAAAGTCATGTCAACGCCGTTGCCATTGATAACGGCAGTCCCTTTAGATGTCTTGTCCGCGTATACAGCCCACACACCAATTTTAGCGACATTTTCCCCAATGATCGGGTCCACTGTGGTTGGTGTTTTAAATCCAAATGTTTCATTTTTGATCGCCGTTCCATTGATTTTGATAAAATCAATTTCTGCAGTTGCGGCTTCTTCTTCAGCAAGAAGTGTTATACCACGTACTTTTTTCGCTCCGTTAGCTTTCCATGTCCACGTTTTTGTCGCTTCTTCGGAGTAAGGACGGGGAGAGAAGAGCTCGGAAATCAACTGGTACTCTTTTTCTGTTCCATCAAGAGTAATGGTAGTGGCAAAACCACCCCAGAACGAATTTTTCGGATCTGAAAGAGTGCCTGTGTTATCGGTGTTAAACACAATTGTCAATCGGCCAGTGCCTTTGGCTTTAATGGTAAGTCCTGTCATCGCAGAAAGATCAAACCATTGTTCAGCCTGTGTATCCTTTGTGAGTGGGAAATTCACATAGAGAGCCGATGATTTTTCAAACTGAACTTTCATGCGACCATCAATAAACACATCGCTCAGATTCCCCGGATTGGTAAGTTTGTCATTTGCATCGTATACCGGCGCTTGCCAAACTGCTCCTTTTGATGTTTTAACTTTGCCTGTCTGCCAATCTTCGAGCATCCAGCCGTATCCGCCTTTCCAAGCGTTGGCTGCGCCGTGAATGTCTTTCCCGTATGCGCCTTCAAGGTCAGATTGAGCATCCACATCACCATATTCGTCAAGTACGACCCCTGCGGTTTCGAATTTCGGTTCATTTCCGACAGTGTTCGCATCCTTGTAGTGCCACCAATTCCCAGAAATGAGCATCATCGACTGCACTTTAATTGCTGCCTGATACGCATCTGAAGGTGTAGTCGACTGCAGTGAGTTCCAACCGGTGGTCAGCGATGCTTTGTCAGTTGAAGCAATGCGAGCTGCGACAAATGGAGCGAGGTATGCGGCGCCGCCGGCATTGCTGTTCAACGCGGTTCCTCCCAATGAGTAGCCCTCTTTGATACCAGCGTAGGTAAGTGTTTGTCCGTTGAGGAAACTGTTGATTTCTCCAAGCGTTGTTTTAGCGCCAGCACTGCCAGAAAGTGCATAGTCTGCAGCAATACGCCAAGGCACTCGCGATGCGTTGGTGTAGTATTTGTCTTGATTCGTTTCACCGCGTTGAGTCAGTTCTGAACTTACAGTGGAATTTGCTTCGCCATTGGTTCCGATATAGACGAAGTCAGAGATCAGACCACTCGTGGCGTAGGAGTTTGTCTGGAATTTTGCGTAAATGTCGTGAACTTTATTTGCGACGTCATTCCATTTTGGTTCGGAAAATGCATCAGCAAAGGTTCTGAAATGGCCAGCCATCCAGTCTGATGGACGGGTGTATTGATAGAATGATGTTCCTGTACCTGCCCAGTTTCCAAGAAGAATATGCTTTGAAGAACTGTTTACATTATATGAGTAGATGTCCTGCGCAATGGCTTTTGCAGTGTTGTAGTACTCTGGTGTTCCCCACTGTTTATAGGCGAGGAGAAGTCCATAGACGATGTCAAGGTCGCCATCAGTTGCATTTGATGATCCGTCTTTACCACCCCAGGTGAGTTTCCACGCCATAAGATTTGATCCGGGACCCCAGTTTTTGTTGTCTTTATATACTTTGAAAAGGCTATCGAATCTGTCTTTATCGCCCATTGTTGCCGTAATGACCATACCCCAACCGTGTGCTTCTGATACGGTCGCCGTTTCACCTGATCCATTCGTAGATGTCGACTGAATGATTTTTCCGCCACCGTAATCTTTCATAAAGCGAGAGATGTAGTCGTTGTAGGCGGCTTTGACCTGTTCGTTCATAACACTTTGTGTTACGTCAGGTTTAATACATCCTGCGTAGGACTTCTGCTGTGGGAACGGCATGTTCTGTGCCGATGCCGTCATTACTGCTACTGCTACAATCGCTGCTGCTTTTACTGCCATGCTTCTCATTCTTACCTCGAGGTAAAGTTACTGCGGTTGGTTGTTGCCTTATTAATAGCGAAAAGATCTTCTCTTTGCCGGAAAATAATCCTTGCTGTTTCTAATAATGCATGGTAATAAAAAATCTCTAGTTTTTAACTCTATCTTGAAAATTGTTTTATCAACATCTTAAAGATACCTTGAAGATCAAATAATGTTTGCATTATTGCAGTAATCTTCAACTATCAAGATTATTACTTGCAGAAATTCTGTTGGAAAATGTGCAAAAAGGATTTTCGGGCAAATTGTAAAGTAGGAAAAGTATGAATCGGATAGAAAAAAGAAATCGAATCGGCATATGTAGTGTTACGCTTGTCTTGATGATTATTTTTCCCTTTTTGCAAACAGGGATTGGGCTCTTTGTGGCAATCGTTGAAGTTATGTTGCTCGTCATTTTTGGATTTGCTGTTGGGCCATTATTTGGGGAACAGCTCGGGAAAAGTACCGGTGGACTATTTCTTGGTTCGGGGCGGCACGAGAAGACTCCCCTGCTGAGCGAGGCGGAGTCTGCTATGAAACGATGTGATTATATTCGAGCTCTGGAACTCTATCGGTCGGTTCAGGACGATTTCCCCGCGTACATGCCGATCTATCAACCGCTATTTGAACTGTTGGCACATCGCCTTCCCGATCGAGAACAGATGAGGCACGTATATCGTATCGGTTGGAATGCAATGGCGGGGGATCAGCGTCACCGATTAGAACATCTTTTTCAGCAATTTAATCACTAAGGTCCTTTGGCTCGTACGATTGCCAATGTGTCTTCGATGTCCGTTGAAATCACCGTTCCACCGGACTTTTTCCAAGCGGCGATAAAAGCCGAAAGTTGATTTTCGGGCAGTCGAACAAGTAACGTGTCGGTTCCCGTGACGTGAGCTTTATAGCGGGAATAGGGGAATGGTTGCTGTTCAGATCGCTCCTCTTTTGTTTCAAAATCCGCCGGCGTCGCATCGAATGATTCTTCCAATTTCATTGATTTCGACTTGCTTTGTAGGGCATCGTCTTTCATAGAAGGAGCCGTTGGGCTGATCCCTTTTTTTGTAGAGTACTCGCCTTCTGTGACATTTCGAATCGTTCCCATTAGCGCGATTTGTTCTGGTTTTTCTTCCGCCGTACTAATGATCGGCGATGGTGCTGATGCGAGTTCATTCATTGCAGCTTGAGGAGCATCTGCTTCTGATGTTTGCCTGTTGATTTCCGCCGGGGCTGAATGTGTGTTCGCCTCTGTGGAGTACGCTAATCCTTTTGGGGTGGATTGGAGTCGATCTGCGCTGCTTTTCGAAGGCACACTTTGGAGCACAGGCGATTCTGGATCGCTTGAAATTTTTGAGACTTCCGATTTCATTGCAACTGAAGGAGCTACTTCGTCCATTACTGCCGTTTCGAATGAACCGCTGACCGATCGCAACTGAGGGGAAAATATCAGTGCGAGAACCACTACCGCTGTAAGTACGCCGAGCACTTCGCGGGTGAAAAGGCCACGAATGGCGGGAAATATAGCAAGTTGCGGTTTTTCCTTTTTCAGGCGAATTGTGCGCATGACGTTGTCGGTAAACGCTTCGGAAGTTTTTTCTTCCGGTAATAAATTTATAAGTGCTGCATACTTTTTCATCTGGTCGAAGGAGCTGCGCAATGAGGGAGAATCGCGTAAGGCCGAGTCAAAAGCCTCGCGTTCGGCATCGGTACATTCGTTTTTTATGTACCGTTCTAAGAAAATTGTGTCGAATTTAGAACTCATCCCGAACCTCCGCCAATGTTTCCTGAAGCATCGCCCGCCCTCGATTGATTCGCGATTTTACCGTTCCCTCGGAAGAGCCGGTGATTCGTGAAATCTCGTCATAGGATCGATCTTCCAAATCGCGCAAAATTATGACTTCGCGAAATTGAACCGGTAAATTTGCCACTGCGGCCAACAAAATTGCTTGAGCTTGCGATTTCTGCGCTGATTGTTCCGGTGAACTTTCGTGATCAACCACGGTGATTTCGCTGGTTTCTCGATCGACACTGCTCACGCGCTTGCCGTTTCGGGTCAATCTATTCCACCAAGAACCGTGGCGATTGCGACAGCGATTCACGGCGATTTGGTAGATCCATGTTGAAAATAACGACTCACCGCGAAAGAGATGGAGCTTTTCATAGAGAATGACACACACTTCCTGTGCGACCTCTTCGCCGTCGACTCGATTTCCCAGCCAGCGACTGCAGAATGTGACCAGTCGATCGCGCCATCGATTGACCAGCATACGAAAAGCTCGCTCATCGCCATCGCGAATCCGCAGGATCAGTTCGTTGTCGTTCAGTTCTTCCGGCACAGCTACTCCTTAGACAGGTCGATCGGTGAAAATGTTCCCGAAAATATATCGAAAAAGAAAAAGGGTGGAAACTGACGTTCCCACCCTACAGAATCGAATCGCAGAACGATTAGTTTTCAGGCCAAGCTGCGAGACCAACGAGACACTCAAGAGCTTTGCCCTCTTTGATATCTTCGCGGATCTGAACCGTGGTGCCATTCTGACGGAATGCTGCTTTCACGGTTTCAAATGGCTGGTTGTACTGATCGGCAATCGCTTTGATTTTCACGTCAACTTCTTCCTGAGTCGCTTTCACTTTTTCTGTGTTGGCGATATAATCAAGGATACGGAAACGTTTCAATGATTTTTCCGCAACGTCTTTGTAACGCTCAAGGTAATCAGCAAATGAAGGCTGATTTCCATTCGGGTAGTAGCGCGATTCATCTTTCATGATATGAGAGATGTAGTGGCTAATACGCGCTGGCGGAATTGCAAAGTCGTTCTTTTCGAGGATTTTGTCAATCGCTTCGTCGAACGCTTTGTTTTTTCCAGCTTCGTCTTTATGTTTTTCAATGTCAGCGCGAATTGCTGTTTTAAGCGCATCGAGATTGTCAAAGTTGAGTTTTTCTTTTACGAACTCATCGGTAAGATCAGCTTTTGCTTTGTTCTGAACAGCTGTTACTACTACGGTGAACTCGCCTGATTTTCCAGCAACTTCAGCGATGCGGAAATCTTCAGGGTAGGTAACAGAAACTGTTTTGCTGTCGCTTACTGACATACCTGCAAGAATATCGTTGAGTTCTGCAAGAGGCGCTTTGCCTACTTCGACCATCTGTGGTGAAGGGAGGAAGCCCTGAAGAGTTTCACCTTCAACGGTAACTTCTGAATAGCCAAGTGTTACAACCTGACCAACAGTGGCTGCGCCTTCAGCTGGTGAGAATGTCGAATACTGATCAGCAATTGCTTCGAGAGCATCTTCGACATCTTTGTCTTCGGTTGTTTCGATGGCAACAGTTACGTTGAGGTTTTTATAGTCATTGATCACGATTTCTGGATCGACTTCAACGGTGGCTGTGAAAGAGATCGGCGCATCGTTTTCTGCTTTTACGTTTTCGATAACAGGGTCTGACACGGGATTGATTTTCTGTTCAATACAAGCATCGCGGTACGCGTTGTTCATAAGATCTTCAATTACTTCACCGCGAATAGAATCGCCAAAGCGCTGACGGATAATATTTGTGGGAACTTTCCCTTTGCGGAAACCAGGAATTGCCGCTTCTTTAGAATATTTTGCGATTTTCTTTTCAGTTTGAGCGGTGACATCCTCAACAGGAATTTCCACTTCGATGATTTTCTTCCAAGACTCTGGAGAAGTAACGGTAGCTTTCATTGAGATGCCTCCGTGGTGGCTCTTATTGTTATCGAACTGATTTGCAAAATGTTGCAGGGGTGTTGATGCTGTTTATTTGAGGGAGAAATGCGAGCGGTGGGACTCGAACCCACACACCGTAAAGCACCAGATCCTAAGTCTGGCGTGTCTACCAATTTCACCACGCTCGCTAAAGCAGGCAGAAAATAGTAAAATGTTAGTTGAAAATCAAATCAAAATAGTGTAGATCGTGTAATGAGTCAGTTGGCGAGGTATCGAACACCTTCGGCGGCAATCGCTAAAAGTCCTGCAAGTAGTTGTAATTTGAGGTTTGACGCGTGTGCTGAGCGGTTCTTTTGTCGATGAAAAATCAGGCCGCGAATCTGCAGCGGAATTACAATAACTCCAATAGCAATCGGGTAGATGAGTTGGAATTGTGGTAGAATCGCCGGGATTGGCGCGGTGATCATGGATGCGACAATCAAAATGGTGATCAGACGATCCACTGCAATGCGATCTAGAGAGGCGGTGGTGGTAATTCCCGCCGCGCGATCGCCCTGTTCATCGGCGAGATCTTTAACGATTTCGCGGATTAGGTTGGTGAGAAATGCGAGGATGGCCGGAATAATCACCAACGTTGGCGATCCGGAAAGTGCTCCGAAAATGAGCGTGTATGCCACGAGTGCCGAAACGAGAAGGTTGCCGATGAGCGGTGTCGCTTTGAATTTCCACGCGTAGAGCCAGAGTAGAATCAGGGGAATCAGCGTAGCGATCCCGTGAATCGGCGAAACGGCGACGCCGGCACAAATGGAAACGATCGCGAGAAAAACGGCAAACCATTTCGCTTGAACTGGTGAAATTTCTCCGGTTACAAGGGCGCGTTCTGGGTGAGCAATTTTGTCGGTTTCAACGTCAAAAATATCATTGACTACATTGCCGAAACTGAGCGCACTCATGCCTGCAATAATCAGACAGGTCAGCAAAATTGGATTTGGTTCAGAACTGAACAGCACGCCAATCGCAATGCCAATGGCTGCCATGATCGAGTTTCCCGGGCGGGTCATGGAGATGAGCACGGTTAGTTTCATAGAGAGTCCTTACTGTTGAAAAAGGCGAACTCAAGGTTCGCCTCAACGGATTTTTGTTACATCGTTTGGTCGTTTATTTCCCGACGCGCCGTTCCACCGCCATGGCGTGATGGATAAAGTTTTCCGAACGGGCAAATCGAGAAACATGATCTGCGCAGGTTTCGATTCCTACGCGGGAAATCTCCGCCACGGAGATGCGCTTGCGGAATGAATCGACTCCCAACGGCGAAGCGTAGCGACTGGCGCCGCCTGTAGGAAGAACGTGGTTCGTTCCCACAAAGTAGTCACCAAGAGGAACCGGCGAGTGCTGCCCTAGGAAAATCGCCGCGGCATTGCGGATCTTTCTTAGATCATCTTTGTAGTTGGCGGTCATGATTTCCAGGTGTTCCGGCGCGATTCTGTTTACAAAAGCGATACTTTTATCGCGGGATTGAGTTACAAACAAGGTGATTGCGTTCGGCGCAAGTTTTTCGAAAATCCCTTGGCGGGGAGAATTTTCAATCTCTGCAATGAGAGCGGCGTGAACGGCTTGGGCAACGGTGATCGATTCAGTCACGAGAAATGCGGTTTCATCGCCCGATCCGTGTTCCGCTTGCGAAAGGAGGTCCAGTGCCGCCCAGACAGGATTGGTCGATTCATCGGCGATAATTGCCACGTCGCTAGGGCCGGCGATTGAATCGATATCCACTAGTCCGTAGACCTGTTTTTTGGCCGCCGCTACATAGGCGTTTCCGGGGCCGACGATTTTATCGACCTGTGCGATCGATTCTGTTCCATAAGCGAGTGCTGCCACCGCTTGTGCGCCACCGATTTGGTATACTTCGGAAATCCCCAAAAGGTCGAACACGAACGCCAAAACTGGTTCGAGTCCGTTGCGGCAGGGGGTGACCGCGACAATCTCTTCGACACCGGCAATTTTTGCAGGGATCCCGTTCATGAGAACTGTCGAAGGGTAGACCGTGTGACCGCCGGGGATGTAGAGTGCCACGCGATTCAGGGGAAGAACCATTTGCGACAGCGTTCCCTCCTGAGTTTCAATCGTAAACGATGTGTCAAATTTCTGCTTGGTGTGATATGTTTCGATTCGCGTGGCTGCTTCGCGGATTGAATCGGCCAAATCTGCGGGAACCTTCGCCGCCTGTTCCGCGATGTACTCTTTGGTAAGTCGAATGTTCGCACTCGTCAATTCGCGCTGGTCAAATTTTGCCGAAAATTCAAAAAGTGCTTCGTCGCCTCTCGCCTGAACTTCCGCAAGAATTGCCTTGACTGTTGCGTCTACTTCATCGTTGCGGTCGGTGCGAGCCAACTCGATCTCTTTGATCAGGTTTTGGCCGACTTCAGAAGCTAATTCTATAATTGGAATCGTTACCATTTGAAAATCTCCTCTAGATTGTGTTTTGCCGCAGTGTTGAAACTCGCGTTTAAAATAGGTGATTCCCCATTCGTTCGGAAGGTCGGTGGCGTGATTCCGGAAAATTGGGCAACTTTTTTCGGGTGGATTTTAATCTCGATGCTTGTTGTAAACGGTAACTATTTCTGAAATTCCACATTGTGTAGTGGAAAAATGTTCCCCGTGAACAGGAAAAATGTTCCGCTGTGACATAAAAATCACTTAAGCTTTTTTTCCCATTCGACGATAGATAGAGTATGAACAGGATGTACCACTGATGACAAGGACGTTATCATGAATGGAATAAACCCACAAACAGGAAAACGGCTGGGCAAGTTCCTCTGGCGAGAATCGGACAATGAACGTGAAGATTATCTTCGCCAGTTGAAATCGAAAATCGCCAGTGGCTTCTACTCTTCCGACATGGTGCTTTCGTCGATCGTCGATGATCTCGCGCCGGCAGTAAGCAACTCGATTGATGTGGAAGTTGCAGGCTAATTCGGTCTGCACGCCACTCTTTTACATACAATTCCTGCAAATCCATCAAAAAAAACAAACTCTCGTGCCGTTTCTTCTGTTCATAGGCTATTTTTGCGCCTCGAACAGGGAGGCTTTTATGAGCAGATCAGACCATTTTCTCTTTTATTCTACTGAAATTTCCGAACAGGTACTCGTTCTTGGTGTCGATGAAGTCGCTCATCTAACTCAGGTGTTGCGCTTTACCGAAGGGGATGAAATCCTCGTCACCGATGGCGCGGGAACAATCTTTGAATGTAAGATTGAAAAGATGAAACGGGATCGCGCTCTGTGTAGCATTCTCAGTCGAAAATCGGTTGATTGCGATTCCCCTTCCATTACAGTCTATGTCGGTGTTCCCGATCGGGATCGCATCGAGACGCTGTGTGAAGAGTTGCCGCCTCTCGGAGTGATTAAAGTGATCCCCGTGATTACTCAGCACTGTCAAAAAAACTGGTGGGATAATCGGTGGGACAAATGCGATGAACGCTTTGGGCGCAAAGTCATCGCTTCGATCAAGCAGTCTCATAATCCTTTTGCTATGACCATTGATTTTCCAATTCCCTTTGCTCAAGCGGTTGAGTCAGCCGAAGGGACAA
Organism: bacterium; assembly: GCA_020048285.1. GTDB lineage: Bacteria > Fibrobacterota > Chitinivibrionia > Chitinivibrionales > Chitinivibrionaceae > JAIFMU01. Next base: position 7,005 of record JAIFMU010000042.1, on the reverse strand, counting down.
TCTTGTTTTGCGATGAAACCGGCGGAACGTTAAACGCCGTTCCACGCGAAGGAAAACCGTCGTCGGTTTCGATTTTCGTTGGGCCTCCGGGCGGTTTTTCTGACGAAGAAAAAGCTGTGTTAGGCACAGTGGGAACAAAAATTGCGCTCGGACCGTGGCGCTTGAGAACTGAATTGGCGGCGGTCACGGCAGTTTCTTTGGTCAATCAATGGCGTATCGACGAATAGACCAGTTCCCGTTGATGTTATAATTTTTTCTTTTTTCCATGTATTTTATACATTATTGTGTATACTATGCAGAGTGACCCTCTCTTGAAGGAACAAATATGAGAATTCTACTGATTACTTTATTGGCATTGCACTGCTATGCAGATGAATCAGTGGTACTCTCTTCTGCCGTGGGAACTTCGCTAGCGCGCTCAATTATCGAGGACCATATTCAAAATCAAAACGCGGCGATTGAATCGCGCATTGTACCTTCGATTAATGCTGTGCCACTATCGGCGTTGAAATCACTAACACCTGTAAAATCACCATTTGTTATTGACTATGGCAAAGGTGTCCTTTCCAAAAAAATGGAGCAATGGACACTAGTTCTTCTCGAATATCCCATGGTTTACAACGTTGTCGGCGCCTTGAGTGACGACATTCTCACCTCTACTAGAGAGAGTAAATTTGACTTCACCTTTGATGTGAACCGCCGCGAACTGCGCCTCTCTTACGCATTTTAATCTATAAAAAATTCCACTATTCATCTCGCTGAAGAGGCCGTTTTCGTCATATATTCATATCTGATGAAAATAACGAAATTCAGGAGTTTTTGGTATGGGTGTAGCATCACTAGTTCTCGGTCTCGTCTCCTTTTTTATTGCCATGGTTCCTTTGTGTGGGTATATCGCCTTTCCTCCTGCACTGATCGGATTAATTCTCGGTAGTATTTTTCTCGTACAAGCGAAGAAAACTGAAAATAGCAATACCGGTTCGGCTATTGCCGGCGTGGTGTTTAATGCGCTTGCTCTTTTTATCCTTCTGGCCTATACAATCCTTTTTTCCGTTATTAGTGGTTCAAAAGATACGGTAAAACACCTGTTTGAAGATGCAATCAGTGATTCGGCACGCATTGAGCAGGATTCCGTTTCTCATGAAATCGAAGAGGAGTTTTCGAAAGATTCGACAGCGACCGAGCCAAATCCATTTGATATGGGTGGTACTGATGCGGAAACCAAGGAAGAGTCTTCGCCCGATCAGTCTGAGCCGAGCGACACCGGTTCAGAGCAGTGAGACCGCTTATTTCTGTGTCGGCAGTGATCTTTTTCCTGTCGCTCTATGCTTTGATGATCCCCGAACTCTCCGCGCTGAATACCCGCATCGTCGCAACTATTATCAACCACCCGCTCCCGGAAGAGAAAAAATGGCCACTTACTCGGGGCATTTCGCGGGATTTTGCAGATCTTCGTTCACAACTCTTTTCGCCGATTCGCAATCCTCATTCGCGGTTGCTCTTTGTTGTGTTTCATGCGAGCGCGGCAGTTTCACTGCTGTTTTTACTGATTGTGTGGAAGCGATCGATCAAATAAACGATTCCCGTTCACTCTAGCATTGAACCGCTCTCCTGCAAAACCTATTTTCGGCGCAGACGACGGGAATCCCGGAACAATTCACGATAATGAGGTCACGATGGCAACAATTGGAACTCCTTTCACTGCAACGGCTAAAAAAGTACTTCTCCTTGGTTCTGGCGAATTGGGCAAAGAGGTCGCGATTGAACTGATTCGACTCGGCGTGGAAGTAATCGCCTGCGACAGCTATGAAAACGCTCCCGCAATGCAGGTGGCTCAGCGCAGCCACGTTTTTTCAATGCTCGACGGAGAAGCACTTCGCCGCGTGGCAGAACTGGAAAAGCCTGACCTGATCGTCCCGGAAGTGGAAGCAATTGCCACAGATACACTTCTCGCTCTCGAATCCGAAGGATTTACCGTTGTTCCCACGGCGAATGCGGCAAAACTCACTATGAATCGCGAAGGTATTCGTCGCCTCGCTGCGGAAGAGCTTGGATTGACCACATCGCGCTATCTCTTTGCGGGAACCCGTGAAGAGTTTGATGTGGCGGTGGAAAAAATCGGCGTTCCCTGCGTGGTGAAGCCGATCATGAGTTCGTCGGGAAAGGGTCAGTCGGTGGTGCGCAACGCCGGCGATATGGATCATGCGTGGAAATATTCTCAAGAGGGTGGACGTGCCGGTGCGGGGCGAATCATCGTTGAAGGATTTGTGGATTTCGACTATGAAATCACCATGCTCACCGTTCGTCATCGCGATGGAACGTCGTTCTGCGAATCGATCGGTCACATTCAGATCGACGGCGATTATCGTCAGTCGTGGCAGCCACAGCCGATGAGCGACACTGCGTTGGCTTCTGCTCACGACATGGCGAAAAAAATCACTGATGCACTTGGTGGCTACGGTATTTTCGGTGTGGAGATGTTCGTGAAAGGCGACGAAGTGATTTTCAGCGAAGTGTCGCCGCGTCCTCACGATACCGGAATGGTTACGATGATTACGCAGGATCTTCCGCAGTTTGCCCTTCACGCCCGCGCAATTCTCGGTCTGCCTATTCCCAATATTCGTTTTCACGGAGCTGGTGCTTCCAGCGTGATTCTTGTGGAAGGAAGTTCTACCAATGTCAGTTTCGGCAATCTCGAAGACGCGCTCAAAGAACCGGACACTTCGATTCGCCTCTTTGGAAAACCCGGCGTGAACGGTCGTCGTCGCCTCGGAGTGACACTGGCTCGCGGTGGTTCGGTGGAAGAGGCGAAGGCAAAAGCAATTGCCGCTTCAGAAGCTGTCCTTGTGACGCTGTAACACGGTTTTACATAGTTCGAAAGAGGCTGAATCTTCGTTGATTCAGCCTCTTTTTATGGTTTTGTATCGAGGGCGCTTATTCTTTGGGAGTGCCGAGTACCGTGTGAATAATGGTTAGTGATGGGCGGTTCAGTTTCTGGCGCAGATAGGATTCAATCTGAACCTGGGTCGCCTCGGATGCGGGTGTTTTCCAAATCAACGAGATCAATTCTGCAGAACTGTCGGCATAGAGTTCGCCACGAGCTATGCCTGAAAGTTCAGGGAACAGCGCTTGCAAATCATCAGACAAGAGGCTGAATTTATCAGAATCGGCTCTGCACAGGCGCAGTTCTCTATCTAGTGTCGCCAATTGCGTTTCTAGGGTGGTCTGATTGGTTCTGTCGCGGGTTTCCGATTCAGATGATTGGCCACTTGCCTTTGGTTGCACCACCGTGAGTTTCGTTCGTTTTAATCCCGCTTTTTCCATCTCTCGCTCAAGGCTATTCAGCTGTTCATCCGAAACCGGTTCGCCCACGGCAGTGACAGAAATCGAAGAACTATCAAGGGTGAATTTTGTTGTGTGGTTAATTACAATGAGCTGATCCGAAGCGAGATGGGAATCGATAAATTCTCGAGCCTTTTCGGTAAACTGCGCTTCGCGAACCACCGTAAATCCGGTGTAGATACTGGGAATGGCAATTCCCGCAACCAATACGGCCAAGGTGAGTCGCGTTTGAACTAGATGGCGAGGATCGATGCTTTTTTCACGAAAATTCATTAACCGCACAAAGAGAAGTGTGGCGAGGCAGATAAAGAGTGCGTTGATCAGGAATAGGTGAAGAGCGCCGAAGAAAAAGGCTGGGTTTTTCTGAGCAAGGCCAAATCCGGCGGTGCAGAGTGGTGGCATGAGAGCGGTGGCAATGGCAACACCTGCCATGATCGTTCCATTCTGGTTTTTTCGCGACAGGGCAATCATTCCCGCACTTCCTCCGAAAAAGGCGATCAGTACGTCGTAGAGCGTGGGGCGGGTCCGAGCGAGCAGTTCTGATTGAATTTCAGCCAAGGGCGACAGGGAAAAGTAGATTGTCGATGCCACGAGCGCCGTGGTGGTGGCAATCAGAAGATTGCGCAGTGATCGTTTCATTATAGTGAAATTGTTTGTTCCTAACCCGAACCCGATTCCCACGATCGGTCCCATGAGTGGCGAGATCAGCATGGCCCCGATTATCACGGCGGGTGAGTTGGTGTTGAGTCCTACCGAGGCGATGAGAATGGCGAGAATAAGCGCCCAAATATTGCCATTGCGAAAGTCTATTCCCGCTCGAATATGTTCGATAGTTCCACTGTAGTCAGTTGATTCTTTGAGAGAAAAGAGTGACCTGAAGTAGTCCTGAAAAGTAATTTTAGTCTCTTGATCCTGTTCCATAATTCCCTCCGTTTTTTAGATTCGTTCTCGTTTCCATCGGCGAAGCATCAGTGAAATTTCCGGGCGAATCTCTTCGCGAATCTCCCTCTTTCGTTTTCCTTTGCCGAATTCGTTGTCGTAATTGGTTTCGGTATGGCGAATGTGTGCCACCACGGCGCGGGTAATCATCTCTTCATCGAACTCCTTTGCCGCCGCCGTTCGACCCACGCGACCGCTGTATTTTTCGCAGGCGTGTTCTGCGATTGCCGTTTCCCGACCATCCGGCATGGAGGGGAACAGGTTCCTGATTTCCACGGCAAACCGTGCCCGATATTCGCGATCTTCGATGCGGCGTTTTACTGCAGCCTTGGCATTTTTCGCTTCGCGATCCGATTCGTCCGATTCACACTCTGTTTTCGCTTGTATAATTGCCTGTGGTTCAACGAACTGACCGAGCCGTTCGTACCGTTTCCGCTTGTTGTTCCACTCTTGAACTACCACGGTTCGGGACGAATACTTTTTCGATCGGCGGGTCATGGCGGCATCGCCGGGGGGAAGGAGTTGGAGTCCTTTGATTTCGGCGCAGTGAGCGCAGAGCCCCCGTTTTTTTTCATCTTCCGCCAAGAGCATACTTCCCTGAGGGATTGAGACGCCACACTTGAGGCAGATCACGGTGGGTCGGCGGGAAACAAAGAGCGAGAGTTCAGCGATCACGGTTCGATCCTTTCAGAACGGCGGCGATTGTTGTGTATACGGGAGCTGCAAATGGTTCTGTTTCATTGAGAAGGTGGTGTTTTCCACCGGGAATAATCTGGATCTCTGCGCAGGGGAAGAGTCGGCGTATGGTTTTCATATTGGTGCGCCACCCCACGGTAAAATCGTCGGTTCCTTGGATCACCGTGAGGTCTATTGGAGGAAATGATGCCGATTCGACGAGAGGAACCCATTTCGCCAGTGATTCAGACCACTCTACCACAAAGGTTCTGATCTGATGTGGTTCACTTTTCAGGAATGCAAGAAATGATGTATCGTGTGATGTTCTCTGAAATATACGGGGCGTCGTGAGGATATTTGATCGCTGTGCCAAGGCTGTTCCCGCCGTGGAAAGTCGCCAGAGCGGAGAGCGAATGAGCGGGGCTATATAGATTGTTTTGCCGTTCCATGTTTTTCCCTTGGTTCGAAGGAGTTCCAGTATGGCAGCGCAACCAGTGCTGTGTCCCATGCAGTGAATTGTGCTGGGAAGTTGTTGCTGTTTCGCAAGTTCAACGAGAGTTTCAACCATTGTTCCATAGAGTTTGAAATCACTTATTGTTCCGCGGTCACCGGAAGAGAATCCGTGTCCCGGCAGATCTGCGGCAAGAACTGCGTAGTTTTGATCCAGCAGAAAATTGATCAGCTTTTTGTGAACGGCGCTGTGATCGAGAAAACCGGGTATGAAAATAATCGTACCAACAGGATCGACCGGAGCGGTGTAGTATGCCGCCAGTTCAAAGGGACCCGCCGTGAACGTTCCCAAAGAGACGGGACGGGAATCGATCCCAAAGTAGGAAAACCACTCTCGATAAGGAGAGGTTTTCGTGTGGTCAAATGGTTCTAAGGAATTTTTCATCTCTTGTACTAGAAGGGAGTAATCGATCGTTGTTTCGTTCATCGTACATTCCAATACTGGTTGTTTAGGCTCCGAAGTGACCTGTAATATAGCTTTTCGATTGAGTAACGGCACTGGTCGATCGAGAACGAATGTGCTATCACAACTAGTTCGTTAGCTAATTCTACGAATTCGGTAAAGTAAAAGAACTATTTTCTAGCAAATGAGTTTCAACAGGGAGAGTGTATGAATTTGGCAAAATTGGGACAGCGGATTCGTTCGCAGCGGGAAAAACGTCATCTCACTCAAGCGCAATTGGCAAATTCGCTTCATATTTCAGCTCAGGCTGTCTCGAAGTGGGAACGGGGTGAAAATGCGCCGGATATTTCTATTCTGCAACCACTTTCCACTCTGTTGGATCGTTCTATCGAATGGGTGCTCTGCGGCAACGAAGAGGATCGCAACACGTTCGAAGCGACGGTGTTTTGCAGTTCGCTTCGCGGATTTGCCGGCAAGGCTTCTGCCACGTCGCCAGAAAATATCGCGCTCTGGATCAACGGACTCTTTCACACCATGACCGAAACAGTTCTCGCTTCCGACGGGGTGCCGATCAAATACACCGGCGACGGATTTCTCGCCTATTTTTCGGGGAACGATCACGCGATCCGTGCCGTTCAAGCGGCAAAAACCTGTGCAGAACTGGTGACTGAGCGGGATCTCTTGATCACTCTTCACTCGGGAAAAATCTATCTCGGCGCGATTGGTCACCACGAGTACGCTCGCCCTGACATTCTCGGCGAAACAGTGAACACGGTCTTTATGATGAACCGCTGGGCAACGGATCATTCGGACAAGCGGATGATCTACTCTTCAGCGGTAGAACAGCAGGTTTCTGCGTCGGGAACTCCACTCTATGCTGGCGATGAATCACTTCCGCCGCTTTTTGTCTAGCAGATCTTTGAGCCTCGGTGATTATGGTTCTATGGGAATCGGTGCAATGTCGTATATTTCATCCCATAAAATCAAAATCGAAATGAGGCTCCCATGTTCAAAGATACGCGCGAAGAAGCTACTACCCGCCTGATCACGATGAAACAGGATGCTTTGGCAGGAAAACCGATCGATACGCTTCAGTTCACTCGCATGATCCTTCAGAAAGTATCCCGAACTTACGC
>JAIFMU010000190.1 GCA_020048285.1 bacterium | reverse complement strand
TGAAAATTGCAGTTACAGCAATTTTGAATAGGGATTATCGTTTACTGTCTGTTGATCAAATTCGAAAATGCAATTTTTAGAGGTTCCCCATGACTATTACGGTTCGCGCTTCCAACGGCGCACCGACACTCAGTTCTGCCACCATGCAAAAAATCGGCAAGGGAACATTCGCAATTCTTCCTTCCATGACCGATGCAAAAGACGAGGACAACGATCCGCTCACGGTGCTCACGTTCCCCGGAACCGGTTACACCAACGAGGATAACAAGATCACCCCGAACGCAGGATATAAAGGGAGTATTATTGTCCCAATTATGGTGACCGATGGCGTGGCGACTTCGCAGATGGTGAACATGGTAATCACCGTTGATCCCAATGTGGCGATTACTTCTATCACTCTCGCCAAAACCGTCCCACTCACGGCGACCATTTCCGGCAGAACGCTCACCCTTTCTCAGCTGGTGGGGGCGGGAAGTTCGGTAAATCTCTACGATCTGACCGGTCGGGTGGTTCATCATTCGGCGGTGAACGGATCATCGGCGGCGATTCGATCGTTGGCGCGGGGGATCTATGTGGCGGAGATTCTGGCGGGCGGGAAGTCCGTGGTACAGAAGGTTTCGGTGGAATAAACGAGGGCGTTTGCAAAACGCCCGTACAGAAGGTTTCGGGTGGATCGAGAGGTTCACCCGTTTTTCGTGGGGGGAATCCCCGAATCGTAGAGACGCGAACATCGCGTCTCTACCGGCAAATAATCCTCGAATCGTAGAGACGCATTGCATGCGTCTTTTTTGTATCATCGGAGACGCGAACATCGCGTCTCTACAATAAAACCGGAGACGCGAACATCGAAGACGCGAACATCGCGTCTCTACGGCAAATAATCCTCGAATCGTAGAGACGCCATGCTGGCGTCTTTTTTGTATCATCGGAGACGCGAACATCGCGTCTGTACAATGAAAACGGAGACGCGAACATCGGAAACGCGAACATCGCGTCTCTACGGGTGGTGGAATCGAGACCGGAGACTGGTCAAGAGAATATGTCAAGACAAGGCAGGCCTTGTCTCTACGGATCAAATCGTAATGCGGGTGGATCAGAAATGTTCCGCCCGTTTTTGTATCTTTCACGGGCAGCGGGTATATTCTGAACAGTTCAACCGGGAGAGGCAATGGAAACGCTTGATGGCATGGTCACAGAGGTTCGTTTTCAAAATGAAGAGAGTGGCTTTGCGATTCTGAAATTCCACGTGGAAAAGCGCGGTGATTTCTCCTGTCTGGGCATTTTGGCACCACTTCGCGTGGGTGAAATGGTCACCTTTCACGGTCATTTTGAACAGGACAAAAAGTGGGGCGAACAGTTCCGCGTCCACTCCTTTGAATACCGCACCGCCGCCGGTCTTCACGAAATAGAGTATATGCTCGGGTCGGGGCTGATCGACGGGATCGGGAAAAAACGCGCTTCCGACATCGTGGCGAAATTCGGCCTCGACACAATCCGCGTGCTCGACCAAGAACCGGGGCGTCTCAAGGAGGTTCCGGGAATCGGGAAAACGCGGGGCAAGCAGATCATCGAGTCGTGGAAAAGTCAGCAGGGGATGCGCGAACTGATGCTGTTCCTTCAACCCTACGGGATTTCACTCAACTTTGTCTACAAAATTCACAAGCGCTACGATAGCGAAGCGAAGTCAAAAATTTCCGAAAATCCCTACCGATTGATCGACGATATGCGCGGCGTAGGGTTCAAGAAAGCGGACATGATCGCTCAGTCTATCGGCTACGACCGCGAATCGTACCTGCGACTCAAGGCGGCGATTGTGCATTCACTTCACGAGGCCGAAGGGAACGGTCACTGCTATCTCGACCGCAAAGAGCTGCTGGCCAAGGCGATCGAACTGACCGGCGTGGATGACGCCAAGATGGGGTATTCGCTGGATCACCTGATTACCGACACGATTCTGATCGCTCAGGAGGACGCGGTGTACCTTCGCAAAACCTTCGAACGGGAGTGCGAACTGGCGAAGATGCTAGTGGATCGAATCGCGGGGAGTAAGATTCTGCTCATGGAGGAGAAAAAGGCACGGGCCTGGGCGGAAGATCGCTGTCGTCGGCGGGATATTCAGGTGAATGAACAGCAGATCGGCGCGGTTCTTCTGTCTCAAAAAGAGCGGGTTATGGTTCTCACTGGCGGTCCGGGGACTGGGAAAACCACCACGCTGAAACTGGTGATCGATCTGTTCTACGACAACGGGAAAAAGGTTGTACTCGCCGCGCCAACAGGTCGCGCAGCTCAGAAAATGGGCGAAGTGACCGGGCGCGAAGGAAAAACCATTCACCGTTTGCTCGAATACACCATGGGCGCCAAAGGTCCCGAGTTTCAGCGACGCGAAGAGAATCCGCTTGAAGGGGACATTTTTGTGATCGACGAATTTTCCATGGTGGATCTTCAGCTGGCTCACTCGCTTCTCAAGGCAATCCCGAAAAACGGTCACATTATTTTTGTGGGCGATGCGGATCAGCTTCCTTCGGTGGGAGCTGGCAACGTTCTAGCGGATCTGATCGACTGCGGATTGATCCCGCTGGTGCGACTCACGACTATATTTCGCCAAGCCGGTGAGAGCCGAATCGTCACGGCGGCTCACGAAATCTGCCATGGCGACGTGCCCGAGTTCGCCAACAAAAAATCGGACACCTGCTTTTTTATCACTGAAAACGATCCGGAGAAACTGTTTGATCTCGTGATCGATCTCGTGGCGCGACGGCTCCCCGAAGCCTACGAATTTGATCCCGCTAAAGAGATTCAGGTGATCACGGCCATGCACAAAGGTTCCGTGGGGACTCAGCGAATTAACGAAGCCCTTCAGAAACGGCTCAACGGCGAATCGAAAGAGAAAATCAGTCGCGGCGATCACCATTTCGCTGTGGGAGACAAGGTTATGCAGATTAGCAACAACTACGATCTTCAAGCGTTCAACGGTGATATCGGCTTTGTGGTTCGGGTCAATGAAACATCCATGACCGTCTCATTTCCCGCAATCACTGCCACGTATGAAAAGAAAGATTTTGATCAATTGGTTCACGCCTACTGCATTTCGATTCACAAGAGTCAGGGTTCAGAGTTCCCCGCGCTAGTGATTCCCCTCTCAACTCAGCAGTTTGTCATGCTTCGCCGCAACTTGATCTACACGGCACTGACTCGCGCCAAAAAATTGTGCGTTTTTGTGGGATCAAAAGAGGCTCTCGCCATGGCGGTGAAAAATCGTTCAGACAAGAAAAGAAACTCCGGTTTGGCTGATCGAATTCGTTCGTTGGTGACCGTTTCGTAAAGTTTCAAAAAAAAGGGTCGAAATTCGTGAAAGGAGAATGGTAGAATAGGGGAAACGAAAAAGAGGGCAACTCAACATCCCGGGGGAAACATGTCAAAAGAGCGCGGAATTCTGCTCGAAAGCGGAACAAATGAGATGGAACTTTTGGCCGTAATCATCGAAGGCCAGCCATTTGGAATCAACGTTGCTAAAATCAAATCAATTCAGCAGTTTGATCACGCACTGGTCACCGAAATGCCTGATTCACCGGAAGGTGTGGTGGGGATCTACCAAAATCGCGGCGAAACAATCCCGTTCCTCGACCTTGCATCGATCCTGAAAAAGAAACCGATCGAAGCGGACAAAGAGCGTGAAATTGTCATTTTTACCGAGTTTAACAATTCGGTAAACTGCTTTAAGGTCGATGGTGTTCGCCGAATTTATCGACTCACCTGGGATCAGTTTATCCCAATCAACAAAATGTTGGCAAATCAGTCTTCGGTGGTGGGTTCTGTGCGGATCGAAAACGAAGATATTCTCGTTCTCGATCTTGAACAGATTCTCTCAGAGCTGTTTCCTGAACAGATTATCGAAACGGTGCGTGAAGAGGTTGCTGAACGGGGCAAATCGATCAAGCGCGACGGCGTGCAACTTCTCTTTGCCGAAGACTCAATGCTGGTTCGCAAAACGATGATGAAAACACTCACGGCGGCGGGATTTATCCACATCAAAGAGTTTGAAAATGGCGAAGTCTGTTTGGATTATATTCAGGCTCACCGAGACGAATTGGTCGGGGGCGATATGCCGACAATTCTCGTGACCGATATCGAAATGCCTATGATGGATGGCCTTACGCTCTGTAATAATGTCAAAAATAGCATGAATCTCAAGTCGATGTACGTGGTTATGTTCTCTAGTTTGATCAACGATCAGATGATTATCAAGTGTCGTAGCGTCGGGGCTGACCAGTATGTGACAAAACCGGAATCGAACAAGCTGATCGGCATGCTCGACGAGTATATCTTGTCGAAAAATCACTGATCTGCCTGAATTCATTAACCGGTTGACAGAATGTATTTTGCGTATATCAGAAGGTATACGCATTTTTATTTCATCAAGGGACGTTTGTGCATAAAACTATAAACCTCGAACAGCGCCTTCGCCTGTCGATCTTGTTGGGATTGCTAGTGGTGTCATCACTCATTTGGGCGGTTCTGTTTATACAAGGACGTGAACTGAAACGAGCTGCATCACAGGAGAGCTTTGAAATTGTTGAAAAACAGCTCGTTGCAGAACTGAATGCACTGTCTCTTCCCATCGAAAGCCAGTTGCGGCAACTTCAGTCGTGGGGAGAAGCGGGACTGTTTGACGGGAGTCGTCCGGAACATCTCGAAACATTTTTCCGCCCCGTACTCAGATCGATCGATGCGGCGAATGCATTGATCATGGCTGACAGCGATGGACGACAGCTATTTCTACACCGACAGGGCGATACCATTTCAGCTTCGGTGCGCAAAGAGGATAGCAGTGCCGTCTTGGATACGACGAAGTATGTACCGAAATATCGCCCGTGGTTTCAGCTCGCCGCCGATTCGGCATCGCTCAATCGGGTAATCTGGTCAGATCCCTATATTTCTCAGCCGGAAAATCAGCCGGGGATAACTGCCGCCACGGCGTGGAAAGACTCCTCCGGCAAAACCACCGTACTCGCCTTTGATATTCTTCTCACTCGTCTCAGTGTACTTGTTCAGTCGCTTTCCGTGGGAAATGGCGGCAAAGTGTATCTCGTCAATCGAAATGCAGAACTGTTCGGCATGAACGATTCGGGGATCGTGGCTTCGAAGAACGATCAGAAAACACTTTTTGTGGATCACTCATCAATCGAAGACAGCGTTGTTGCTTCTGTGTTCAGCCATGACTTTCGCCGCGACCGTTCGACTCAGCCCGGGTTGCACTACTACCGCACCAAAGAGGGAAATTATTGGGTAAAGTTCCTGAAAATTGAAAAACTACTGCCTCGCTATGCAATTATGATTATCGCGCCAGAAAAAGGACTCAACGAGAAGATTGAACGGAAAGCATTTTTACTGAATGTCGTTTCCGGAGCAATTGTGGCAGCGGGGCTGATTCTCTTGCTTGTTCTTCTCTATCATTCGCTTTTTACGTTCAGACTGATTCAAAATGTGGGTGAACTGAACACGATTTTTTCCAACAGCCGCGATCTCGATTCGTTTCTCGACAACACGGTCAATGTTATCGCCCGTTTTATGAAAGTGCCGGTCTGTTCAATCTATCTTTTTGATGAATCGCACAACAAGCTCGTGCTCAAAGGGACTTGTGGGTTGAACACTAAGATGATCAACGAAATTTCACTAGAGTACGGCGAAGGGCTTGTGGGATTGACACTCAAAGAGTTGCGCCCGATTCGCGTGGCTGGAGCGAGCAGTCAGAAAGGGTATAAGCGGGTCGAAGGGCTCAATGAAGAGCTGTTCGATTCGTTCCTAGCGGTACCGATTACCCGAGGCATGCACAAGATTGGTGTCTTGGTCGTTCAGAAACGCCGCAACGGAATTTTCACGTCGCACATGGTGGAAATCCTTGAAATTCTCGCGTCGCAACTGACCGGAGTTCTCGAAACAACCGGTGTTCTTCTCGCGGCCGGTGGGGAAATCCCCGAGTTCCCCGCATTGCAATTTCCGGTGGAACTGACCGAAATCAAGGGGAAAACAGCTTCGCCGGGATACGCTTGGGGGAAATGTTCTGTTGACCACAAGCGAGATATTTTCACTATCGTCAAGCGGATGAACTGGAACAAACATTTCACGCTCAGCGATTTCGAACAGGCTATCGAATCCACCGCTGGGGAGTTGGAACGACTGCAGCGACTTGTGGAAGAGCGGCTCGAAGATTCGGCGGCGATGATATTTGTGGCTCATTTGCTCATGCTCAAGGATACCTCCTTTGCCGGTGCGATTCGCAATCATATTGGCAATGGCGTGGCTGTTCCCGATGCGGTTCTTCTCGTGGCGGAAGATCTTATCCGCTCCTTTGCATCTAGTTCTGCACGGATGATTCAGGAAAAAGCGGAAGATGTCAAAGATCTCGCCGTGAGACTTCTTTCTCACTTTTCGCCGGAACTGAACAACCGCCAGAACCACCGCGACCGGATTGTTGTCGCTCGTGAACTGCTTCCCTCGGATATTTTGGTCATGGCTTCCGAAGGTGTCAAAGGGGTTGTTCTGGTCAGCGGCGGGGTGACATCTCACCTGGCAATTCTCTGCCGATCGCTTCAAATTCCACTGATGCTCACCACGGACAATACAATTCTTGCAATACCGCCGGAATCAGAACTGCTGCTCGACGCGAACAACGGGATGCTCTTTATCAATCCCGACAAGGATTTGCTTAAAAAGTATCGCCCACTTCTCGCGGGAAACATCGCCGCGGCCCGTCCAATTCAGAAAGCGGCAATTACTGTGGATGGCACTGCGGTAGAAGTTCACGCCAACGTCAACCTGATCACGGACATCTCTCAGGCGAAAAACTGCCACATCGAAGGGGTGGGGCTCTATCGTTCTGAATTCCCCTTTATGATTCGCGAAAGTTTTCCCAACGAATCAGAACAGTATGCGATCTACAAAAAGGTGGCGGACTATCTTCCTCGCAAGGAGTTGACTTTCCGCACGCTCGATATCGGTGGCGACAAGACACTTCCCTATCTCGAAGGGGTGGAAGAGGAAAATCCATTCTTAGGACTGCGGGCGATTCGCTTTTCACTTAAATATGAGCCGCTCTTTGTGAACCAAATTCGAGCGATTCTTCGGGCGGCGGCGAATACCGATCTGCGGATTATGTTCCCTATGATTCAGTCGCTCGATGAGTTTATCGCAGCAAAAGCGATTGTACTGCGCACCATCGAAGATCTGCAGTCTAATGGGATTCTCTGCCACTGCACGCCGAAAATCGGTATGATGGTAGAACTTCCCGCGGCGGTGACCTGTATCGAACAGTTTGCTCAGGTGTGTGACTTTTTCTCTATTGGAACCAACGATCTGATCCAGTATCTTCTGGCGGTTGACCGCACCAATGCCGAAGTGGCGGCGCTTTACAAACCGCACCATCCGGCAGTGCTCATGTCTATTGCAAAAGTGGCAAATGCCGCTCAAGCTGCGGGGAAAGATCTTTCTGTTTGTGGGGATATGGCGGGGAATGAACGGTATATTCCGTTCTTGATCGGTTGTGGAATCACAAAGCTGAGTGTCGATCCGGTCTATATTCCGCGCGTGCAGGATTGCATCAGTCGGATTAACCAGTTCGAAGCGGTTGCGCTGACTCAGACACTTCTCGCCTGCAACACCATCGCTGAAACGGAGATGATTCTCAAGGGGACTATGTAGCTGAATGATTTGACGACAGAAGCCTTATGTGAATTGGGAACACTTTCTTTAGAAGATTTCAGTAGACAAGGCCTATTACGGTATGATTGGTTTTAAACGAAGTTAAGGAGTATACATGAATAAGTTGGTTGTGATGTTTCTTTTAGTCTTTGGTGTAATGACATTTGCTGAAAATCTTAAAGTATTTAAGGTTGAAGGTCCAGAAGCTAGTTATAATAGTATAGGGCATCTCTAAAAATACAATTCCTTGTGCATAAGGTATTTTCATACCATGGAGGTGCCAGATGCAACTTGGACTTTTTGACTACTC
>JAIFMU010000165.1 GCA_020048285.1 bacterium | reverse complement strand
ATGTACACCAAAAACGTGTTAATCGTCATTGATGTACGTGCTTAATCTTTTTTCCCAAAGAGCGATGCAAAGGGGTTTTTCTTTCCTTCTGAGGCACCACTTTTCAGCAAGTCTGCAATATTCTGCATAGATTCAGTTTCGTGAACCGATGCCGCAGCGAGGTTTTCAGTCTGAATTTTCTGGTAAATCTCTTCACGGTTAACCGACACATTTCGCGGCGCTTCGATTCCGATTTTTACGTGTTTATTGTCCATGGCGACTATTTTAACCGTGATGTTATCACCGATACGGATTGATTCGCCTTCTTTTCTAGTTAAAATCAGCATTATCTTATCCGTTCCGTAAAATAGGTTCTTTCGTGCCGTAGACACTGTTTTCGAGAATGAGCTGTCGCCCTTTTTGCATTGTTGTATTCAGAATTACCGGTCCCATCAGATTGATTGTCGAATCAGAAGGGTTTTGTGCAATAGTTACAAAACAATACATAAGAATATCTTCCGGTGTTTCAAGACCAAGTCCTTCAATTTGAGGCTTGGTGATTCGCGGGTTGTATTCAGGATTAACGATCATGGGGTTTAGCATGGCAAATCTCAGGCGGGTGCCATCGACGCATACAAGCCATTCAAACGGCGCGTAGTTCTCATCTTTTACAATGACGAAATCCCGATTTTTTTCAAAACCGGGAATTCCGTCATCGAAATGAATCACATCTTCTGGCGAGTATACCAGATTGTCAAAATTCGCTTTCACCTGTTCACCTTTGTAGAAAGGGTTGGACACTGTTGTGTCTTCATTGCTATGTAAATATGTACTCTGCTGTCAATCGTTGCAAGAAAAATCAGTTAGATGATTCTTCTACGGTCAATTTGTGTTGATGATTATTGAAGTAATGACAAGACATTGTTCGGGAGCTGATTCGCCTGGGCAAGCATTGAGGTCGCCGATTTTTGAAGGATTTGGAACTTGGTGAAATCGGCGGTTTCATCGGCAAAGTCAACATCGCGAATTACCGATTCGGCAGAGGTTACGTTAATCTTCACATTCTCCTGATTATTCATTGCGTGGGTCAATCTGTTTGTCACCGCTCCAAGTTTAGCACGCAGTGAGTTAACACTTGTAAGTGCGTTGTCGATACTAGTAATAGCAAATCTTGAAGCACTTCCGGTTGTAAGAGAAAAGCCTGTTGTTCCACCAGTAACGGGGTCTGTATATGCTACCGATGCTGTGCCAATTCTTAATGAAGAAGAGTCCATTGGATCGATCAGAACTTGCAAAATATCGGTATTGGTATCACTGTTTGGACCTGCGTGTATTATCCCTCCTGTACCTGTTCCCCAAGGAGCTGATCCATTGAGAAGTGGCATGCGGTTGTATTGGGTCGAACGAGTGATTCTATCAATTTCTTCGGTCAGTTCTCTTACTTCAAGTTGAATATATTGGCGTTCTGTGTCTCTTAATGTATCACTAGACGATTGAATCGCCAGTTCTCTCATACGCTGGAGCATTCCCCCCACTTCAATGAGCGCTCCTTCGGCGATATTCATAAGAGAAACGCCATCGGAAATATTGCGGTTCCCCATGCTCAAGCCGTGAATCTGCGAACGAAGCTGTTCTGATACAGATAATCCCGCAGCATCATCGGACGCGCGGTTAATCTGAAGACCGGTGGACAATTTTTCTAACGTTCCTGAAAGTGATCGTTCAGTTCTGCGAAGAGAACTAGAGGTGATCATCGATTGGATGTTGTTGTTAATTCTAGGCATGGTGTCCTCCCCAAATTTTCTGCTTCCGTGCAGATATTGCTTTTATATGATATGTAAGCAGTATCCGTGCCATTGTTTGGTTTGGTGTCTATATTGTTGATATAAAACAGTTAGTGCTATTGTGGCGAATGCGTTTTGGTGTTGTTGGGTAGGAAGTTCCGCAAAAAAAAGTCGGGCAGGAAAAATCTGCCCGACTTTACAGCACGGAGAATGCATTTCTAAATATAGTTCGCCAAGGATGATTGCATGATTTTCGCAGTCGATTGAAGAGCGGCATTGAATACCGTTTGAGCAATTGTGTATTTAGAAACCGATTCTGCATAGTCGGCATCTTCTAGCGTGGCTTGAACGCGGGTTGTTTCAAGTTGCTGTACATCATTTCGATCCATCGTGTTTTCAAACAGATTTACGCGCGCACCATTTTCACTCTGAGCGCTGAGAATTCTGTTGAATGACGTGTCGATGTCGTTCATCGATTCTCTGATTCCCTTTTGATTATTTCCGATGAGCGATTGGCCGAGTTTAATCATACTAGAGATCATGTTTACGCTGTTATCGACGGTGAAATCGCTGAAAGAGGTATTGACCCGAACCTTTACACTGCCTTCAATTTCACGGTATAATGCCGAATCGGTATTGATTTCTCTTCCGTAAATATCTCGACTGGCAGAGGCGAAATCGAAAGACATACGGATGTTGTTCGCCGATGTACCATCGGTGTATTCACCAGCCCCGGGAGTGAAATCGTGGTTCAGCGCTGTGGCGGCTGCAGCGGAGAGTACTGTTATCGTTCCATTTACATAATCGACACTGTAATCTGTGCCCTCTTTCATTTCTGTCGGGGTTGGAGAATTAATGCTTCCGATTTTTAACGAGAACGAACCGGGAATCATATTTGACAGCGCTTTGTGATCCGTCACAGTTGCACTTCCCCGCGGGTCGTAGATCTGAAATGTTGAACCTACCGCGGCACCTGTTCCATTTATATATGACATTTTAAGGCTTGAGTAGGAGGTTTGGTCGATTGCTTCGGACTTGCCTATTGGGACAGGCGGTTTATCTGTATGAGAGCCAGAAAAAATGTAATCTCCTTTGAATTTGCTGTTAGAGAGTGAAATGAGCTGGCGAGTAAGTTGCTCTACCTCTTCGCCCAAATAGATGCGTTCTGTTTTAGATAACGTGTCTGAGTCACCCTTGATTGCTAGTTCACGTCCGCGTTGAAGGACAGTGTTCATGGAGTTCATTGTGGTATCAGTGATCTGCATCCAACTGAGGCCATCGTTTATATTTCGTTCGAACTGTTTAAGTGACAGGTTGTTGCTTCTCAAACCAAGGACATTAGCAACATCGACGGGGTTGTCGGATGGTCGTCCTAACTCTTTTCCGGTGGCGATTTTTTGCTGAAGTGTTCCCAGTTCAGAATAGCGAGCCCCAATAGTGTACTGAGTTTGCCTATTTATTGTATTAAAGGTCGTTCTCATTTGAAGCTCCTTTTCAGATGTTCATAAGTACATCTAGCATTTGTTGTGCCGTTGAGATGATTTTTGCAGCAGCTTGGTACGTATGCTGATATTTTATCAGATTTGACATCTCTTCATCGAGAGAAACCCCCGCTATAGATTCCTGTGAATTTTCATATTGCAGCACTAGGTATTCACGTGTTTCCAAGTTTGATTTGGCTTCGGTACGTTCAAGTCCCACATCGCCGATCATGCCGCTATAGAAATCTGAAAAGCTTGAAGTATTGTTCCCCAAACGGTCCGGTGACATTGATAATTTGTCGCGCAATGCTGCAAGTTTAATAGCATTTTCATTGTTTCCGGGTCCGGGGAAGTTTCCTGTAGTATAACTGTAATCAACGTTTAATGCTAATCCATCATAGCCGGGGTGAAGCATCTGCACTGTGCCGTCAATGTAATTGACATTGAAGTCCGTACCTTCTGTGAGAAGTGCTCCCGAGGTGGCAATTTTAACGGTCACTGATCCTGAAACGACATTGCTCACAGATTCTGTCGACGCATCACCAACGACCCATGGTCGCCCCAATGTCTTTGCTAATTGGGTTGGGGCATTACCGAAATTCATCGTTCCGCCGGGGACGGCAACTGTGGTTCCCGTAGCTTGTGTTCCACCTCGTGCAGCGGCAATATTTGCAAGGTTTGTGGAAATTGATGCCGAGAGACCGATTGTTGAGGCACCGGTTGCAGAGGGATCAAAAAAGTCAAATCCTGAAAATCCAGTTAGATTGTAACCTTCGCGGTGTTGAGCATTTACAGAAGACGTAAGAGCGAGGGCAAGGTCGTCAAGTGTTTTTTTGTATGCAGGGACGGTGAGATCACGAGCATCCATCATCGCTTTGAGTTCTCCACCGTTAATTTGAAGTGGATGATTTACGCCTTGCATTTTGACGCCATATTGCAGATAGGTTGTACTTGTTTGGATCTCCTTTCCGCTATAGACTTCGAGCCCATTGAATGAAACTCCAGAAATGAAAATATTACCACCAACAGAAACGGAGATCTGGCCATTTTCGCCTTCAACAGAGTCATAATCGACAAGTCCAGCTAAATCTTTCATGAGCATATCGCGGCGGTCACGGCTGTCGTTGGCGTTTTGCCCACCGATTTCAACGCTTGCAATCTCTTTGTTTAGATTGAAAACTTCTCGGCCAATTTTGTTGATTTTGTCAACAGTCCCTGCCACATTGGTGTTGCGGCTCTCCTGAAGTTTATCTAATTCAAGAGCTGTGTTTTTGAATACATCGGTTAGCGTTTTTGCTGCCGTTGAAACGGTTGTTCTCGCTGAAATATCGGCGGGGTTGTTGACGAGGTTGTTCCAACTGTCGAAAAACTTGTCCATGTAGCTGATAATACCGGTATTACTTGGTTCATTGAAAATGTTTTCGATTGTTTCAAGGGATGTGTCCATCTCCTTGAAATAGCCAAGTTGATGGCTTTGGCGTTGGATCTGAGCATCAATACTCGCATCACGGACGCGAGCTATGTTGACGATTGATACACCCATACCGATTTGGCCGAGTGCACCATCGTAGCGGTAATCTGCAGCGAGGGTAAGGCGTTTACGAGAATATCCTTCGGTATCCGCATTTGCGATATTTTGAGATGTAACACTCAACCCCATCTGCGATGCAGATAGACCTCTGTTTGCTACGCCCATTACTGAAAATATACTCATGGTGTCCTGCCTTAACCGATTCGGTTGAGAAGTTTTTTGCGATTTACAGAACTTGATTTTCCGTATACGTCATATCCTGTCGATGCCCGTTCAGAACGGGTGAGAATAGAAACGGTTGACTTTACCGATTGAAGTGCCTCTTCGAGGAGAATTCTGTTGTTTGCATTTAAGCGGTAGTTCTCCTTTGATGCATCGCGCAGTTTTTGTCTGATTTTTGTCATGCGATCTCTCGATTGCTCTGGCAGAAGGCGATACAACGTATCAAAACTTCGCGCAGCTTCTTGGCCCATTCCGGCATCCTCTATCATTTCACGGCGTTCGAGCTCGACGATTTCCATTTTTTCAGCAATTTCATCAATGCGGTGAGTGATGCTGCTGATCTCATCAAGTTGCCGTTTGAGAATACAATTTCGCAGACGCAATGTTTCAGCCTGAAGGGTAGCTTGGAGTTCAAGCTGTTGTTCGAAATTCGAAATAACCTGTTCTGTTATTGAGAGTTTCATGGCTTACTCCATTCTATTCATTATTGATGAAATTCGTGAAACATAGTTTTGTGTTTCGGTAAACGGCGGCACACCATTGTACTTTTCGACGTTTCCTGGACCTGCGTTGTATGCTGCCAAGGCTAGTTTTGTGTTTCCACCAAATCGATCGAGCATTTGGCGAAGGTATTTGGTTCCTCCGAGCACATTTTGTTCAGGGTTTAAGCGATTTGCCACGCCGAGATCTTTGGCTGTTCCCGGCATGAGTTGCATGAGCCCCGCAGCGCCAACGGGTGATTGAGCCGCTGGATTTCCTGCTGATTCAACAGTGATAACGGCTGCGATAAGATTTTTTGGGACATTGTACGCTTTGGAAGCTTTGTCAATAATCTCGTCCCATCGCTGGATTTTGGGACTAAAACCCGTTGATAGATCTTTGTCTGCAAAAGGACTTGCTGCCGAAAATTCACTCGAAATTGAGGATTTCAGCATATTTGATTTGATTCGATTGAAATCTTGTTCAGCTTTTAGGGAGTCAATAACCTTTGATACCTCGTTTTCACTTCCCTCTTTTGCCATCATTTGGCGGACGATAACATCAACTAATCCAATGGAGTTGCGTTCAACCATCAAATTGGCATATTCTGAATCGAGCATGTCGGTGTAGATTTTTTCGCCGGTGCTCTTGGGAATCATTTCGCTTTCGGGAACAGAACTGCGCATCGATTTCATCATCATGTCAGCAAAAAGTTGTTCAAACTGTTTCGCTACTGCAGTCATCTGCTCTTTGCGATTTGAACCTTGAGGAATATTGTTGTTGACTTCTGTAATCATTATGCCCTCCCTGGACAGATATGATTAAGCAGTGCGCGTGCCAATGGCTAATTAACTCTGTTTTTAACCGAATATATGGGCCAATGGGGAATAATTTGCCGAGAGGTTGAAATAGTTCTGAGAGGATTTTGAAATGAATATGCTGGATCAAAGGGGTGTGTGATGGATGATCAGCGGTGGGACCTGAACTATTTCTGTAGAAAGAACATGTTCAACAGAGTGGTAAGTCCTTTTTTTTCTTCTTCTTCGAGCGCAGTCGTGAGCGTTTCCACATCCGCTTCGGTGAATAGCTTTTCAGATCCGGCGGTGCGAAGAATTTCATAGCGATCGTTGTTTTTAAAAAGCTTGTTTTCTAAAGAAAGAAGGTAGAGCGGTTTTGGGCCTTTCATGAAACGGGGGAGTTTCAGGATTGATTCCAACGTTCTGTCCTGAAGATAATGGACATAGCGTGTTCCCTTGTACGATTTATAGCGGTTGTTACAAATTGATTCACCTGCATCGTTTATCGTAACGGCATAAGCGAGGGGAGCAGTTGTGAGAGATATATCTTCGAGGTCTTTGATGACTTCATCGTTTTGGAATGATCGTTTTTGAGCTGAAAAACTGTGGTGTCGTGCGGAGTTGCGGAAAAGTACCACTTTTCCATGTCCCAGGTAAAACCAAAGGGCCATGTGTTCGGCTGGGACGATTTCAAAGAGGCGATCTAATGTTTCCTGAGCGGTTGTGATAACTACATCTTCAAAAATCTGCCCGAGGAAGTTCTGGTACGGTGGGGAAAGATCTTCATCACTGGATTCCCAGTTAATAAGAGTCCTTTCTGTAATCCCTAGCATTTGAGCCATTTCGCGGTTCGAAAAGCTGTGTCCTGAACGTTCCCGGAGCAGTTTAATGTCACATCCTCGCATTACATCCTCTTAATTTTCCGTGTTGTCAGCTCCGCGTTTTTTTTCTGTGTGAGCTGTTCCGATTTCTGCAAGCAGGTGATCGTTCCAATTCAGTTCCAGTAATTCCCGAACTAACTGTTTTATAACTTTGGTTACTGCAAAAGCACTTTTCTGTATAAACATACATTTCTCCATGAAAATAATTCCTGTCCAATTTCTTTTAACACACAAAATATACATGAGTGAAACAGCTTCGAGCTATAATAAGTGAAAAATTTACAGAAAAAAATTCTCCTTGTTACTGCGCTTGTTTTGTTGGTGATTTTTGTTTCCTTTGTGTTTGAATAAAGTTCTGATTTTGTAGATGCTGTATTTGAGTGAAAGTTGTTGGTTACGACAAAGCACCTTCCGATGTGGTATATTTGAATAAATGACGCAAAACTGGTGTTGCAAAGGAGATTACATGCCTGTTGAAATTGAACGCAAGTTTCTTGTCGATCATCAGATTGTTGCAGAGTACCTCACCGATGGCGTATTAATGGAACAGGGGTATATCTCGACCTCGACAGTTTCCACGGTGCGAGTGCGGATTGCCGGTACTACGGGATATCTCACAATAAAGGGGAAACCGATCGGCTTGACCCGCTCTGAGTTCGAATATGAAGTTCCCCTTGAAGATGCACGAGAAATGCTGGACACGCTTTGTGGAAATCGCGTTTCTAAGTGGCGGTATCGTGTTGTTTCCGGTGATCATACTTTTGAAATTGATCAATTTTTAGGTGACAATGCGGGGTTGATAGTGGCTGAAGTGGAAATGAGATCAGAATGTGAAACAGTTCTAATCCCTGATTGGATCAGTAACGAAGTGACGGGGGACCATCGCTATAGCAACTCTTC
>JAIFMU010000214.1 GCA_020048285.1 bacterium | reverse complement strand
CATGTTTTTGCTGAATTTGGAATTAATAAGAGTAACTGGTCTACCTTTGATAAGAGCGATGACTGGTCGTATAGCTCTTCAACGACTTTGGAAAATAATGCCAATATTTCAATTGTTAATAAAGCGACGGGTAGTGTTCTGTCAGGAGTTGTTCCTGGTGCTACAGCTCCAAATACAGGTGTACCACTTGGGATTGCTGTTTCAGGTGAAGGTAATGTGCTTTTGTCTCCTCCAGGTGGTGTGTATCCGGTTGGAACGCAAGTAACGGTGACCGCTACTTCTGCTTCAGGCAATTCGTTTGATCGTTGGATAGGGCTGTCTGATTCGTTAAATCCAACACAGGTTGTTACTGTTGGTGATAACACCGTCTTGCAGGCTGTGTTCAACGAAACGCCATCCGCTCCGCCTGCTGATGCCGGACAGAATTCTTGGGGTAAGAACGATTTTGTCCTCGGCGAACCATCGAGCACAAGAAAATATTTGTTCCAGAATCAACCGAATTATCTTCAGATGACTTCTACCCTAACCAACTCTAATGAATGGGCATGGGACTCGGGGATATTTCTGCGTGCATTTAGTAATCCGAGCAACTTCTCGCGAGTTCGTTCTGGAAATGTGGGAATCGGAACCAGTTCTCCAGAAGCAAAATTACATGTGAAAGGGAATGTGTTCTCTGATCATGGTTCTTTTATTGTAAGGTATAATACATGGCATCCGGCATCAGGAAGTGTAATTAATGGACTCGCCCCATTCCGTTACAATGAAGGACTGAGTACGGGGTCAGTAGGTGGTGGCGAGGTAGGTCCCCAACATGGGTTGCATCTGAATGCACTATCTTGGAACTGGAATGGCAATAAGATGCAAGATGCTATCCACTATCACGGTGGAGATCACAAGTTCTATACGTTTGATAAAGACAATGCGGCTAAGGAGAAGATTGCCGCAGCTTTCCAAAATGATGGGACACTCCGAATTGGCGGCTTTGATGGTCACCCATCCTATGCAAATTCGAAGTACCCCAATACCCCAAATGCAATAAAGTATGCTGAACTCAATCCTGATAACCTAATACTTAAAAATAGCGGTTCAGGAAGTTCTGGGTCCTCTCACCATTCAATTGTGCTCGACAATATAAGCGGATCAATTTCTGTTAGCCAGAACGGTAATGGCGTTGATGTTGCTGGTAAGGAGTACTCGTACTCTCGTGGGAGCGTACTGACCACTAGTGGTTTAGAGACCGGTAGCCTGACATTGGAACAAGGCCAGAATAGTGACTGGATGTTCCTTCAGCAAAAGGATGGCGGTAAATGGCATGTGCTTAATTCGGGCAAGGAAGTAGAGTCAACGCAAGGTGGACGAGATTCTCGCCGTATGGAATTTGGATTTGAGCCTAAGGGTGCGGATACAAAATGGCAGATTCTCTCCATGTATCAAAACGGTGGGGTCGCTATCGGAGGAACCTATGATGTTCCTAAAGAGAATGAGAAACTTGTTGTTGGCGGTAATACTCGTGTCAAAGGAGAAATAAATACTGATGGTGACATCAATTCTTCACGGAACATGCATGTAAAAGGATATGTATATGTTGATAACAACGTAGAAGCAAAAGGTGACATCTCCGCAAAATCGTTCCGTGTAGGCGAGTGGGTGATTACCGATGCTCCTGACTATGTTTTCAAGCCTGATTACAAACTCCGTACTCTTGATGAAGTGGCTGAATTCATCAAAACAAACAGCCACCTCCCAGAAGTTCCTTCTGCAAAAGCGATCAAAGAGAATGGTGTTGACCTGGTGGAGATGAATATGATTCTCCTGAAAAAAGTCGAAGAGCTTACGCTTTATGGCATCGAACAGAATAAACGGATTGAATCGCTTGAGAAGAAAGTACAGGGTAAATAAATGAACAAGCATATACCTACAATTTTAATATCGCTATGTGTTGTTTTGGTTGTCACTATCTTCAATGAAGTTCTTGTGTCTTCACGCGCACGCATCGCCTATGTTGACAGCAACAAGTTGCTCACCGGTTTCTCGGAAGCAAATGCTGCAAACAAAGAGTTGGAAAAAGAGCAGAAGGAATATGAGAAGAATCTTAAGGCTCTTCAGGACTCTTTACAAGCGCAGATGGATCTTATGTCGAAGGGATTTGACGCAGCTTCTGATGCAAAAAAAAATGTTCTCCGCACAAAACTGGAAAAAGCAAATGAGGACATGAATCGCTACCATCAATATGGTCAGCAAGAGATGACGAAGCGCCATCAGGAACGCATGGGGAAAATACTTCAGAAAGTAAACTCCTATGTTGCGGAATATTCGAAAGATAAAGGATACGATCTTGTTCTTGGATCCACTAATAATGGTAATATTCTTTATGGTAGCGAAAGTCGATTTGACATCACAAATGATCTCGTTAAAGGTCTTAACAAGAGGTATAAGTGATACTCAATATATTGAGTAAAAACAGACTAAAAATATTCTTAGTTATGATGCTAATTGGGGGGTGCAGTCTAATTGTTTACCTCCGTCATGTAAATGCTGAAATTGATGTAGTTGCGCCAAATGGTTATGTCGGGAATGATGTATTAATTATTGGCGATTCATTAAGAATTAACTTTGAATTTGTCACTTCTGCCAACGACCGAAATGGATATCTTGCAAAAATATCCGTTTCGACAATAGGCGATGATGATAACATCGCCCGTATGTCTCAGAATCTTGTGCTAAGGAAAAGGGTTGCTACATACTTGGGTAGTTCAAATGTCACTGAATTGTTTCGAATTGGTGAAAAAGACAGCGAATATGCTCCCTTGATTGCCATATATGAAATGAATAGCCTCGGAAGTTATGTTGCGAACTTCAGTGTTTATTTCTCAGACAATATTAAGAATCTAAAATTTCGCAAATGTAAAATTCGAATGAGTGACTTCGGATTACAAACTGGATCTGTAGAGTTTGATTTACGAAAATTGAAAAGTAATTATAAAAAGTTGGAATTAAGATGATAAAGACATTCGTAATTATTGCGTTAACTGCATTCGTTTGTTTGGCCTTGACAGGCGGACCATCTATGCCTGAATATGCACAATATGGCCAAGTAACTATGGATGATATGGTAGACTTAAATACCGGTGACGTACAGTACTCCATTCCTCTAACATATGTTCCTGGTAAAATGATAGGTTACCCAATAAGCTTGAACTATCGAGCAGGAATTAAGTACAATCAAGAAGCAACTTGGGTTGGGCTGGGGTGGAATTTAAATGTCGGTGCAATTAATCGTATGTTGGTTGAATTACCTGATGACTTTTTTGATGCTCCTGTGATTACTCAAGAGCAGAATTCTGGTTATTCTGGGTTTGGTATCAGCGTAGGCGGTGGATATGGCCCATTTGGTGGATCGGTCGATTATGATAGTAAAACGGGATTCGGAATCAGTGGATCCCTATCAACACTTGCAGGTGGAGTGAGCATTAGCATCGCTGGCGATGGATCTGTTGATGGTAGCCTTAAGCTTGGCTATGGGATGTATGTTGAGCTATCAGGGGATGATGCCGCCGTTGGATTTTCTGCTCCGCTTCAAACTACAAATGGAGCAATTAGCCTTGGTGGGAAATTTAGTTCTTCGGGCGTAACTGCAACTGTATCTGCAACTAATCAAAAAACACAACACTCTTATGGGGTTAATCTCAATTTACAAAAAGGTGGCGGTGGCGGTGGTTTTGGAATAAACGATGCGAATACCTCTTTTTCACATAATCAGGCGACAAAAGACGACTGGACAACAACCTCAGATAGTTGGGGCATTGTAATACCTATAGCCAATACTGGTGCATGGATTTCACTCTCTGGGTATTCGTGGGAAAGTTATCTGCATTATCAAACTACGACAAAATGGAACGGGTATCTCTATATGGGAGGTGGACCATTGCTTGTAAATTCCGACGAAAGAAACATATCAGATGCTAAATCGTTAGAGAGTTATGAAGGCTATAATCCATCTTCCGATAATTATACCTGTAATGCGAATGGGATAGCAGGAATGTTCTCTCCCTTTGCTACATTTAAACAAGTGTATGTAATGGATGGGACTTCAAAAAATGCTGTTTTTAAGGGTATACAATATTATTCTGCAATTGAAGCTCATAACAAGGCTAATAGTTTTAGTGCCATTGAGAATAGCATTACTCATATAACCGATGACATGAGAGAGAAGCTAACTTCTTCGCCAGTTAAATTTCGGTTTAACGGTGAACTCGGTGCGAGAAAAAATAATGGGGTAAAAACAACTGAACAGGGGAGACGGATTGTACCTATTGTTGATCCTATTAATAAGCTACTTACAGGGTTTGAAGTAACAGATATCGATGGGAAAATATATGAATTTTTTAGCCCTTTGTTTAACGTTGTAGAAGTTCATTATTCTGGCAACGGACCATCTGGTTCCAGCTCGATCTGGAAAAGGCAGACTAAAGCGATACCATATGCATTTACTTGGCGGCTTACTTCCGTTAAGAGCCCTGATTATATAGATGTTAAGCACGATGGGGAAACTGATGATGACTTCGGTTCGTGGGTGAAATTTGACTATTCAACTCCGCGCATTGCAACCTGGAGTGCTCCATACGAGGACTACAATGTAGAACACTCGGAGATGGACTCAAAACAAAGTGTTTTGACGAAAAGTTATGGATTAAAGCAGATTTCCTACTTGAAAGCTGTTGAAACAAACACGCATATCCAAAAGTTTTTCATCTCTGATAGAGAGGATGCTCAGCCTAATAATAGCATTTATGCAGACCTCAAAAAAGATGTCAAATGGGGTGAGGTATTAAATAGCGAACCAGATGTTTCAAAAACGAAGATAAGAAGCCTTTTGAAATTGGTTAATTCGGCGACTACCCATTCGTCTGATATTTCAATTTACCCTGAATGTGTAGCACCAGAGAAGATCAATGGAGTACAAAACCGCTTGAGTTCATTGAGCAAGCTCGATTCGACTGTACTTTACACTAAGGCGGATAATAAACCGACTGTAAAGCACCAGTTCATTTATGATTATACTCTGGCTCCGGGTACCATTAACTCCTCTGCCAATACAGGTGGTCGTTTAACTCTGAAGAGTATTAAGACAGAGTATCACGATGGACAGAAATATGTTTCTGCATCTCCGTATCTATTTGGTTATCAAGATGGTTTGAGTAATCCCGCATGTGGAAATAAGGATGCTCTGGATATATGGGGGATGTACAATCCTAATGGTCGCGAGTTTGAAACAAATACTACCCCGCAGTCACTTGGAAACAAGGTTGGGGTTGTTTGGAATTTGACGAACATCATTACGCCGACAGGTGGTAAAATCGAGATTGAGTATGAACGCGATCAACATCAAATGGTTGTTAGAGATAGATTAACTTATTTTGGCGGATCTACTAAGGAGCTCGTGCCAGACGAGATCGTTTCACTGAAGAGTATTTATGATTTCGCGATTATAGAAAAGAAGGACCATCCAAGCCTGCTGGAAACAAATTCATTGTATCTCCCTGTTATTTCAGTTTCTACAAATTTGCCATATTACACGTTTGGTACATCTGCATGGTTTGACGGCAAAGATGGAACAATTACACATACTGACAATTATAGCAAGGTATATAGCTCTATCCCTTACGTACGCCCAGGGGGATTCTTCCACACACAAAAAGATATAAAAAAGCTATTGATGGGGCGTGCATATTTAGATAATTATAATTATAAAACAAGTGTAGCCTTGACGAGAAGTGATCAAGAGTTTTATAAGAGATTAGCAGCAACAACGCAAACTTCTCGGTATTTGGGACTTGAGAAGGGTGTCGTAGAATCTAGTACGTTGGATGCCATTTGGGTTTTTAGAAAGGGTGGTAATCTTTCTCAGTTGGAGGCTGTTTATGGTGGGGATGTGAGGGTCTCCTCATTAACTCTACACGATGGAAACGGTGGTCGCAGTAGTTTTAAATATGCCTACTCTGATAACAGAGAAAAATCATGGGGTGAGATTTCACGATCTCCTTCAATTGTTCCAACTTACACTCCATATAAACAGGTTTTGCTTGCAGATCCCAGTTATGATGCAAGTGGTCAGACTGCAAAAATGAAAAGTTCTAAACTCGGTTTATTCTCTCCATTTAAGAATGTTTATGTGCGATCACTGACCGATGAATATGATTTTAAACGAAACTTATCAGGAGTCCAGTACAAACGAGTCGAGACTACTATTTCATCGACAAATAGTGGTAAAAACTCATATGGAAAAGTGGCCAATGAGTTCTACTCGTTTGAAGATTTACCTTCTAGCGATGATGCTAAAGATCCTTTTGTCTATCAAAGTGTGGTCGGTTTCCCTAAAAGTATTACGTACATTAATAGACATGGTGAAGAAGTTCGATCGACTAGAATGTATTATACGTTTGATAACAACGAATATTTGACGGGGCCTTTTTTTGATAACGATCAATATAAGTTGCCGAAATATTACGACTATGGTGTTGATTCTCAGTCTGTTGCGATGGAGTATCTCCGCTTTATGAGTATGGCCGTATCAAGTTCTCCCACACCTCCTCCTGCTGAGGGCTCGGGTATAAGTACAATGTCATCAGGTTCTGTTCAGACGATAAATCAATTTCATATTAATGACATGAAAGAACTTCCTTTTGGTTTCGCACAGAAGGCACCCTATAAGGTCAAAACAGTGACTTCTAATAATAAAGTTAGTCGTCAAGAAGAAATGTATAACTTTGATGTTCGCACAGGGGTACCCTTGGCGAAACGTATTTGGCATCCTGGTGACAAATATGCGCTGTATGAATATGAGGTACCCGCATATACCAAATATGATGCTATGAAATCAAAGAATATGATCTCGCAATCGTACAGGACTGACGTGATATGGGATACTATTCTGACAACCAGCAAGAACTACCCTTTATATAGTGAACTTTCGGCACATAAACGCATTGTTTCTTCGAAAGTTAACGAATGGGTCGAGCTCAAGCGTGGAACAAGTAGTTCGAGCTCGTGGTATCTTAATAAGCGGTGGGTTTGGAATGGAGGTAATGATTTTACTTCATTCAATAATTTTGTATTGTCCCCAAATATGGCCAAAGATCAAGATGAGTCTTCGTATATTACTGCGCTAAAGACCTTTAAGGACAACAACCTGTCGAACTGGGTATTAGAGAGTTATACCCATGAGTATGACAAATATGGACAGCCATTGACGATGTATGATGCCACATGGAAGCCAAGTGCTTTCCAATATGATAGCTATGGAAATTTGGTTAGAATTGTAGATAATGGAACCTTTTCAAATGCATTTAGTTGCAGTTTTGAATTTGACACGGACCCTTTAGTCACTTCGAGTAACTTTGAATTTGAGTATACCCCCGATATGATAAAGAGTGATGTTGCATTTGGGGGAAAGTGTTCTTATTATTCATTGAATGGTGTTTCTCCTATACTTACCGCAATCCTTGGGTTTTCTGGGGCAAACTCTTATGTGTTTGGAGCAAAGGTTTATGGAACAGAAGGCTCAACGGTTGTATGTACCATGAAAAATGGCGAAACCATAATTGCTGAACGAACCGTGCCGTTGCAAAAAGGGTGGACGTCAATCGAAGTGGTTGTTCCAGCAATTGATAACCCCATATCTGAGCTGGAGGTTTCTATTTCTACCACTAATGGCAGCTCTGCATACTTTGATGACATATTCATGCATTCTAACTCTGCTCAATTATCATCTTTCCAATATGATCATAAGTTAGGCAAAATTTTATCTGTTTTGGATATGAATTATTTTCGGAAATTGTTCGAATATGATGAATTTGGTCGACTGACATCGATGATAAATAGTGAAGGTTTTGTTGTATCTAAGGCTTCATATAGAAATCACACATTTGATTATTCATCGGTAATGACTCCATTCATAAACGAGTCGTATATGCGAGTATTGGACTCAATAAAATTAGCGGAAGTTGGTAAAAAGTGGGGGTTTTATGATGAAACGAACAGTGGTGTTTGGAGCAAACT
>JAIFMU010000202.1 GCA_020048285.1 bacterium | reverse complement strand
CGATCCGTGCCAAGGATAGCGATCCGATCCAAGCCATGCGATCCGTGCCAAGGATAGCGATCCGATCCATGCCATGAGGGGTGGGGGGTGGATGGGAAAGAGGCTACGTGGTTCAGGTGATCCCCCTATGGGATAACACCGTGCTCGATAGCCACTCAACAGACTCACAAGACTACACCAACGCACAAAATTATATTGATTACACAGCTATATAGTTAATACGGCTAATATGCTTACACAGAACAGAGATGAGTGCTAATGATTCTATAGAATACAACCGCATTTCTATGTACGACTAGTAGCATTAATAATAAAAAATGATTGAAGCATTACATATCGCCACGGGGGTAGTACCGAAAAAGGGGGCGGGGATAATGTAAAACGATTGATTATTTTTTACAACCAGAACTTCTTGACATAACGGGGGTAAAACGTATAATTAAATATAGAAATATAAATAAAAACGGTTGATTAAATATGAATAAAACAAATACAACAAATACCAATTCATTTATAGAGGGTGAAATACCGGAGAGTGTTGAGACAGAGTCTCACAACACCGATGAATTAATACCATTCAATCAATCTTATGATCTTCAACTTAGTATTGGAACAAAGCTGACGAACAAACAAGAGCATTTCGCTATGTTGATCGCTCAAGGTGAAGATGACTATAAAGCTTATAAGATTGCGTATAACCGAATCAGTGATAAAGATGCAACACTACGCAGCAATGCTTATAAAGTGAAGCAGATTGATGGTGTTTCTAAAGCAATACAGTTCTATAAAGAGCTGTTTATTAAAGAAGCAGTACGTCAATACGAATATAACAACGAGATGGCGTTTAAAGAGATTGATGAAATTAAATATAAGGCATCTCAAAAAGGGAATCTTAAAGTAGAGCTGGCTTGTGTTCAAGAAAAAGTAAAGATTGCTGGTCTTGTTACCCGTAAGGTTGAGAACGTAGTGTCAGATAAATCAATGGATTTAATTAATCTTCAATTAAAAGAATTGATGGAGAAAATCCCTCAAAATGAATTGAAAAAGCTGCTTGGTAAAGACGTGATTGATGTAACACCAATAGACATAAGCCCTGCAGACTGAATGTAACGTTACATTTTATAATATAACTAATATGTAAACGGATATTGTTTTAATCTTTTGTATTTGGTATTCTACATTTATATTACTATAAATTGGAGTATCGAATAATGACTCAACGTGTATACGCTTGGATTCCTGATGTATCTGATCATCGGGATTTATATTTCTCATCTTCTTCTACTAGAGGATTGAAGCTTCCAGATCACGTCTCTCCGCTAGGAACAGAAAATCCAATAGAGGACCAGGGGCAACTTGGATCGTGTACTGGTCAGGCTTCTACATCAGCACTAGAGATCGTATTAGATTGCGATCCATTATCAAGACTCTTTGCATACTACAACGCTAGAGTTATCGAAGACACCGTAGACATTGACGCTGGTGCAATGATTAGAGATGTCATCAAGGGTTTTATAAAGCACGGTTGTTGCAATGAATCTTCATGGGAGTATGACGCTTCTAAATTTGCTACTAAACCGATTGATTATTGCTATGAGGAGTCGCAAAACGTCATTCCAAAGATCAACAGATACGAACGCATTACCACGCTTAAAGATGTTAAGTTTGCTATAAGCCAGGGTCTTCCAGTAATATTTGGATTCGCAGTACCAGAATATTTTGAGACGGAAGATTACTCGGATTGGCATGTATTACGTTTACCATTAATGACAGACGCTATTGTTGGTGGGCATGCAGTAATTGCTGTTGGGTACGATGATCGAATTAAAGATAATAAATTTGTTTGGGTAAAGAATTCATGGGGTACTAGTTGGGGTGAGAACGGATACTTCAAGATGGATCAGAATTGGTTTACGGATCAGCGACGTCTAGTAGATGATATGTGGGTTATACATCCAAATAAATAATTTGGGATTATCATGGGAATTGGGAATTACGTTGATGCAATAACAGCATTATTTTATTTTATGGTAGTAATCCAATGTGTAATTGGTGCAGGTTTGATAATTTATGCTTTGTATAAGATTTTCAAAAGGTGAGCAATATATTATGATATATTGACACTGTTAGTTTTTCATATATAACAATAATAATAAGGACTGATATGGATAATAAAGAGCTATTAGAATATGAAGACATCATAGACAAACTGCCTAAAGAGATGCGTTTGCAACTACATAAGTTGCTGGTGGAACGTGATGATTTGCTTGCTAAACAGAAACTGGAATATGACAGAAATGCACTGTCTAGATATGCACCAGTAACAAAACAATTTGAGTTCCATAAAGCGGGAAAGCTGTTTAAAGAACGTCTGTTTATGGCGGCGAATCAGATTGGAAAGAGTCGTTCAGGTGCGTATGAGATGGCTATGCACTTGACTGGGATCTATCCAGACTGGTGGGAAGGTCTACGTTTTGATCACGCCATTGTTGCAATGTGTGGATCTCCAACATTTGAAACGAACTGTAAAGGGATACAAAAAGAGTTGGTTGGTAACTCGGTTGATAGAAATACATGGGGTACTGCTGCTATACCTTTTGATTGCATTGTGGATTACACGATGGTATCTGGAAGTGATGGTGCTATATCGTCTATGCTTGTTAAGCACATATCTGGTAAGAATTCGGTTTTAACATTCTCTTCTTACATTCAGGGTCGTGAAAAATGGCAAGCTAACACCGTTCACTATATATGGTTTGATGAGGAACCTCCAGAGGATATATTCATGGAGGGATTAACAAGAACGAACAGACATAATGGTTCTATTGCTATAACCTTTACTCCATTAATGGGGCGTTCTGCTGTTGTTAATCGTTTCTATGAAGAGCCTGTACCTGAATTGAGAAAGAGATGTACTACTATTCAAATGGGTATACAAGACGCTACGTTTTATACTCAAGAAAGACGTAAAGAGATTTTATATCAGTATCCTCCACACGAGCGTCCAGCACGTGCACAAGGTATTCCAGTATTCGGATCTGGTCTAGTATTTCCAATAGATTTTGACGATGTGATTATGGAACCCATTAAGATTCCAAAACATTGGGCTGTATTGGGTGGGATTGACTTTGGATGGGAACACCCAACAGGGGTTGTTAAGATTGCTTGGGATAGAGACACTGACACCATCTATGTAGTATGTAATTATAGAGATAACAAGAAGACTCCTATTTATGTGGCTCAGGCTGTTAAATCATGGGGAAAGATTGATTACGCATTTCCACACGATGGATTACAGCACGACAAGGGTTCTGGTGAGCAATTGGCAGAGCAATATAAAGCGGCTGGGGTTCGTATGCTTCCAGATAGAGCCACATTTGAAAATGGTTCTAACAGTGTTGAAGCAGGATTACTTGAAATGATTGAACGATTTGAGACTGGAAGATTGAAAATATTTTCAAATTGTGTAGAATTAATAAAAGAGTTATCTCAATATCACAGAAAAGACGGAAAACTAGTAAAGCTTAATGATGATACTATTTGTGCATTACGTTACGCAATAATGATGAAGCGTTTTGCAACGGTTGAAAAGCCTATGGTTAAAAAGTATAAGGCAATGTATACTAGTATAAGCGATATTAACTCTGCACGTGCACGATTATAATAATTAATGGGAGATTTTATGTCTAATGACAGAAAGATAGACGACGGAGATAAAACAAGAAGAAATTGGAATGGGTATCAATATGCCAAACAAATGGGGCATGACGAATACTGTAGAAAAGCAAAGAAATGCGATAATTATTTCCTAGGAAAGCAATTATCTGAAGAAGATAGAGCGTTTTTAATTGATTCTGGTAGACCTCCTTATGAGTTTAATTTAATTAAGCCTGCTATTAATACAGCAATCGCTTATCAAACCAATAATAGAATGGAGCCAATATTAAAGCCAGCTGGTGGAAGGGCTGATTCTAGTCTTGCTGAACTTCATACAAAGGTTTTGAAATACGTTTTAAACAAGAACTCGTATCATAATAAAGAAACTCAGATATTTGCTGATGGGGTTATTATGCAGCGTGGATATCTTGAAGTGACATTAGACTTCAGCAACAATGACTATGGAGATATCTCCATTGATGTATTAGATCCATTAGATGTCATCCCTGATCCTAATGCTAAGTCGTATAACCCTAAAGATTGGGATGAAGTTACGATAACTCGTTTCTATAGTCTTGACGATATAGAGCATTATTATGGTGCTGACAAACGTAAAGAAGTCGAAGAGATGGAGTATACGTATGGTGATTACAAGTTTGGTAGTGATGTAGATGAAGAGGAAAGAAATTCGTTTGCAACAGAGTTACGTGGAAGCTCTAAATCCTCATTGGATGAATGTTATGACGATGAAGTGGGGATCAAGCGTTACAGAATTATTGATAAACAACGTTTTGTCAGAAAGATGACAGACTGTTTGATATATCCAAACGGGGATATTAAGACAGTAGAAGGAATAAGCCAAGAAAAGTTAATGGAATTAACCAGCTCTGGTGCAATGAAAACAAAACGTATGATGAAACGGGTTGAATGGACTGTTACAACAAAGAATGTGGTATTACGGGACATTATCAGCCCATTTGATACCTTTACTGTTATCTTTTATGCACCATTATTTAGACGTGGTATTACTTCTGGAATGGTAGATGATGCAATTGATGCACAAGATATGTTCAACAAAGGCATTTCTACTCAAATGCATTTGGCTAATACTAATGCTAATGCTCCTTGGTTAATAGAAGATGAATCGTTAACCAATATGTCTATTGACGAATTTCAACAAATCGGTTCTAAACCAGGTCTAGTTGTGTCTTATAAACGTGGTGCAGAAGCTCCAAAACGTGCTTTACCAGGTCAAACGAATGGCGACACAATGAATTTAATTGAGTTATCTAGACGTGCTGTTTATGACTCTACTATTCCTGAAAGTGCAAGAGGTGTGCAATCAAACGAGATATCTGGTGTGGCTATTCAAGCAAAACAGAATGCTGCACAGCAACAAATGGTAACAGCACTGGATTTATTGGCTCAAACACGCTCTATATTGGTTAAAAAGGTTCTTGAATTGGTTCAAAAATTCTATACCAATACACGTTTAATCAGAATTACTGAAATTGATCCACTAAATGGTAAAGAGATCGATTCTTTGGTAGAAGTAAATCAAGAAATGAGTGATGGAACAATTATTAATGACTTAACGGTTGGTGAATATGACATCATTATCAGTGAAACGCCATTGAAATCAACATTCGATGAAACGCAATTCGAACAAATGATGAAAATGATTCAATATAACGTTGAAGTACCACCAGAATTTGTTATGTTGTCGTCTAGTCTTGCAAATAAATACGATATTGCTGATGCAATGAATAAACAGAAACAAAATCAACAACCAGATCCATTAGTAATGGCAAAGGTTAAAGAGATTGAGATGAAGTTAGAGTTGATGCAGACTGAGAAAGATCATATACGTGCTCAAACAACGGAAACAAACGTTAAAGCCTTATACGCTGGTGTTCAAACTGCTGGAACGATGCTACAAAATGCAATGATTGCTGATACTGCTGAAGAGATTGCCATCAGCTCTGGATTTAAAGATTTAAATGCAGCTCCTATATTTAAGAATCCAGAAGGAATGGGAAATGCACCAATAATTCAGCCACAAAATGGTAATACAAATCCAAGTTTACCAATGGTTCCGCAATCACCAGTAGCTGGTGCAATGTCGGGGATTGAAAATCCTAATTAATATGTTATTATATATATAGTCATCTAATTAAATAATAAATGGAGAAAATGCATGGCAAAATGTACACCAAGTAAACCAGAGAAAATGGAACGTTCTGAACCAAAGAAAGAAGTTAGAAATACGGTTCCAGAAAAGAAAGAATACAAGCAAATGTTATCTATTCTTCCAAAGAAAAAATAATCAACATATAAAATAATAACAATAAGGAAAAATATATGTCAACCGAAGACCTATTAGCCAAAGGATTTACTGATGAAGAGTTAGATGATACCTCTAAATCAAGCCACAAGAATCCTGATAATTTCAAGCCAACAAAAGACGAACCAAAGAAAGAAAATGATCCTGTAGTAGACGAATCAGTAAAGCCAGTAGATGAACTTGTAGGTGCTGATGAAGCTGTTACAGATGAAGCAGATGACGAAAAAGAAGTTGCTGAAGACGACGAAGTCGCAGAAAAACCAGTAAAAAAGAAGCCTGATGTTGTTCCAGCATCTCGTTTTTCAAAAGTGAATCACGAAAAAAATGCTTTAAAAGAGCGTGTTGCTGAATTAGAAGCACTGGTTGCAAAATCAGAAAATAAAGTTCCAGAAAAAGAAAAGACAACAGATGCACAAACTGACAAATTCAGTAACTTTGATATTGATACAAAAGAATCAGAATTAGATGACGCTGTATTGCTTGGTGACTCTGCAAAAGCAAAAGCATTACGTAAAGAGATTAGAGAGTTCGATCAATATAATGCAAAGAAGATTGCTAGAGAAGAAGCAATGGCTATTGAGACCAGTAGAACACAAGCAAGTATGGTTGCAGACTTAAATAAGACGGTTGCAGTGATCGTGAAAGAGCATCCAGAACTTGACAGTAATTGTGATGACTTTGACGAAGAACTCTTTGATGATGTAATGACTTTTAGAGATAAATATATCAATAAAGGTATGACGTATTCTGATGCTTTGTTAAAAGCAGTTGCAAAAGTGATTCCAACAAGTCAACCAGCACCAGTAAAGAAATTAGAAAATGGTCCTAGAAGTGCAGCAGCTCTTGCTAAAGCAGCAGAAATAGCAGCTACCATTCCTCCAAGAACAGCAAGTGGTGGTATTGGATCAAAAGTAGCAGTAAATAAAGTAGATGTTTCTAAACTCAGTCAAGAAGAATATGAAGCATTACCTGATGAAGAACGAAGAAAATTGAGAATGGGAAAGAAATAATCCAAATAAAACAAAAGAAACCCGCATTTAGCGGGTTTTTTGTTAAATAAATCAAAATAATTTACATTATGCTGTTGACACGAAATATTGACATGTGATATTTTGTTTATAGTGTCTGAATCACTGTAAAAATCTGTTATAGCCTGTATGCGGCGTTATTGTATACAAGGGTCACTCCTATAAAGTGTTTTACCGACGTTCACGGGTTAAATGAATATTTAAATGAATTTTAGTCTATACACAATTAGGAGATATATAAAATGGCAAATACTGACTTTAAGTCAATGCAAACAGAAGACAAAACGGCTTGGGTAAAAGAGACGTTGAAAGCTGTTCGTGACGCAAACTTTTTCGGAAAATTCACTGGAACTGGATCTGAGAACATCATCCAAGAAGTTCGTGAATTAAGTGCAAACAACAAAGGTGCTACTACTGCTCAAATCGCTTTAGTAC
The DNA here is from genome assembly GCA_020048285.1 of bacterium. Lineage (GTDB taxonomy): Bacteria > Fibrobacterota > Chitinivibrionia > Chitinivibrionales > Chitinivibrionaceae > JAIFMU01. Next base: position 627 of record JAIFMU010000202.1, on the reverse strand, counting down.
AAGACTTGGTTGGAACTGGTGTTACTGGTGATGCTACATTGTTGGGAAACGAAGAACCTATGGACTCTTCATGGATCAGCATTGGTTACGACCAGTTAAGAAACGCTACAAAGAATGTTGGTAAATTAAACAACCAAAAATCGGTTATTCAATTCCGTGAACAAGCTAAGGATAAGTTATCTCACTGGCTCAAGAACATAATTGAAGACTTAACTGTTTTGACGTTGACTGGTGTTACTTATGACAAGAACATTGATGGTTCTACAAGAACTATTTTGGCTGGTCAAAGCAACTTAACTACTTTGGATTATGCAAGTGATGTTTCTGCTAGTACTTCTGGAAGACATTTCAACTGGACTGGAACTTCATTAGTTGCTGGTGACACAACGACTGTTACTGCTGCTTATGTTCCAACATACAAAATGTTATTACAGTTAAAAGCAACAGCAATGGTAAGAGGATTACGTCCTTTGATGGTTGGTGGAAAACCAATTTATGTGTTCTTAATGGAGCCACGTTCTTTCGCTTTATTGAAAGCTGATCCTGACTTCAGAACAAACTTCACACAAGGTGCTCCACGTGATTTAAACAGCAAGATCTTTACTGGTATGGACGGAATGACTACTG
>JAIFMU010000010.1 GCA_020048285.1 bacterium | reverse complement strand
GTGCTAAAAATATGCTCTAACCCCTGAGGCTTCGTTGTTTTCGGGCGTGCCAGTTCGCCGTGGCTCACCGTCGGGCCCTGGCAGGGGTTCCGTTGTCGAAGACATCCTTTAGAGCACGCGAACACGCCCACTAGAAGTGTTTCCCGTATCCGCCGCAATGGTTATGCATCGGTTCAAAATTGCAGGGTTATGAACAGCAGGTCAAGTTGCAATCCAAATCTCTCCTAAATCGGCATAGATTCCAAACTGGTCGCAAGCTATATTAAGATTGTAAAAAATTTCACAGCTAACTCTGGAGGCAGCTATGGAACCATTTATCTACGAAACACACGGAATCCACGTCGGAACCGGCAATGACCATATAAAACACGGCGTTGATGAAATCGAAGCAATCACGGAAAAAGCGATTGCCGCCGGAGCACCTTCGATCACTTTTATCATTCACACCCCGCGACTCACTCGTTTTCGCTATGAAACAGAAATGAAACTGGACATTAAGTTCATTCGCGGCGATAACGCCTATCTCGAATACCCAAAAAAGATTGCCCAGCTTAAAGAAAAATACGGCACTCTGATCGATATCAAATACGGTATCGAACTCGAATGGCTCGGTTCTGGGTTGGGCCTTCAGTGGAACCGATCGAAAATATTTCAAGCTGCAGATGCTGATTTTGTGGTTGGATCGGTGCACTTTTCCAAAGAAGGGTTGCCTTATGACGGTTCGGTAGCAGAATCAAAAGCGCTTATGAAACTTCGCGGCGGTTCCGAAGCGTATTGGGCGGGCTACATCGAAGAGATGATTCAGATGATTGAAGAGATGGGCGACATGATTCAAGTGGTTGGCCATGTGGATCTTCCCAAGCTCTACGTCGATGCTCCTGCCTGTCTTGCGGACATCGAAAATTCACCGCACCCGATTGCACGGCGGTTCCGCACACTACTGGAAATGATTGCCGACCATAATTTGGCGCTCGACGTGAATCTCGCGGGCCTAAAAAAAGGGTGTGGAATCTATCCATCCCTGCCGATTCTCAAACTGGCGCGAAAACTGAACATCGTGATTGCTATCGGAACAGATTGCCATCTTTTGGAACACTACGGGCACAACTACGCCGAAGGAATCAGCTATCCGCAACTTGCTGGATATAATCAGTATGTGAGTTTTTCTCACACGGTTCCGCAGAAACGACCACTTGCCCCGCAGGAGGGCGATGAAGAGCGCTACCGAGTGTTGAACCTCGGTATTCAGATGCTCAATCGTCGATTTGCCGACCATAAACAGCGCCGCATCCCCCGATTCTCATTTGGGGGAACGTTCCGCAGTTTTCTCGACAAATACGATGGATCGACCCCATTGGCGACAAATGACGATGCAATTACGATTCGCCGGGAAAATCGGTCGATCACGATCAGTAACCGCGTTCCGGAAAAACCGGTGGTACGGGTAAAGGGTATCTATTCTCATCACTACGACCGGCCTGGCGTGCTTTCTATTCTCTTTAACACACTCGCTTCCGAAGAGATCAACGTTGAAACGGCGTTTCTCAATGCCAATGGTGACGGAACTGCTACAGCCTACCTCACTCTTTCGGGTGAAGATGCTATGATCGAAGAAGCGGTGGCGTTTGTTATGGGAACGGCGGGGGATAATTTTATCACTGTAGAAATTCAGGATGAACTGGTCAATCCTGAACCGAAAAAGGGAAGGGACTATCTACTTGCTGTCGATGGCGTTGAAATGACCATTCCTCTCTCGCCGCAGATGATTATCACAAAACACGACAACTCGGCTGGGGTCTTGCTCGTCCTTCTATCGGCGCTTGCATCAAAAGAGGTAAACGTGAAAGATCTTCAGTTGGGCGAACGTGGAATTAAAGGGTTTGCAGTTCTCGGTGTTGAAGGCGATCCATATGTTATTTCTCGATTAACACGCAAGCTTGGACCGCAATATGAAGAGGCTTCGCACATTATCCTTCATGGCTACGATTCGGAGTAATTATTACCTCGATTTTTTTAAATGGCCCTTGCTGAATATTTCGGCGAGGGTTTTTTCATTTTCGAAACTATGGCCCTTGGCTTCTTTGTACTCGTGAGTAGTACAATAGAATATCCCATCTCCTTTGTAATTTTTACCCTTTTTGAAAATGTAGCTTGACGAAATTGCCATAATTTTGAAAAATATCCCCAAAAAATGAGGATTTGGAGAGAAATACCATTGCGATTCTGTTTGCAGTATTTTTCCTAAAAGATTTCACCAAATGTAAATTATTATTGTATCATGCTGAATACTATAGCAACAGGATGTATTACATGTGTAAAAAGACCGTTCGAACAATATTCATGCTCATTATCGGTGTGACGGCCTTGACTGCTCAGAGCGATGACGTGACGTTCCCGCCTGAACCAGTTCGTTCTATCGAAGAGAAAAAGATGAAACCCATGGTTCCCGTGCGACTTACTGTTTCCACGAGCGGATCGGCGAACAAAACCGCCGATATGATGGCTAATCGGGCTGGCAAGGTTTTGGTAAACCCCAAAGGAAATGATACAAATCGAAGTGCTATTGAAAAAAACAAAAAGCAGGCTCAACAGAAATCAAAAAAATAGGGGATAGTTTTATAGTACATGAAAAGCGGTAACTTCTCGCAGAAGTCGAGATGTCAATCATTTGTACCTGTTGGCGGTCTTGTATAATCTTTAAACCAACTTGTTCAAATGACATCTAAAAACAAAAAAGCCCCCTGATTTTCATCAAAGGGCTTTTTGGCTGAGAGAGGGCTTGAACCGCCGACTCGGTGATTAATCCCGAAAATCTGGACTCTGCCAACTGAGCTACTCACGGAATTTGTTGTAAAAAAAGCCCTCTGATTTTCATCAAAGGGCTTTTTTGGCTGGAGAGAGAGGACTTGAACCTCCGACCCGGTGATTAACAGTCACCTGCTCTGCCGACTGAGCTACTCTCCAGTTCGTGTCCTTTTTCAAGAACGGATGAAAAATAAACAATTTGCATTGCCGAAGCAAGTACTTTTTCTGCAAAAAGGTGATTTTCATGCTTTCGTGATCATCTTTCGTTGTGAAATTGGAATCGTGCGTTAACTATATTAAAGTAACAACAATCATTATTTGGCTGAATATGGTGTAGAATGGCGATCCGTGATCAACTGAACTCTTTGCGTGACAGTAAAGCGATGCAGGCTTTTGCCAAACAACGGGAACTTATCGTTGTTGCTGGTATTATACTTGTAATTGTTCTCATGGTGATTCCGCTCCCACCGCTATTGATGGATGTTCTGTTAGCGGTGAATATCACAATCGCGCTGATGATTCTTCTCATATCAATGTATAATAAGCATGTATTAGAATTTTCGGTCTTTCCATCGCTACTGCTTTCGGTGACACTCTTTCGACTGTCGCTTAACGTTGCTTCAACCCGTTTGATTCTCTCTACTGGTGATGCGGGCGAAATTATTGAAGTTTTTGGAACCTTTGTATCTGGAAATAATCCAGTCGTAGGGGCGATTATTTTCCTTGTTATCACCTTGATTCAGTTTATGGTTATTACAAAAGGTGCTGGGCGTATTGCCGAAGTTGCTGCGCGATTTACTCTCGATGCGATGCCGGGAAAACAGATGGCGATTGATGCCGATTTGAACGCTGGTATGATCACTGAACCACAAGCTCGCGAACGCCGTGAAGCAATCTCGCGCGAAGCGGATTTCTACGGAGCAATGGACGGGGCATCGAAATTCGTAAAGGGCGATGCCAATGCTGGAATTGTCATTACCGGTATCAATCTTATTGGTGGATTTATCATTGGAATGGCTCAACAGGGACTTTCGTTTACGGAAAGTCTTTCCCTGTACAGTCAGCTGACAATTGGTGATGGTTTGGTGAGTCAGCTTCCGGGGCTTATGATCTCTGTTGGTTCCGGACTTTTGGTGAGTCGATCTGGCAGCAAAGGCTCAATGGGGGATGAAATCACCGAACAGATGTTTGGCAATTTCCGCGTGCTCTATGTATCTGCTTTTGTAATGGTGATGTTTAGTTTTATCCCCGGTCTTCCTCGTTTAACATTCCTTGCTCTTGGAGCTATTTTGGCTTTGGTTGGATATTTTATTCAATCAACAGCATCGGAAAAAGCTGCCGCTGATGCAGCTGGCGCCGGACATGGTTCCGGTGGTTCGACTGGCGCAAGCAAAGGTGATGGTGGGGAAGAAGAAGATCGAATTGAAGATTATCTTCTTGTGGATCCGCTTGAGTTAGAAATCGGGTACGGTTTGATTCCGCTCGTCGATGCGGCTCAGGGAGGAGATCTTCTCGATAGAATCGGGCAGATTCGCCGTCAATTGGCGACTCAGCTTGGTTTTATCATTCCACCGGTGCGCATTCGCGATAATATGGCGCTTGAACCAAATCAATATGGTGTAAAGATTCGCACTGTCAAAGTTGCTGCCGGTGAACTGATGTCCGGCTCATATTTGGCCATGGATCCAAGTGGAACAGCGGAAACGATTCGAGGAATTCCCACAGTAGAACCAGCCTTTGGACTTCCCGCTCTGTGGATTACCGAAAGCCAAAAAGATCACGCTGAGTTATGTGGCTATACCGTAGTTGAACTTCCCGCTGTACTGGCCACTCATCTCACGGAGATTATTAAAGGAAATGCGGCTGATCTTCTTACTCGACAGGATGTTCAAGAACTGATTGACAACATCAAGGCCACGCACAAAGCGGTGGTTGACGAAGTCATTCCCTCGGTGCTCTCCCTTGGTGAAGTGCATCGTGTATTGCAAAATCTTTTAACCGAACAAGTATCGGTTCGCGATCTTCCGTTGATTCTCGAAATCCTCGGGGTCGTTGCTCGCCAAAATCGTAACTCCGATGTGATGACTGAGTATGTGCGCAACGGGCTCAAGGCTCAAATTTGTGAAGGGCTCAAAGGATTTGATAATACATTGAAGGTTATAACATTGGATCCCAATCTCGAAGCGATGCTCGAAGGGTCGCTTGCTGAATATGATGGGGGAATTAAGCTCAATCTTTCTCCTACCGATGCGGGGCGAATTGTCGAAGCTGCTCGGATTAGCGTAGATGAGGCGCGTCAGATGGGGGAGATGCCTATTGCAGTGGTGTCTCCGGTGATACGCCTTCAATTGAAGCGTCTTGTAGAGGGAGGGTGCCCTGAATTGGTGGTCCTTTCGTATAATGAAATTGTGAATGGCGTTGAACTTCAGTCCATCGGCATGATTACACTCGACAATGAAGGTCTTGAGTAAAATATGAAAATCAAAAAAATCGTAGCCGGATCAATGAAAGAGGCGCTCATTCTCGTGAAAGCGCAACTAGGCGAAGATGCTATGATCCTCAAAACACGAAAGATCCCTGGAAAATTACTGGGGAAAAGTGGCGAACAGATTGAAGTTACAGCGGCTATAGACGACGAACGCGAAGTCGCTACGGCGAGTGTGCCCGACCTTTCCATGAAAGGCGGTCACAATAGCGAATATTTGGCGCTCTTGAAAAAAGAGACTACCGTGCAACCTCCTCAGCCCAAAACGGCCCCTGCTCCAATTCGGGAACAGCAAACACCGATTCGTTCAGCCGAGTCAGAACCAATTCGCCAAGCTAAAGCAGAGCCGCGTGATTCAATGCAGATTATGAAAATTCACGATGAGCTTTCAGAAATGAAACAGCTTTTGGCATCAATTCTCGCCACTGGTGAAACCAAGGCTTCTGGCGGCTTTGCTGGTCCGTGGGCAATTCTTTATAAGCGACTTTCTGACTCTGAAATACGTGATGATTTGGCCCGCGATCTCTTGGGGCGTTTGCGAGAAATTTCCCCCAATCCTGGAAGAAATATCAACCGCGAATTTATCAATGCTCTCGCAGAAAGTTTCCCCTGTGCGGACACTGAACAGAAACGACTGCAGGTATTTGTCGGTCCCACAGGTGCAGGAAAAACAACAACAATCGCCAAGCTCGCCGCTTATTTTTCCTTAGAAAAACAGAAAAAAGTATCGCTTATTACCGCAGATACCTACAGAATTGCTGCGGTTGAACAGTTGCGTTCATTTGCCGATATTGTAGGTATAGATCTTCAGGTTATTTTCAGTCCCGACGAAGCACCAGATGCTATCGAAGCGTGCAGTTCAAGTGATATCATTCTCGTTGACACTGCGGGGAGAAGTCAAAAAAATCGAGAACACATGGATGAATTGGGGCAATTCCTCAGTTCGATTTCTCCCGATGCACTTCACCTTGTACTCAGCGCAGGCGTAAAGGAATCAGATCTTCGCGATATGGTCCTTCGTTATCGGAAATATGGAGTTAATCGTCTTGTAATTACAAAGTTGGATGAAACACTGCGATTGGGGAATATCTTTAATGTGGTCGATGAATGCCGCATTCCTGTCTCATATTTCACTTTTGGACAGAGTGTTCCCGACGATATAGAAACTGCACATCCAGGGCTCTTTATCAAACGACTCTTACAGGGAAGTTCATTGTGAACGGCCGCGATCAAGCTGGCGCGCTGCGTGACCTTGTCTCACGGCGAGATCCCGAAACCGAAAAGTACCGTGTTGGATGCCCAACAATTGCGGTCACAAGTGGAAAAGGTGGCGTGGGAAAGACAAATGTGTCGATATTCTTGGCTAAAACCCTTGCAGCTCGCGGTGAAAAAGTGCTATTGTTCGATGGCGATCTCGGTTTGGCTAATCTTCATATTCTACTTGGCGTGTCAACACCGTTTACCTTGCGCGATTATCTTACAGGAAAATGCTCACTCAGCGACTGCATTGTTGAAGTCGAACCGGGAATCTATCTTCTCGCGGGTAGTTCTGGAAATCTTGGGCTAGCCAATATTTCTCCACGTGATCTTGGAAAGCTTCTGGAAAAACTCGATGGTGTCACCGAGCAGTTTGATCGGCTAATTGTCGACGGCGGTGCAGGAATTGCTGATTCGTCACTGGCATTGACACTTTCAGCCGATCAGGTTCTTGTGGTGATTACTCCAGATCCTACTTCGCTGGCAGATGCCTACGCCACAATGAAGTTGTTATACAGCAAGGGATGCAAAACTTTTTACGTGGTTATCAATATGGTCGATAACGACGAAGAGAGCTCTGCCGTCGAAGAAAAACTAGCTCTTTTGACTGAACGGTTTCTCGGTTTTATCCCAGAATTTGCAGGAAGATTGCCGCGGAACAAAAAACTAAGCACAATGATTCGCCAAGAGCGATCGCTTTTAACTGCTAAAGGATTGGGTGATTTTGTGAATCGCATGAACCACATCGCTCAGATTATTCAAGAAGGCCAAGGCGAACCATCTGAACGTTTTTTCAGTCGATTTTTAACTTTAGGTAAGGAATCATAATGAAAGAAGCGGTAAAACAGGTGGCGAGCTTAGTTGCTATTCTTGTATTTATAACTATTCTGTTGGTTGGCTATCGATTTGACCTTCCGTTGACAATGGAACTTCTTTTCCCACTTCTGATAAAAGCATTTGTCGGTGCATCAATGTTTTGGATTGGTGGGCTCATTATTGGCGATATAGTAATTAAGGGAATTGTAGAAGATATTGATCCCGAACATCTTGAACCATTGCAAGGTGGATTCGAACAGCGAATTCACGAGGCAAAGAGAAAGCAGCGTGTTTCTATTGTTGAACGTCAGTTTCATATTGATAAAACACCTAAGGGAACTAGCGGGTCTGTGAAAGATCGTAAGAAATAGCACTTGAATCCTACCGTGGATAATTGTATTATCTTGAAAATTGTAGTGAAACGAAAGAGATAGCCCATATATGACTAATCTTGAAGCACTCTGGGACGAGTATAAAAAAACAGATTCGAAAATGGCCAAGGATAAACTTCTGGTCGAATATTCGAAGCTTGTGAAGTATATCGCTGATCGGATTGGCTACTCACTTCCCGCATCGGTGGATAAGAACGATCTCATCAGTTCAGGTATTTTTGGTTTGATAAAGGCTGTTGAGACATTCGAACCCGACCGCGATATATCGATTGGGTTCCCCGTTCTGTACGAGCGAAATCCCGCCAACTTCAAAAAGCGTATTCGCAACTTGAAAATGATCTGGGTAGAACTCCATACGATGATGAAGTGTGCGCCCATCTTGATATTTCTGAAAAAGAGTACGAACGGATGCTAGGGGATGTTGCTCCTACAACGATTCTTTCCCTTGAAGAGGCTCTTCCTTCGCGGAGTAGCGATTCAAAAGATCTTACCTTAATCGATACAATTGAAGATCCCGGTAGTGATAATCCTCTGGCTGTTTTGGGTTACGCTGAAGTAAAGCGCATTCTGAAAGAAGCTATTCAGTCACTTCCTGAAAAAGAAAAATTGGTGGTCGCGCTTTATCACTTTGAAGAGTTGACTCTTAAAGAAATAGGCGTTGTTCTTGATATTTCCGAATCGCGAGTTAGCCAGATTCACTCCAAGACTATTTTGCGACTCCGTTCTAAACTTCTCCAACAGATGGAGTAAGTGTGGATAGGATCAACCTTCCCGCTTCAATCCAAAATCTTCCCAATGTAGAAAAGCTTCAACAAAGGGAAGTGGCAAATCCCGTTATCCATTCGATTCAGAATAGCACATCCGATGCCTTGCGCCATGAAGAGCGCATGCAAAAGCCCAACGAAGTTGATGCGACTGAAAATCGCACCATTGATCCTGATGAACGGAAAAAACAGGGTCAGTCAAAAAAACGTCACGATAAACGTAAGCCTGATCATAAAAATCACGGTAAGGACTCGGGCCATTTCATCGATTATTCAGCGTAACCGATGGTAGATAGATCAGAAAGAATCCGGATGATCGCCGGAAAAGTTTCTGGGTTGCCCACACTTCCCACAGTTGTGGCCAGAATGATCGAACTCGTTGACAATCCGCGTACAAATACAAAAACACTGGCAAAACTAATATCTCATGACCAATCGTTGACCGCTCGACTGCTCAAACTGGCAAACTCAGCCTATTATGGATTCTCTCGTGAAATCTCCACTGTTGACACGGCTATTATCGTAATGGGATTCAATGCGGTAAAAGAGATGGGACTTTCGCTTTCTGTGTACGATACATTTAAAAATGTTGCCAGTATACACAATTTTGATGTGAATCGCTATTGGGAACACAGTGTTGCAGTGGGTGTGGCGGCGCGGTTTCTTGCGCGTAAATTTCGCATTGGCGATCCCGGTGAAATGTTTGTGGCAGGTTTACTTCACGATATTGGTAAAATGATATTACTTCAATATATGCCTGATGATTTTAACTCTGTTATCGACTTGATGCAGGCCGAAGATATTCCTTTTTTCAAGGCTGAGGAGCAACTTCTCGGCATTACCCACGGAGAGATTGGCTACATTCTCGCCAAAAGGTGGCACCTTCCCGCTCGAATTACCGCGTGTATTTACGCTCACCACTATCCCGATCGATCGCAAGAGTATGCACAGGAAGCGGCGTTGGTCGACCTCGCCGATTTTGTGTGTCACCGGTCAAATCTCGGTAATGAAGAGCATCGTTCGCCGGATGGATTTGATTCCTTGGCACTGCATCTGATTTCAGATACGGCTCAGATTAGTAAAGAGGATATTATTTTCATTCAGGAAGAGCTTTTTGCTGAACTGGATCGCAATGATATGCTCTCATCATTCTACGGGGGATGAGAAAGGGGATCGCATTTGCAATCCCCTTAGTTGGTAGTTACTTTATAGTTGAACGAATTCCCTGCCATTTAGTTTCAGGTATGTGAGCACCTTCAACCTGACACACTTCGTAACCGCACATTGAAGCGATTCGTCCGCACTCTTCCATTGATTTTCCATTGATTAATCCAAACAGAAATCCTGAAGCCCAGAGGTCGCCCGCACCGGTCGTATCGACAGCGGTTCCCGTCCCAAAGGGCTGCACGATGGTTGTTTCGCCGTGCTCGTGAATATAACTACCTCTTTTTCCAACTTTAAGAACGGCATATTCTGCATCTTGAGCAAGAATTTTGAGTGCTTCTGCTTCGTCGGAAGTTCCCGTGTAACTGCGTGCCTCATCTTCATTTGCCAGAAGAACTGTCACGTATTCGCGAACAAGTTCTTTCACGAGCGTTGGATTTGCATCGACTACGGTGAAACTTGCCAAATCGAGTGAAACGGGAACACCGGCAGATTTCGCCGCTTCGAGAACTGCGCGGATCAGCCGTTCATTGAACAGGAGGTATCCTTCCACGTGAACTATGTCCGCGCCTTTGAATGTTTCTGCAGTGATCAGTTCCGGTGAACTTTCTGCCGCAGCTCCAAGATATGTTAGCATCGACCGTTCCGCATCGGGAGTGATCACGGAAAGCACCCGGCCGGTGGGAGTGTCGATTTTTTCAAGCTGAGGAGTTACATTGTTTTTTGAGATAGAACTTTCGAGTTCTTCGCCAAGTGAATCATTGCCACGAGTGCCGACAAATACTGCTTTCCCACAGAGTTGTCCAAGACCGATGGTAGTGTTACACGCCGATCCGCCGGGAACAAATTTTGCACTGTTTGAAGATTTTCCCTGAAGTTCACTCGCGCGATCAGGCCCGACCAATTCCATGCCACCTTTGATAATCCCGTGGGCGGAAACAAATTGTTCCGATTCGAGAAGAATGATATCCATTAATGCTGAACCGACACCGATTGCGAAGGGTGTGCTGTTTTTTGATTTAGGGAACGTTGCCATTGGGTATTCCTTTGTATTTTAAGGGAGAAACATGTGGCCTATAAATAGTCAACGGCGAGCGGTGGTGTCAATGGCGAATTCAGTTCCTTCACGAGAGTATGAGTTGATAGAGTCGATTCGGCGAGAATGTGGTGATAGTTCTCAGCGCTGGGAAATGGGTATCGGCGATGATTGCGCCGTGCGAAAATTATCGAATCAGCGAATGCTTCTCACCGCGGATACCATGGTGGAAAATGTTCATTTTCGTTGTGATCTTATGAGTTTTGATGAGATTGGATTTAAGGCGATCGCCGGAAGTGTCAGCGATATTTTCGCCATGGGCGGCAGTGCCGAATCGATGGCAATTCAGCTTGTATTTCCCAAATCAGCAGAAGTTCAATCGCAGATAGAGGCGTTGTATCGCGGTATTGGCGATGCGGTTTCGCTCTTTTCTGTACCGGTGATCGGCGGTGATATGGCGTCGGGGCCGTGCTGGATGATTGCTGTGACTGTTTTGGGCGATGCCGGTGATCGCGTTCTCTATCGCAATGGCGCGCGAGTTGGCGATCAGATCTGGGTGACCGGAACGCCGGGACTCTCCGGTCTTGGCCTTGATCTTCTTTGCTCACGAGGACGAACAGGTGCAGATGTAATTGATTCTGCCGCAGTCGCAGCTCATGTCCGCCCGATACCTCACGGAAATTTGTCAAAGTGGATTGGCGAAAACTCCGCAATCACCGCCATGATTGATATTTCCGACGGCGTGGGAAAAGAGGTTCTTACTATTGCTAAAGAGAGTGGCGTTGGGGCGATTGTTGAACTTCCCCATTCAATTCGTACTAAACTTATTTGCACTGAACAATCTGTTCGATCGCCGGAAGAACTATTTCTTTCCGGCGGCGAAGATTACGAACTACTATTCACCGCTTCTCCCGAATTTGTGCCCTCGTTCCCTGGCGTGATATTTTCTCGCATCGGCACAATAACTGAATCTACAGAATCATTTTTTGTTGATAGCTCGGGGCAGAAAAAACACTTGCACGGCGGTTGGGATCATCTGTAAAAAAAGGGAACTGCATTGAGAGCAGTTCCCTATTAAAAAATATCAGAGTATCACGCTTTACAAATCGTCTTCGTCGACATCCAAGTCCAAATCGAGATGCAACGCCGGTGCTGATGCCACGGCGACCGGCACAGCAGCAGTTGCAAGTTGTCGGGCTTGCTCTTCCCGTGCCAAATCTAATGCTTCCTGTTTCTGAGCGAGGGTAATTTGAGCTGATTCGGCATTCATACGCGCATTTTTTGCTGATTCAGCTGATAGTTCAGCTTTTTTAACAGCCTCTTTTGCAATTTGTGCATCCTGTGATGCCAGTGTTTCTGAAGAATCGCGCAGTAACTCTGCCTGTTGCAGAGTTGATTGCGCAGCGGCTAACGCCTGTTCAAATGAACTGAGATCGATTGTTTTCACTTGAGTTTCCGCTTTTGCCTGAGCTTCCGCTTTTGCCTGAGCTTCCACTTTTGCCTGAGCTTCCACTTTTGCCTGAGCTTCCGCTTTTGCCTGAGCTTCCGCTTTTGCCTGAGCTTCCGCTTTTGCCTGAGCTTCCGCTTTTGCCTGAGCTTCCGCTTTTACCTGAGCTTCTGCTTTTGCCTGAAC
>JAIFMU010000020.1:462-8591 GCA_020048285.1 bacterium | reverse complement strand
CTCGAAGAAACCGCCGTATACGAAAGTACGTACGGTGGTGTGAGAGGTCGGTGAGACAGGGGTTGTCCTTTTCTCACCTCCTACTCGATTACGGGGGTTAACTTGTGTTTAGCTCCGAATTCCGCGGTTACCCCTATTGGGTAGGGGTACATCAAAGGTAGGCCAACGATTCACAATTATCTGTCAGGTTTTCTTAGACCATTATATATTTAGTTAGTAATTGGACACTAACTAACTCTTGGAGGAGCAATGCGGCCACAACGAGTGAGCGATGAAACGATTCTTTCCACGGCGAGGCGGATTTTTCTGGCACACGGTGCGGGCGTTTCGGTAGATCAGATCGCTGCGGAACTGGATATTTCCACGCCGGCGATTTTTAAACGATTTGGCACAAAACGAAATCTCATGCTCATGGCGATTAAACCGCCCAAAGAGATTCCCTGGCGAAAAGCCGTGGAGTCTGGTCCCGATGATCGACCGTTTACAGTGCAACTGCGCGAAGTCGCCGGAGCGATCGCTTCATTTTTAGCAGAAATTGTACCCGTCCTTCGGGTAATCCACACTTCCGACATATCGTTCAGCGAACTGATGTGCGACCACGAAGTACCGCTTCCGGTGATGGCCGTGGGGCTCCTTTCATCGTGGCTCGAACGGTGCTGCCAAAAAGGGCTGATCCGAAAAACTGATTTTCGACTCGCTGCGATGTCAATTTTAGGAACATTCCATCTGGAAACACTGGGATCACTATTCCGCGATCGCACCGATCAATCTCCTTCAGTGCCACTCACTTATCTCGATGATGTCGTATCACTTATCTGGCAGGGGCTCAGAAATGAACGGTAAATGGAACCTTATTGCCGTGGGGGTGGTGACCACTCTTTCGGCGCAAACAAACTGGTGGAATCAGTTCAACGACAGCGGAATCGATTCGCTTATTCAACAGGGACTGAACGGTAATAAAGCGATTGTTGCTTCGAAAGAACGACTCAAGCAATCGTCGGAAATGACAAAATTGAACCGTTCGCAGATACTTCCTTCGATCTACGGGAACGGACGTATCGGGCGATCAGACTTGAACGGCTACACACTTCCCGCAAAAGTGGATTACATGAGCACCGGCGCAGTTTCACTGGATGCGCGCTATGTGGTTTCGGCGTGGGGAAAAGAGTTTCAGCAGTACCGATCCATGGCGTATCTCGAAAAATCGAAAGAGGCGGAACACGCTCAAATCGCACTGGTGCAATCGATTAAGATTGCAAAACTCGCGCTGGACGGAAGTTTCGCGAAAAGTCAAATCCGAATCCTCGAAGAGCAGAAAAAGAGTGCCGACCAGTTACTCGAACTGGTGAAACTTCGCTACGAACTGGGCGAACGATCGGGACTGGCACTTCTTCAGCAGAAACAGCAGACCGCTTCCGCCGAAGCTTCACTTGCGCCGGCAAAACTGCAGTATCAATCGATTATACACCAGCTTGTTGCAACCACATCTCTTTCTAAAAACGAGATTGAACAACTGATTCCCGATTCAGTTCCCACGCTGGATGATCAGCCGCAGTTCACCATTGAAAATCGCCCCGATCTTTCCGCGGCAGAGTATCGCGAACTTTCGGCGAAATCGGCATTTTCCAAGGCGAAACTAACCACACTTCCCACGGTCGCTATCACGGGAAGTACCGGCTTTGATTACGCCGAACCGGGCACGGCTCAGTGGGAAAAAATGTGGAGCGTCGGCGCATCGGTGCAGGTTCCGCTGTTCACCGGAGGAGCCACGGTGGCGGGCTATCGCGAAGGACGCGCTGGCTACTACGCCGCTTCGGCGGCACTGGCGCAAAACCGCATGGACGCTCAGGCTGAACTGGACAATGCTCTGGCCGAAGAGAGTTCGTATCGAGTGCAACTTCAATCGTATATAAATCAGTATGAATCTTCAAAAGCGCTCTATGAGGAATCACTTCGCCAGTACCGAAGCGGATTGGTGGAGTATCTCGAAGTACTCAATGCGGTGAGTTCACTGCAACGAACGGAAATTACACTCTTGCAGAGTAAACGAAATCTGATCTCTGCACGACTCAACTGCATCGCCGCGTCCGGCGGAACTGTTCAATCTCTTACAAAAGGAAACTAACATGAAAAAACAGAAAATTGCCGCCATAGGAGTGCTTGTGTTTGCGCTGATTGTGGCGATTGTCATGGTGAGAATAAACCGTAAACCTCTGAAAGAGAAAGAGGAAATCCCCGCGACGCCACTTCGCACGGTGGAAATCGCGCCCTCTTCACAACAGGCGAACATTGTCGCCACCGCCAATATCGAAGCGACTCAATCACTCACGGTGACACCAGAAATCATGGGAACCATCAACTGGATTTCACCGAAAGCACAGAACGGAGGACGCGTGGGCAAAGGGGAAATTCTGATCAAACTGGATGATCGCGATTATCAACTGATCGTGCAACAGCGTCAGGTTCAGGTTGAAAGTGCGCGCCTAGAAATCGACCGCGAAACCGCTCGCGCGTCGCTTGCTTCCAAAGAGTGGGAAACGCTCGGTGATTCGGCAGATGCAAACGATTTGGTTCTTCGCAAACGACAAAAAGAGGTGGCACGACTCAATCTTCAGTCCGCCCTTGCTCTTCTTGAAAAAGCAAAACTGGATCTCTCGCGCACCCAGATCAAAGCGCCGTTCGATGCCGTGATCACCGGTCGCTACTCTGCGGTGGGTCAGGTGGTGGCAACGCAGTCTCGCCTTCTCGATATCGTTGAAACCGGCGAACTTCGCGCAGAACTGTCGCTCTCCGTGGGCGATCTTGCCCATATCGCAATCCCCGGAATCGATGGCGCAAAATCGGGATCAAAAGTGATTATTCGCCAGATCGTGGATCAAAAAAGTACCATCGAACAATCCGGCGAAGTGGTTTCGATCATGGGCGCCTTGGACAAACAGACCCGCCGAGCGAAAGTAATCGTTTCAATTCCGGAAAGCAAAAAGGGATCACTGGGACTCATGCCCGGCGCATTCGCCGAACTGACAATTCAGGGGAAAACCGTCGCCAGTGTGATCGCCATTCCTCGTGAACTGATCTCTCAGGGTGAATATGTCTGGGAAATCAAGCCCGATTCAACCCTGAACCGGATCACCCTTGATCGACTCTGGACCACCAGTGATCTTGTTGTCGCAAAAGCGACCACCACCGCTCCTCTCACTCTGGCGGCGACACTTCCCGAAGGACCGGTGAACGGCATGAAAGTAATTCCTCAACAGGGCGCCAAACCTGATTCCACAGGTGGCGCAAAATGAGTGGCGTGGAACTGAACAAAACAAGCGAAGTGGTTCTGAACAATCCCAAGGGTGCCATCGCATGGATGGGAAAAAATCCTGTGGCTGCAAATTTAGCCATGCTGATCATTTTGATCGGTGGAATTGTTGCAGCGC
The DNA here is from genome assembly GCA_020048285.1 of bacterium. Lineage (GTDB taxonomy): Bacteria > Fibrobacterota > Chitinivibrionia > Chitinivibrionales > Chitinivibrionaceae > JAIFMU01. Next base: position 5,163 of record JAIFMU010000020.1, on the reverse strand, counting down.
TCAATATCAAGCAGGAAATTTTCCCCGCCTTTGATCTTGATATGGTGGCAGTGACCTGCGTCTACCCCGGAGCAAGTCCTTCGGAAGTAGAACAGGGGATTCTGCTCGCCGTTGAAGAAGCGGTTCGCGGCGCCGATGGAGTCAAAAAAATCACCTCCACCGCCAACGAAGGTATGGGAGTGGTCATGGTGGAAATGACTCTTGGTGCCAATCCCGACAAGGTGCTTTCCGATGTAAAAAACAGCGTTGACCGAATTACCACATTTCCCGTGGATATGGAAAAACCCACCGTGGCATCGGTAGAACCAACCATGTCCGTTGTGAGTGTGCTGATCTCCGGCGAAGAGCCTCACGGAGTTCTGCATGGCGTGGCGGAAAAAGTGCGCGCCGATCTACTTCGCGATCCACATATTTCTCAGGTCGAAGTATCCGGTGTGAAAAACCTCGAGATCAGTGTGGAAGTATCCCGCGAAACCCTCGAATCCTACGGAATCACCCTTGGCCAGATTGCTCAGCAGATCAAGGCCTACTCGGTGGAACTTCCCAGCGGATCAGTGGATACCAAAACCGGAACCGTACTGGTACGCGTGGCGGACAAAAAACTCACCGGTGATCAGTTTGAAAACATCGTGATTCGCGGAACCGCTTCCGGGGCCGAAGTGCGGCTCGGCGATATCGCCAAGGTTACCGATCACTACGCCGATCAAGATCTTATGTACAAATACAACGGCAAACCATCGGTCATGGTGACGGCGTACCGCGCCGGCACCGAAACACCGCTCAAAGTGGCCGGCGCAGTGAAAAAGTATCTCAAAGAGAAAACCGGCGTCTACCCCAAATCGATCAGTTTTGCCATCTGGGATGACTATTCAAGCCTGTTGGCTCAGCGTATTGATCTGCTTTTGCGCAATGCAAGATCGGGGATGATTCTCGTGGTAATCGCTCTGGGGCTTTTCCTTCAGCGCCGAATCGCTTTCTGGGTCGCCTTCGGGATTCCCACTTCGTTCCTTGGCGCCTTTCTTCTCATGCCCGCCATGGGTGCGTCGATCAATATGATCACACTCTTTGCATTGATCGTGGTGCTCGGAATGGTGGTGGACGATGCGATCGTCGTATCGGAAAACATTTTCCACAAACTGAAACGAGGAGAACCGCCACTTAAGGCGGCAATCGAAGGAACGCAGGAGATGATCGTTCCGGTGACATTCTCGGTGCTCACCACGGTGGCGGCGTTTTCCCCGCTGATGTTCATCCCGGGAGTGATGGGGAAAATTTTCTTTTTCATACCCGTTGTGGTGATCCTCGTACTGGTCTTTTCTATGGTGGAATCGTTTTTCATCCTTCCCGCTCACTTGGGTCACGGGGGATCAACCAAAAAACCAAACTGGCTTTTCCATAAGATCGACCAGCTTCAGGAGTTCTGCAACGCTCAACTGGACAAATTTTTGGTAGATAAGTACCAGCCGCTCCTCAAAAAACTGCTTCGTCACCGCTACTACGCCATGGCAGGAGCTTTCGCCATGCTGATTCTCGTCGTGGCCACCGTCCCCGCGGGAATTCTGAAATTCCAGTTTTTCTCTAAGGTCGATGGCGAAGTCGTAACCGCTTCAGGGCGCCTTCCCTTTGGCATTCCCGTGGAACGCACCGAAGCGGTCGCGAAAATCATTCAGGAGGCGGCAGACAAAACGGTGAAAGAGATGGGCGGCGAATCGATCTATCGTGGATCATTCACGCGGATCGGCGAAAGCGGTTCCGGCCCAAGTATGGGCGCTCAGGGAAGTGCGAAAGCGTCGCATCTTCTTTCTGTTCAAGTTGATCTTGGTTCCGCCGATGATCGCACATTCGGTTCGTCGGAGTTTTCAGAACGATGGAAAAAGAACCTTCCTCCCCTTCCTGAACTGGAATCGTTCTCCGTGGGATCCCTGGGCGGCCCCAGTGGAGGAAAAGATGTGGATGTAAAACTCAGCCACAGCAATATCGCGCTCCTCGGTGAAGCTTCCATTTGGCTGGCGGATCGGTTCCGCGAACTGGGCGATCTCACCGATGTGGAGAACAGTTTCACCGGCGGAAAACCTCAGCTCGACTTTGCCCTTCGACCGGGAGCATCTGCGGCGGGAATTACCTCCATGGATATCGCATCCACCTTGCGTAACTCATTTTACGGCGTCGATGCGGTTAAACAGCAGCGCGGAAGAAACGAAATCAAAGTAACCGTGCGCCTTCCCGAAAATCAGCGCTCTTCCGAATATGATCTCGAACAGATGCTTATCGCCACCAAACAGGGAACCATGATGCCACTCTCTGCGGTGGCAGAGATGAAACGGGGAACCGCTCCTACGGAAATCACCCGCGAAGAGGGTGTGCGTCAGGTGCATGTTTCCGCGGATCTGGTTCCCGGTGCCGTTTCCGGTGGAAGAATGATCGCGCTTCTCGAAGGAAAAGTGGCTCCCGGCGACAAGGTTCAGGATAAGATGCGCTCAGCTCGAGGAAAACCGTCCATAGAACGGGAGAAGGCGATTCTGCAAGAGTTGAAAGAGAAATTCCCGGGAGTTCAGTACAGTTTTGGTGGCCAACAGGAGAGTACCAAAGAGAGTATGGGAGCGCTTCTTCCCAATTTTATGATTGCTCTTCTGGTGATATTCACCCTTCTTGCGATTCCCTTTAAGAACTATTATCAACCTTTTATCGTGATGACTGCCATTCCGTTCGGGATCGTGGGAGCCTTTGTGGGACACATCCTTCTGGGATACAATCTGGGAATCATGAGTATCATGGGGATTGTCGCTCTTTCCGGTGTGGTGGTGAACGATTCGCTGGTGCTCGTTGATGCGGTGAACAAATATCGATCCCACGGCATGACCGTCTACGATGCGCTGGTTCGATCGGGAATACGACGATTCCGGCCGATCATGCTCACTTCGGTGACCACCTTTTTCGGACTGATGCCCATGATTTTCGAAACCAGTATGCAGGCGAAATTCCTTATTCCCATGGCGCTGAGTCTCGGATTTGGGATATTGTTCTCCACGGTGATCGTTCTTCTTATTGTGCCGGTACTCTACATTTTCCTCGAACGAATTCGTTTCCGGTTCGGCATGATTCAACTAGAAGAGATTGGAGATCTCGATGAAGCTCTCTAGTTTCATTATTGCAGGACTCGTTTCAAGCAGTTTTGCCGCAGAATTGGTCATACCGATTTCCGGAATTGAGCCAAAACAGGACGGCAAGCTGTTGGTTTTTCTCTATAAAGAGTCAAACTGGATGAAACTCAAGGAGCCGACAAAAACCGTGGAAGTGACAGAAAATCTTCGATCTGTTTCAATCAAACTTGCATCAATTCCCGAAGGTGAATATGCGATTCAAGTGGTGCACGATCGCGATCTAAATGGAAAACTTACCATGAAATGGACACCGCCTGGCCCTACCGAAGGGTATGGGTTTACAGCGGGATACAAGCCAAGTGCCATTCCCAAATATGCACCGGCAAAGTTCTCTCTTGGGGGAAATAGTTCCATGCCTATTGTATTGATCTACCCGAAATAAAAATGTGAAGGAGATGCCCTAAACAAGAGCATCTCCTTCACTTGTATTCAGATTCAACAGGTTGAAAACTGTTTACCCATCAACTTAAATATTCACGAGTATGTGCAATTTCCACAAAATGGATTGAAGTCAAAAATCAGGACAAATGTCTCACGAAGAAAGATGTATGATTTTAATATTAATTGAAATACAACGCAAATCGATTCTCGATTACCTTCTTCCCGCTACGTTAAAGTTATTGCTAAGCCTATAGATTGACAATCTACTCAAAAGAGCTAACAATTACCGTAAACATCTTACTGACAGCTGATTACTAGGTAAAGTCCGTGCGTGTTTGATTATTTTGAACAGGACAGATATCTCCTGAAATTAATGGTAGAGACATTTGTCCTGTTTGTTGACTTGCACCCTCTTAATGCATATAGCAGAGATTGAAAAAATTGGCTATTCAGACGAAACGTAAGGGTGTTATCTGACATTTGTTTGAAGAATACCCAAGATTGACATGTCGATATCTGTACGAGTGCTGGTTAGGTGCTATTTCCGAGAGATTTGCGGTTGTTTTTCTCAATTTCTTAGGGTGTATCCGCGTGCGATGTGTTCGGAAAGGTATGAAAAGTCCTATCGTTTTTGACTTTGAGAAGTTGACGCATTTAGGCCTTCGATATCAGAAAAAATCGTATGCAAGATAGTTGATTCACAATGAATTACCGTGCTTATATGTGGGAGCGGTGGGTTCAATAAGCGATTTTGCCCGATCCTGGCATTTCCCATGAAAGTTCTCACTGAGTCGCGGGTTGCAATCTCGCTACCCATGCAACACCTAAAAGTAGCAACTCTGCTACTCAGTTATCCAAAAATCTCCCACTTCTCTAACTTGGCACGGTTCCTGTAGTTGTATAGCAGGAGGTGAACCATGAAACTACTCATTCCTGTTTGGAACAATCGCGTTGCTCCGGTCTTTGATTCGGCAGTTGAACTGGTGCGGATCGAATCGAATGGGGATTCGTGGCGAATAGTCGATCGAATCCCACTGGAAGGTTCACCTCAACAGAAAGTTGCCTCGATTGGGCTCATGGAAGCGGATGTTCTGATCTGCGGAGCGATTCCGTGGCGGTTCGAACGAGTGCTTAATGAACTGGGATTACAGGTGATTCC
>JAIFMU010000020.1:0-452 GCA_020048285.1 bacterium | reverse complement strand
TGCCGGTGAACTGGAAAACAACCCGATTTTTTCCATGCCGGGATGTGCGAATCGGGAAAATCGAGGAAAATCGTGTCGGTTTGACGATTCACCGACACAACGATTCACCGACGCAACGAAATTTGCCCAAACGAAGAATCGACAAAACGATTAAACGAAATGCGTAGAGGCGAACCTCGTGTTCGTCCTAAATTGAGACAAACAGTTTCAAAAGGAAAAAAGGATGAAAATAGCAATCAGCACCGAAGGTAAAACACTGGAATCTCCCGTGGAACTTCGCTTTGGAAGAGCAAAATCGTTTTTGATCTATGATACAGAAACAAAGCGGTTTACAAATATTGACAATACGCAGAATCTCGAGGCTGTGCAAGGTGCGGGGATTCAATCTGCCGGTCATGTGATCGAATCGGGAGCGACCGTGTTGATTTCTGGACACTGCGGGCCAAAGGCGA
>JAIFMU010000101.1 GCA_020048285.1 bacterium | reverse complement strand
GAAATTACAAAAGCTCGACTATTTACGGCGAGTCGGCAGCAGAAAAGATGGTTTTGGGGAAGTGGTTTATGAAAAAAGTCATTAACTTCAGCTTAAACATTTCACGCTGAACCAAAACACTACCACCTAAGTTAAGATGTAGAGTGCACATGCCACTTTTGAAGTGTCTCACTAAGCCTTGATTTCTTTACATTATCCCAGTCTACTCACTACGTTATCAATCTTCTCTTTTGTAATTGGTTTTGCCAAAAACTCGTCGCAAAACTCTTCGAAGGCGGAAAAAAGTGTCTTCCCATCTTTATGAGCCGTGCAGATAACAATTTTGACGCCATGGCCAAGAGATATTCCAGCGTTGAGTTCCACTTCACGCAAATGATGAAGCAGTTCCAAACCGTTCATGCCACGCATCTCCACGTCGAGAAAAATGATATCAAACATTGTTTTCTTTATCTCAGTAAGTGCATCGAAACCGTTTGACACGGTTACAACATCGCCATAGCGTCTGAGCAACCGTTCCATGATTGTCCGGCATTCATCCTGATCATCTACTACTAAAAATTTCATAATTCCCCCAGATAGAATTTATTTAATCGGTGTATAAAAATTTGAACCACCGCAACTGTATGATTCAAAACGGTCGCTGATACCGTAGACATTTTCCACGGATCCTAACACGAGCACACCCTCCTCTGAAAGCATTTGATTCATGCGATAGAGAATTTTTCTTTTACATTCCGTATCGAAGTAAATCAGAACGTTGCGACAAAAGATTATATCAAATCCTCCCAAAAAAGTAAAGTCATCCATAAGATTTAACTGCCGAAACATAACTAACTCTCTCAGGTGAGGTTTTGCCACCCATTTACTTCCAATCTGTTCAAAATGGCGGAGTTTGCGATCAAAACTCAAGCCCCGAGAAATTTCCGATTCAGAATACTCACCTGCCATTGCTTGTGACAAAACCTGACTGGAGATGTCTGTTCCAGTGATCAAAAAATCCTGAGGAACAATTGACGTTGATCTTCCCGCGAGATATTCGGTGATCAACATGGCTAAAGTGTATGCTTCTTGACCGGTTGAACTTGCCGCTGACCAGATTGCGATTTTGCTCCCTCGCCGAGCGGGAATTCGAGCCGAGCGCACTTCGGCAAGTTTCACTAAAGCGGGAAGGATGATAGTGTTAAAATCAATAAATGGTTGAATATCGCGGAAGAATGATGTTTCATTGGTGGTAATAGCTTCAATTACTTTTTCACGAAGAGAAGTGTCAAATGTTCGTCCCACGAGCATTTTCGCAAAACACGAGAGATCCGGACACCCAAATTCTAACGCTATTGGTTCAAGTCGCTGAATGAGAAGGTACTCTTTTTCCTGACCCAGGGCAATGCCGCAGACGCGGTAGATATAGTCGGTTATTATTTTAAAATCTTCTGTATTCATGGAGTTCTCCTTAGAAATTGTGCAGAGCTATGGTGTTCACGAGATCTATATCCTTGATTTTCTGGCAACTATTCCTGATATTTTATCGGGTATTTCAAGTAGTGGCACAATCGCATCAACGAGTCCTGTTGCCACCGCACTTCCCGGCATTCCCCACACAATGGAACTTTTTTCATCCTGAACGATGATCGGAATTCCCGCTTGTTTCAGTGCAGGGAGTGCCGGCGTTCCATCATTACCCATCCCCGTAAGAATCACCGCTATAGCATTATTGAACACCGACGCAGCGGATCGAAACAACACATCAACAGAGGGGCGACACCCATTTTCGGGAGCAGTATCGGTCAGAATAATACGAAGATCAGGGCCTATTCTTCGCACTGCCATGTGTTGGCCTCCAGGGGCAATGTAGAGTGTTTTCACATGAATTAACTCGTTATGCTCCCCCTCTTTCACGGTATGGGAACAGCATTTGTCTAGCGATTCGGCAAGTGATTTAGTGAAATTTTCCGGCATGTGCTGAACTACAAAAATGGGGATTGACACTTTATTACAGAGATCTGGAAGCATGTCGGTGAGCGCTTTTGGGCCGCCGGTTGATACTCCAATGAAAATTGCGTCAACCGATCCGGCAGTTCTAATAATCGACGACGGCTGCTGTTCTGATGATTGTTGTATAATCGGTGTTCGTGACACTGACTTTCCTAACGAACGCAATGAAGCAACATGACTTACGCGCGGAGTAAGAAGACGACGAAGAGTTTCCACCCCTTCCGTTTCAGAAGCAGACGTGGGCTTGGTGATGAAATCGAATGCACCCATTTCGAGAGCTTCGATAGTTTTTGCTCCTCCTTTTTGAGTAAACGAAGAGAGCATCAACACGGCGATTTCCGGCAGTTCAGGGTGTGAACGATTGAGCTTTTGAATCTCTTTGAGTGTTTCAATTCCATCCATTTCAGGCATTTCAATATCAAGTGTCACTAGATCAGGGCGATTGTTGCGAATGCTCTCCATCGCAAGTAAACCATTACGGACAGAACCTATAATTTTTACAGAGGAATCAGTGGAAAGGGCTTCGGCGACGGCGTGTCGAAAGACGAGAGAATCATCAACAATGAGTACTTTCAGAAGAGTCATGGTACACCTCACAGATTCAGAGGAACGGGCACATGGCCCGTTCCTTTTAAACATTTCATATCATTCTATCATACACGGAACTGTTCCGCCATACTTCTGAGTGCCCCTGCCATAGAAGCAAGTTCGCGTGCAGAACTATTCACCTGCGAAGCTCCACTAGCAGATTCGCGGGCGGCTTTGCTCACGCCGGAAATATTCCCCGCTACATCACGCACTCCTTTGGCCGCTTCGCCGGCATTGCGAGAAACATCCCGTGACCCCTTGGAAACTTCCGTGATCGACCCTGCGATATTTCGCGCTCCCGATGCAGCCTGAACAACATTTGCCGAAATATCGTTGGATGCTTTGTTCTGTTCATCAACAGCTCGGCTGATTGTTTCCACCGATTCACCAATCTTCGTGATGATTGTAGAAATATCACTGATTACTTTAATTGCGTCTCCGGCATTTCCTTGAACCCCTTCGATACGGTTTGCGATATCGCCTGCCGCTTGAGCTGACTGATTTGCCAACTCTTTAATCTCATTGGCCACCACGGCAAATCCCTTGCCCGCTTCGCCAGCCGAGGCAGCTTCGATCGTCGCATTCAGAGCGAGAAGGTTGGTCTGTTCTGCAATTCGTTTGATCACATCGGTGACCTTTCCGATTTCTCTGGCTGCAGAACCGAGTTTATCCATGGTTCCCGAAGCACTTTCAGACATGGTAACCGCTTTTACCGCGACGTCACGCGCCTGTTTTGACGTACCGGCAATATCTTTAATCGAAACGGACATCTCTTCCACAGCACCAGAAACAGCGTTCATATTCTGCGACGTCTGTTCCGAAGCGGCGGCAACTGTCTGAGCATTCACGCTCATCTCTTCGGCGGATGCAGCCATCATGGAGATATTGGTAGACATCTCTTCCGTAGCAGCAGAAACGGTATTCGCCTGATTCTGCATCTGTTCTGAATTATTCACCAACTGGTTAGAGACGGCAGATAATTCTTCCGAAGCTCCCGCAAGGGTAACAGAGTTCTGCTGAATTGAGACCATGGTGTTGCGCATACTATCAACCACTTGATTGATATTGTTTTTCATATCCGCATACCGACCGCGATAGGATTTGTTCATTTTTACCGTGAGATCCTTGTTCGCCATTGCGGTTAATGTACGACCACCATCTTCGACGATCAGATCGGTAAGAGCATCGATACAGGTGTTCAGGTTGTTTTTAATGGTATTGAAATCACCGTTGTAGCTGTCTGTGATTTTTGCGGGAATAGTTCCCTCACTGATATCGGCAACATACTTTGCCGCCACATTTAGTGGGTTGATCACTGCATCAAGCGTGGCGTTAACTCCCAACACGATATCTTTGTACCCACCATTGAACTTAGAAACGTCACCTCGAGTTGACAAGCGACCTTCCACTGCGGCACTACTCAACATTGAAGCCTCGGATATTAGTCCACGAAGGGATACGATAATCTTGTTGAGAGCCGGCGCAATCTCATCTTTATCATCCATTGCAGGAACATCAAAACTGACATCGCCTTCAGAAATTTTTTGCAATGCACCAACGACCTGAACTTGAAGATCATTGGCAAATTTATCCATTACTCCCGCAAGAACACCGATCTCATCGGTTCGATCCATTTTGAGACGCATACCAAGATGGCCAAGTCCCATCTCTTTCATCATTGCCACACCGAGATTAAGCGGTTTTGTGATTGAAAGAGTTAGGAGAATCCCAAGACCTAATGCTAAAAGGACACCGACGACCAAAGAGACAATCATCAGAGTTGATGCATTATTCGCAAGAATCGTATTCTCTTTGGCGATCTGTTCCGCTCCTGAAATTTTCAATGCAATTATTTTTTCGATTGCCTGTTGCTCTGCTTGAGAACGCTTAAACCCTTCACCATCGACCAACAGCCACGCTTCTGCATCGCGGTTTGCTTTTGCAAGATCCATCATTTGAGCGAGAACTTCACGAAATGCTGTACGGGTTTCCAAAAATTCGGCAAACGCAGCTTTCCCTTCGGCGGAAACCAGTGTTTTTTCATAGGATTCAATATTTTTGGTAATTAGTTCGGAAAAATCATTTATACGATCAATTTTGTCGGTGATCACCGCAGGATCATTTGCGCGAATCATATCGCGAATATTAACGCGTACCCGATGGAAGGAAATGGCAACCTCACCGATTTCTGCAAGCGGTTTCGTATATGACTTGTAGAGTAGCGTATCCGCATCATCAATGACGTGGAGATTTTTAATTCCAATTATTCCGATGATCGCCGCGATCGCCGCCACAATGACAAATCCACCAATCAGCTTTGTTCCAATTTTCATGTTATCCAGTTTAGACATCGTAAAACCCCTTGAAAAATGATTCTGTTTGTTTAATTAACTTCTGTTTCAACGGCATATTCCACCGCGGGAAGAATGGCACGAGCGTTGATCACTGCCATCAATCCTTTTTCGATATCGCAAACACCACGGCACATGGTACTTCCCACGCTTCGCCGTTCCCCCTCTTTGTGTGACACCCCTCCTTCGTCTTTTCTTCTATCGATGATTGATTCTGTGGCAACAGAAACAAAGTCATCCATCTTATCTACTAGAATTCCAAACGGTTCGCCAATCGTTGATTTAAAAACCAAAACCTTACTTTCATCGGTGATTGTTGCCGGTTCGAATCCGAACCAGAGCCGAAGATCAACCACAAGATGAATCATCCCGCGGATGTTCATGCAACCAAGTACCGAAGCCGGTGCATGGCAGGTTGGCGTGATTATAATGCTGCTGTCAATCTCTTTTACATCCTGAATATTCACCCCGAACAGTCGCGATGAGATCCAAAACGAACAGAGATTCATTTTTTCTCCCTGTTCTACTGGATGCGTTGTACGTTCCATGCGTTCCTCCTACGATCCTATAGTTTCAAATAGGCCTGATATATTCAATATTTGTGATAGGTGATTTCGAATCACCGCACTTCCTTCGATCGCTTTTCCAAGAACCGTTTTTGTATCCACCGTAACAGAATAGGTTCCAATATCAATAACTTCCGAAGCGAGAATGCCACCATATCCGTGATTTGGCATAATGAGATACATATCTTCATTATGCAGACAGGGTGATACATCAACCGCCGATTCAAGACGAACGATAGGTACTGTTCTGTCTTCGAGTGTAATAAACTCTTTGTGCCCAACTCGTTCAAGTGAGCTCATATTGATTTTTTCAATTCGCTGTACGTCATGGATGTCCAATGCAAATTGTTCATCAATACCGGATCTAAAGAGAAGAAGTTTACGGAGATTTCCGGCATTCACAGATTGATCCATTGCTGATTCATCAACAGCTGTCTCTTCCTGATCGAGATCGAGATCAGCGTGGCGAGCAATTCCCTGCGTGTCCAAAATGAGTGAAACCTGCCCATCACCAAGAACCGTGGCACCGGAATATATTGACAATCTTTTCAGCACGCGATGCATCGGTTTCACCACGATCTCTTCAGTTCCAAGAACAGAGTCAATGACTAAGCCATACCGAATATTCCCTGCTTTCACAACCGCAAATGTGGTTGAAATATCCGCAGATTTATCTTCACTAACCGCTTGTTTGAACTCTGCATATTGTTCTTCCCGTTCAATCCGATGCCGTTCGGCCAGATCAGATTTGTGATCATCACTCCACGGAATCGCACTGGAAAGAATCTCATCGAGATGAACAATCGGTAACAACGTATCGCGAAGATGGTACACTTCGCGACTGCCTGCGCACTGGATCTTTTCGTGAATATGTTCGTCGTAGAGACAAACCAACTCTTCGAGATTGATCTGTGGAATTGCAAACAGTTGGTTCTGCGATTTCACGATGAGCGATGGGATAATCGCCAGAGTCAGCGGAAGGCGAAGGATCATGGATGTTCCTTTTCCCTCTTCGGAATTGAGATCAATTACGCCACCGAGCCGCTCGATCGATGTTTTCACCACATCCATCCCCACCCCGCGGCCGGAAATACTCGTGACCTGTTCTGCCGTAGAAAATCCAGGAAGGAAAATAAGCGACACAATCTCTTTATCGCTCATGGCTGCGATCTCTTCTTCGGTGCGAAGTCCCTTCTCTACAACCTTTTTCGCAATGACTTTGCGAGAAATCCCCTGACCGTCATCAGCGATGTGGATATGAATATGCCCACCTTCGTGATACGCATCGAGAGTAATTTTACCCGCCGCAGATTTCCCTAAGGCGAGTCGTTTATCTGGTGTTTCAAGACCGTGATCGCAGGAGTTACGGATAATATGGGTCAGTGGATCACCAAGTCCTTCGATAATATTCTTATCCAGCTCAACTTCGTTTCCCGTGATCGCTAGTTCGATCTCTTTCCCCAACTGTTTGCCCATATCACGGACAATCCGGCTGAATTTTGAAAAGACCGTTCCCACTGGCTGCATGCGGGTTCGCATGATCATCTCCTGAAGTTCCGACGTGACCACGTCAAGTCGCTGAGCCATAGTGCGGAACACTGGATCTCCACCGGAGCCACTGGTGTGCATCAGTTGCTGATTTCGCACGAGGACTAATTCACCGGCAAGCATCATCAGTTTATCCAAAATATCCACCCGCACCCGAAGAGAATCGGTGGATCGATCGGTATGAAGTGTTGTCGATTCATCGGTAACAACCACACCGTCCACCGCAACAGTTGACACCTGTTTCGGCGATTCTTCGACCACAGCTGCAATTTCAGGTTCCGAAAAATCTTCTTTCCGCAGTTGAATGATCGATTTTGGAGAGATGGGAAACAGGACTGACATGAAATCAGGCTCTAATACAGTGCAATACAGAAACCGGTAAAGCACCGCAGAAGGAAACTCTTCATCATCAAATGAATGTTCATCCGGTTCGACCATGCCATCAACAATATCGCCGGTCTGTTGAAGTTCCTGTACAAAATCGATCATTGAATTTTTCTTAATAGATTCAAATTCAACAAGATCAACTATGATTTCATAGAGAAAACTTCCCGGTTCAAACTGAGCGGCTACTGATTTCGAGAGCGTAAAGTGAACAGATTCTGCTTTGTCGCTATATAATCCCACCTGTTTGGGCTTTTCCACGGTGTTCCCATTGACGAAAAACAGCACTGCTTCTTCCACAGCAGAGACATCAACACTATTACTCGTTTCGATATTTTCAATCAAAGAGTTAAGCATATCTGTTCCCGACAAAAGAGCGTCGAGCATGGCGGGATTCAGTGTTCGTTCACCTTCGCGAACCATGGCAAGAAGTGTTTCCATGGCATGAGCAACCGCACCAATTGAAACCAGTCCGAAAAATCCGGAACTTCCCTTAACTGTATGAACAGCCCTGAAAATCCGGTGAATCGTCTCTCCGTGGACCGCTTCTGGATCCTTCTCTAGAAGCATGAAATCTTCTTCCGCCGAAGCGAGATGTTCCGTGGATTCGGCGATAAAATCCGCCAAAATCGATGGATCAAGTATTGTACTCATTTACCCCCCCTGGGTTGCACTGGTATCGTTAGGATGAATTCTGTTCCCATTGTTAGTTCGTTGTTCAGAGTGATTC
>JAIFMU010000160.1 GCA_020048285.1 bacterium | reverse complement strand
AGTCTATCCCTTCGAACGGTGGCACTGGTGCAAGCGATGAATCGAACATCGAATCAATTATGGCGATGATCAACTCCTTACCTCCCTTGAACAAAATGTTAGCCGATGGATTTACACCAGAACAAATTATTTCGAAAATTTTTGCGGAAATTCCCCACAAGACAATCGAAACGGTTCCATTGGTGTTTAAATGTACTTGTACACATCAAATGATGCGTCAGGCCTTAAATATTGCAGGTAAAGACGAAATCAAGTCGCTCATTGATGAGAAAAATGGCGCAATAGTGAGTTGTCAGTTCTGTAAGCACGAATATCATTTTAGTCATGGCGAATTGAAAATTATGCTCGAAGAGTAGTCAACTCTTGAATTTTCAATCGAATTATGCTATACTTGAATCAGATTTTTTCCTTTTTCACCGTAATGAAAGGTGAATAACATGGTTAAAGACGGCGTACTCTACGCGTTTACCGATAGATCTTGCATCATAAAGTTGGTGGGTGCAGTCAAATACACTACCGTTGCTACTGATTTTGAACGTTTCATCGACGATCTCGTGGAACGAGCGGAAGTAAACGAAGTTCTTATTGATATGCGTGAATGCACGTATATTGACAGCACCGATCTTGGTATTCTTGCGAGAATTACAGTTTCCCAAATGCACAAAGGTGCTCCTCACCCAGTCCTTTTATACAAAAAAGATTCAGACATCGGATCAATTCTCAACGATGTCGGGTTTAGTCGCGTGTTCAAGATGGTAGAAGATATATCCTTTGAAGAAGTGCAACTGCAAGAGATGGTTCAATCGGCGAAACCGGATCAAATGTCAATGGCAAAATTGATGCTTAACGCACATCAGTTGCTTATTGATCTCGACGAGGGAAACCGGGAGAAATTCAGTACAGTGGTCGATTTCATGAAACAGAGTGTTGATTCGCTCTCGAAAAAGGGAGATGAGCAGTAAGCTCACTCTTTTTAACCGAGAGCGATTTTTCAACTGAAGGTCGCTCAACAATCCGGTCTGACAGAAATGTCGACCTTTTTTATTTTAAGCACTAAAACATTTCCAATTCTACTATTTGATACTTTATTAGCGGAAACTATTTTCTGTTAGATTCGTACAACATCAGTAAAGGAGTGTTTGTATGTTGAGAGACTATGATCTTTCCCCTTCACTTGAGGATTATCTTGAAGTTATTTGGGATTTAGAAGAGATAAACACCGTGGCACGGGTTAAAGATATTTCAGAGCGCCTTGATGTAAAGCGCTCTTCCGTTACAATCGCACTGCGCACGTTGGGGGAAAAAGGACTCGTAAACTACTCACCTTACGCAACGATCACGCTCACTAATGAAGGCAAACGTGTCGGGGCTGAAATTCGTCAGAAACACGATCTTCTGAGAATATTCTTTACGGAAATTCTTGGTATCGATATTGTAACCGCCAATAGCGCGGCCTGTATGATGGAACATGGACTTGCTCCATCGATCCAAAAACGCCTCGAAACGTTCATCGCAATCATCCATAATGATGAATCTTATCGAACTGACTTAATTACCCGCATGAATGATTGGGATGAAGTTCATCGACGTGATGATTCGCCGGTTTCACCTCTACCGCTTGTCACCGGACTCGACACGCTCACGGCAGGAGATGAATGCGTCGTATACCAAATTCTAGGAAATAACAGTGTAAAGAATCGGTTCACCGAAATGGGCTTAGCTTGTGGTCAAGCGATTAAAGTGCTCGCCGGTGGTGCTGAAAGCGAAACTCTTCAGATTCAATTGAAAACATATCGCATGAGTCTCAAAAAACTAGATGCAGCTCAGATACTTGTGGAAAAAAGTTCGTAAACAGTAGAGGAACAGTACAATGGCAGATATAATTAAAAAAGTCGCGCTTGTCGGCAACCCCAACTGCGGTAAAACCACGCTCTTTAATGCAATCACCGGCGCTCATCAACACGTGGGGAACTGGGGCGGCGTCACCG
Source organism: bacterium (assembly GCA_020048285.1). Lineage (GTDB taxonomy): Bacteria > Fibrobacterota > Chitinivibrionia > Chitinivibrionales > Chitinivibrionaceae > JAIFMU01. The sequence goes on along the minus strand of JAIFMU010000160.1, from coordinate 6,171 downwards.
TTGATATCACCGAAGGCGTTTGCAAGGTCAATGGACATGCTTACACCTTTGTCGATCTTCCAGGAACTTACAGCCTGTCAGCCTTCTCAATGGAAGAAAAAGTTGCACGAGACTTCATTATTGAAGAGAAACCAGATCTAGTGGTCAATGTTGTCGATGGAACGAATCTTGAGCGGTCGCTATACCTTACTGTGCAACTTCTCGAACTAGGTGTTCGCCCACTGCTAGTTCTAAACATGTGGGATGAAGTGCAGCAAAAAGGGTACATGGTCGATCTAAAACGTCTATCAGAGCTTCTAGGTTTACAGGTTGTTACGGCGATCGCTAAAACCGGCAAGGGGATCGATGCAATTCTCGCAGAAGTGGATCGCCGAGAAAGTCCTTATGATCTCATTCCTTTCTCTCCGCATCTTTCAACCGAAGTGGCAAAGGCTTTTGAAGAGGTTAAAAATTCACTCTGCAGTTGCGCACTTGACCACAAACACCTTCCCGAATGGATCGCGATAAAACTGCTTGAAAATGACTGTACCGTAATTGATTCTGTTGCCAACTGTGAAGAGGGCCGCATTTTGTGTAATCGCGTTAAAGAGATTATAAAATCTGTAGAAATTATCACCGGCGATGAACCTGAATCTCTAATTTCCGAAGCGCGATACGGCTGGGCCACTGGAATTGCTCGAGAAACAGTCACCCGCGATTCCGTTAAAAATCGCGTGGATATTTCTGATTATGTCGATGCAGTTCTAACACATAAGTTTTGGGCCTATCCATTCTTTTTCATGTTTTTGTGGATCCTTTTCCAACTGACATTCAAACTAGGTGATATTCCTAAAGGGTGGATTGACGGATTTTTCGTATGGCTCGGAAATACCGCATCACACTACATAACCCATCCGCTTTTGCACGACCTTGTCGTTCAAGGAATTATAGCCGGCGTGGGAGGCGTGGCAGGGTTTCTTCCCAATATCCTTATTCTCTTTTTAGGCCTTTCAATCATGGAAGACACCGGGTATATGGCTCGCGCCGCCTTTATTATGGATAAATTCATGCATAAAATCGGTTTACACGGAAAGAGTTTTATACCAATGATTATGGGGTTAGGCTGTACAGTTCCCGCAGTTATGGCAGCGCGAACTCTTGAATCACCGAGTGACAGAATCAAAACAATTTTATTAACACCTTTGATAAGTTGCGGAGCTCGCTTTCCTGTCTATGTACTCTTTGCTGGTGCTCTTTTTCCAAAACACGCGGGAAACGTGGTGTTTTTATTCAATGTTGTCTTCGGATTTTTAGCCTTTGCCATGATGGCAATCGTTTTCAAGAACACAATATTTAAACATGCCGAAGAGATTCCTTTTGTGATGGAACTCCCCCCCTACCGCCTTCCTACCGGAAGAAGCGTGATGATCCATATGTGGCACAAGGCCGAACATTACATTGTCAAAATGGGAACCGTGGTTCTATTTTTCTCAATCTTGTTATGGTTTGCCGGTGAATATCCTAAAGATTCTCAGATAACAGCGAATTATTCGCAAAAAATCGAACAGGTGAAAGCACTCCCGCCATTTGCGCAACAAGCGGACTCTATTGCGGCATTGGAACTGAAAATGAGTTCAGAATTACAAACCAAAACGGTTCTTGGGCGAATGGGATCATTTCTCGAACCGGCAGTTCGCCCTTTTGGAACAGACTGGAAAGGCGCAGTATCGCTGGTGACCGGATTTGTTGCGAAAGAAGTAGTAGTAGGATCTATGGGTGTACTTTATGCGGTGGACACTAACGCCAACGAAAAAAGTAGTTCACTACAATCGGAACTAAAACACCATTTTACACCACTTTCGGGAATTGCTTTTCTGTTTTTCGTACTGCTCTATACACCCTGTGTGGTAGCATTAACAACTATCATAAAAGAGCTGAACAACTGGAAATGGTCACTCTTTTCTGTGGCCTATCAGCTTGCTCTGGCGTGGGGAGTTGCAACGGCGGTTTACCAAATAGGCAAACTTCTCGGATTCGACTAAATGGCTAGTTTTTCACTGATGTATGGGCTGACGATTGCATCGTCGGCCTATTTTTTGTGCGAAATGAAAATCTCTTCGCGATTATATAAAAGCTGTTTTGAATATCTTACGGTTTTTTATATATTTTCATTGTTTACAACGAAAGGACGGTTTCATGGCTGACAAGAACAATATCGCACTTGCTCTGGACAATATCGAAGAACTTCCCCACCTTCGCTACCTCATCGAATCGACAAAAGATTCTGTAGGTGTATTCAAAATTGGCTTTGAACAGTTTATTCGTTTCGGCCCAGAAATTCTCGAACCGGTACGCCACTTTGGCTGTAAAATATTCCTTGATCTCAAACTTCACGATATTCCCAACACGGTGGCAAAAGCCGTTGCGGCTGCTTCAATGCACGAAGTTGACTATCTGACACTTCATACTATTGGTGGGGAAGAGATGCTCACTGCAGCGGCTAATGCCGCAGCGAAAGCAACGAAAGCCCCTAAATTGATTGGCGTAACTGTGCTCACCAGTATCGATCAGCGCTGTATGAATAGCGATATGCGCATTCTCGGCACCGTTGAAGATCAGGTTGTTCACCTTGCGGGACTCGCTCGCCGTTCAGGTATCGACGGAATCGTTTGTTCTGCCGCGGATCTTCCCGTGGTGAAACCTACACTTCCTGCAGGATTTGAAATTATTACTCCAGGTATTCGTCCGGCCGGAGTCGATGCAGGTGATCAAAAACGCATTGCCACTCCTGCTGATGCAATCGCCAATGGCGCCACGCTTCTCGTAATTGGTCGCGCAATTACCGGAGCTGAAAATCCCGCAAAAGCAGCGGCGGAAATACTCGCACAATTAGGATAACATCATCATTTTTTTTATTTGGCACAGAACTATTCTGTGCCAATTCACCACAATATGGAGAGTAAAGTGGAACAACTTGTATTAAAAAGAAAACTACTCGATTCACTCATTGCCGAAATTGATGAACGCATCGCTTCTGAACAGTTTTCAATCGATGCAGCCCAGGATGCGGCGCGCAGTGAATCAAAAACCAGTTCCGGCGATATGTATGAGAGCGATGTAGCTCTGATGCAGTTGGAACAAGAGAAGTATGTGGAACAACTGGATGCAACAGTGGAACTGCGCAAAAAGTTGAATACAATCAATGTGAGCCAAATTTACAACACGGTTCAAACCGGCTCGGTTATCAATACGACTTTGGGGAAATTCTTTATTGCGATTAGCGGCGAAGATATCGAAATTGAAGACGATGAGTATACGCCAATATCTCTTCGTTCGCCCTTTGGAATGATGATAAAAGATGCCAAAGCAGGAACAACGATCGAGTTTCGAGAAAAGTTGATCTCTATTTCTGAAGTGTTCTAAACTTCAAGAAATTTACGAATTGTTTTTCGAGATTAAAAAAGGTGATCCTAATTATGGTTCACCTTTTTTTATACTACAGCAATTCCCTCTCAGGCGATATTCAAACAATTCATTTACAAAGTGACATAACACAGGGTATACTTAAATGTAAACTTTTTAAGGAGTTACTATGGACAAACCAATCATTGGTATCAGTTCCTGTCTTTTAGGAAATCAAGTGCGCTACGATGGCGGAAGTAAACTGATGCACTACTTGCGTGATACGCTCGGCGATTTTGTCGACTTTTATATAATCTGCCCTGAAATGGAGTGCGGAATGGGCGTTCCACGCGAAGCTGTTCGCCTTGTTCGCACCGAAAATGGCGTAGAACTGCGGACGGTGAATTCGAATCAGGACAAAACTGCTCAGATGATCGAATGGCGTGAAACAAAAATGGAAGACCTCAAAAATATTCCACTCTGTGGTTTTATTTTCAAATCAAAATCCCCCAGTTGCGCTGTTTTTCGAGCAAAATTGTACGACACCGCCGGCCATGCGATTTCAGGAAACAGTGGCGGAATATTTGCATCGCGATTCCGGGAACTCTTTCCTTCAATTCCTGTGGAAGAAGAGGGGCGTTTGTTTGACAATGGAATTCGCGAAAACTTTATAGAACGAATTTTTGCGCAATTTCAGTGGAAACAACTCATTGAGGGTGACCATTCGCTCAATCGGATCATGACATTCCACGCGCGCTGGAAATACACATTAATGGCTCATTCACCGGTGGGACAAAAGGAACTAGGAGCAATTATCGGATCAGCAAAACCTGCAGATTCAGAATCTGTGTACAGTGAATATTTCCCCCGTTTCATGAAAGTATTGGAACAGCCTGCCACGGTAGGGAAAAATGCCAATGTACTAGAGCATATTATGGGATATTTCCGTGAAAATATTTCATCGGATGAAAAAGCAGAGCTTGTAGATCTAATTCGACGCTATCAAGATCATCTTATCCCACTGATCGTGCCGATAACGCTTATCAATCACTTTGTGCGAAAATATCAGCCATCCTATTTACTAGATCAAAACTTTCTCAACCCACATCCTCTTGAATTAATGTTACGAAATCATGTGTAAAAAATTGGCGGTGGGATTATTCCCGCCGCCAATCTATAATTCAAAAGAGAATCCTCTATAATTATAGATATTTACTTAAATCAAAAGAGATATCCACTGTGCCTCCAAGAGGAATTGTCACCTTTTGTTCTAGGGTTGCCGGAACCGGTGTAAGCAGTTTGAACTGTACGGTATACGTTTGTCCAGCAGGAATATTTTCGAGAGCAATTTTCAATTTGTTTTGATTCCCTTTTGCAAACGTCCGTGTTCCCAAAACATACATTTCGTAGGTGACGTTTACAGAAACACCTAAATTGATACTACAATTAATCGTCGCAGGAGTAACGACGAGCATTGCCCCTACATCAATCGGTTCTCCGTCACCTTTCACGCGAACTCGCTTGATCGTAGACTTTTCGGTTTTCGGATCAAAAGCTTCGAGAATCCACTCGCCCTGCGGAGCATCTGCAATGCGGAACGTTCCATCATTTTTGCTATACTCTGTCGGTTTTTCCAGACCGGTACCTTTGTGATCAACCTTAAGAAGATACAGATGAGCATCGGGCAATGGTATTACCCCACGTAGTGCTGTAGTCGTCGTTTTTTCATCAGATGTTTGTACCACTCCGACAATTTCAGAACCAGAACCTTCATTTTTGGCGGTTGATGGCCCTCCACAGCTAACCAAGAACAGGAGAAAGAGAATGCTCCACAATTTCATACAGAAACCTCGCTTGAAACAGGAAAAAGTTGAAAATTAATATTGTATACAGAATTTACATCGGAATCGGTTCGAACAATTTCTAGAATTTCACGCCGTGTCTGTTCTAATTTCGATTTAATCTCTTCATAACCCTTTTTTGAAACCGAAACGGTGAGCGCTGCGCAGACGCGTTTATCAGGAGGAAACCGTTCTAGCGATGACGTACCCAACTGAAAAAACTGACGCAATACACGGCGTACGATATCCGGTGGAATATTTGTTCCCGTAGAAATAATCCGATCCTTAAGAGTGAGTCGTCCAGAATCATCCGGAACAATCATCCCTAATTCGCGCAGTGTTTCCAGTGAATGTATAATTGTGGAAGGTTGCAAGGGTGGATTCAGTTTCGATGCCAATTGGCGACATGATTCGGGAGAAATATCATAGATTGGGCAGACATTGAGCAATTCGCGTAGAACAATCGTGTACCATTCGTCGTACATGCCGTATTCATCGCGACTCACCTGAGCAATTCGAGCGCGGCGATAGAGTTTCAACCGCGAATAAAGTTCATCCCGTTCCATCTCCTTTTTTGCTTGATTAAATTGTACAAGCAGTTCGAAATATTCCTTGTCACGCCCGGATAATGCTAAAAGTTTAACGAGACGTGTTCGGTATTCCGGAGTAAGAGTTCGTTCACCTTTGAGCACGCGATTGAAAAATCCCGGATCGCATTCAAGTTTAGACGCTACAAATCGAAAGGACCAACTGGGCATCACAACCTGACGATCTTCGATATAATCGCGCAGAAAAAGGCGAAAATCGGTATACTCCAATACAGAAATCACAGAACCCCCTTCACATCTCGTCGGACACCATCTGTTGCCAAATCATATTTCCCATACTACTAATATACACAATTTATCCAGACAAACAGATACCATTCTACTACACAGTGTTGCCAAAT
>JAIFMU010000177.1 GCA_020048285.1 bacterium | reverse complement strand
GATGCGGACAAGTTGTGCCATGGCTGGCTCCTCTGAAAATGGTTAAGTTTCACTTCAGAGTAGTAATACCAGAAAAGGGGTGGGAATAACACTTGGGGGGGGGTATATTATGAGTCTGTAAAAAGTTGTTTTGAAAATAACCTGAATTGAGTCGTCTCAAATATTTACCAACTTTTTATCAATTCCAGAGCGATTTTAAGCTATTTTTGGCTTAAACACTCATTCTAAGGGTAGCCTCTTAATCAGTGGGTCCCAGGTTCGATCCCTGGACAACGCACCACAGAAAGCCCTTGCAGATCAATGATTTGCGAGGGCTTTTTTATATAATTCAATCGCTACGGGAAAACTTACTAATTGTAAACAGAAGTTTGCGAGCATTTTTTTATAGTAGTACCGATTTTTCAACTATTAGAATAGAGAATAATATCCTGATACGGAGTGTTGAATTGCCACAGATCTTTAACGACGATCATAGGAACACGTATGAATGAAATTGTGATAGTAGATGTACCGGTGGAGTATTCCTCTTTTTTAAAAATGCAGCGAGAAACCCACGAACGACAAGCCGAAGAGTTCGGCAGTTCGTTTTTTATCGTTGAACATCTTCCGGTGTACACGCGAGGACGACATTTTAGAAAAGATACGATTCCTACAAACTTTGACATTCCGGTGATCGACACTGATCGAGGAGGAAATACCACCTACCATGCACCGGGACAGCTTATTATATATCCCATTATTCACCTTCCCTCCCTGAAAATAACGATTAAAGAGTATATTTCTCGGCTTGAACAACTAGGCATCAATCTCGCTACACAATGGGGAATCGCTGCAGAACGAGATATTCGCAACAACGGTGTATGGGTCAGCGGCAAAAAACTCGCCAGCCTTGGAATTTCGGTAAAACGCGGAGTCACCATGCACGGTATTGCAATAAATATCAATCTTGACATGGCTCCCTTCCGATTTATTGACCCTTGTGGATTGGTGGGTATTGAAATGAGTTCCTTTGCGGAAGAACTATCGCAAAACATTGATATACTCGAAGTAAAACAATCAACAAAACACCTTATTCCACATATCTTCCCAGAATGTTTTTAAAAAATATCGCGAACAAGAGTCCCACCCTTACCAATCAGTAGAAAACATTAAAAATGCACAGTCGCAGCAAACAAAAAACACAGCCAGCTCCCACTAGCACATTCATCATATCTAGCACAATAACATGACATTGACACTCACTATGGGGTAATGTACATTTACAATAACTAGCCAATACCTTTTTTGAAGGATAAATTATGAAACATTTCGTATTATTGCTCGCGATTGCACGAATCGCTGTTGCAGGATCAATCACCAATGCAGAAATTGTAACAGCACCGACAGTCGCACTCTTGAACGAAAAACTCAGCAAAATGACGACCGACTACATCGTAATATCAGTTTCCGAACCACTTCCGCTGGGAAACGAAATTGCCGTGACCGTATCATTGGGAAATCCCCCGGGAGTCAGCAGGGCACAGATTGTCTGCGCGCCTTCGATAAGTGCGATCAACAGCGAACTTTCTCGCCTTGTTTCAGACTACGCAGTTGTATCAGTATCAGTACCTGTTCAGATTCCGACACAACTCATTATCCCATCCTCCAAACCAACGGCAGTTTCAACAACAAAACAGTTCGGTGTTACCATAATAACCGGAAAACCATAATCTCTTCCACTATTGTCTCAAATGTCACCGAAACGAATTTGAGACATGTAACCTAAACAAACACCTCAAATCAAAATACTCAACAAACTATTAAATAGAAATATAGAAGCACCAAAAACAGTCAAGATACTACCATCACCGAAAACTATCACAGTCTGTGATTCAAAATCACCTTGAATGTGCGCAGAATCAACTAAAAATCGTGCCAATTGGCGATTTATGAACTATTTTAGTCATTCTATGGATTTAAAACCGGATAGCCGGAGGATTTATGAATTCAACCGTTTTACATATATACGAAACTCTTCTTGCTGAATACCCTCAACTTCAGTGCTGTGCAGAATCAATCAAAGAAGCATTTGATTTAGCAGTAGCTTGTTACAGTAACAATGGAACAGTCCTTGTCTGTGGGAACGGCGGCAGTGCAGCAGATTCTGAACACATCGTCGGAGAACTACTCAAAGGGTTCATGCAGAGAAGAACACTTCCTGAATCAGAACGAGAAAAGTTTCCTTCAGAAATTGCTGACCGCCTTCAGGGAACACTTCGCGCAATTTCACTCGTCAGTCAAAGCGGAATAATCACCGCCTACGCCAACGACATCGACCCAAACATGATTTTTGCACAACAGGTGTACGCATATGGCGATACCAATTCACTTTTGATTGGTATTTCTACTTCGGGAAACTCGGCAAATGTAGTCAACGCATTTCATGTGGCTCGAGGAATCGGCATGAACACGTGGGCACTCGTCGGAAAAGACGGCGGGGAGTTGGCAAAACTGGCTACTACAGCAACAATCGCCCCATCACAATCAACTCCAAAAATTCAAGAACTGCACCTTCCGATCTATCACGCGTGGTGCGCAATGCTAGAAGCTCATTTTTTCCCCGAAGGGAACTAATATGGAAATGGTTAAGAACGAACGCGATATACGGAATTGGTATGAACGATACGTCAATTCGTTTCACCGCAATGACGTAGAGTACATGAAAAATATCAATCTCAAATATGATCACACCGAACGGGTAGTAATCGAAGCGCGCGGAATCGGAATATCTCTTCATCTCGACCATCACGATTTAACGTTGGTGATGCTCTCTGCCATGCTTCACGATTTAGGACGCTATCAGCAGTTGAGAGATTTTGGGACTTTCAACGATCGTCAAAGTATTAATCACGCTGAACTCGCATTGAAAATTCTCGACGATGAAAAAGTTCTTGAAAATCTCGACCGTGAAGATGCAGCGCTCATTCGCTGTGCCGTGATTCATCACAACAAACTGGAAGTTTCTCCGGAACTCTCAAAACGCGAAATGATGTTTTCAAAAATTCTGCGCGATGCGGACAAACTCGATATTCTGAGGATTGTTTCACAGCACTACACGCAAAGTGAGCCAGAGCGCAACGGTACGATCGATTTCAATCTTCCCGAAGGCGACTCAGTACATGAAGACATTCTCGAATCACTCAATCAGAAAAAGATTGTGCGCGTCCAGCAGGTAAGCAATCGCACTGAGCTTAAATTGCTTCAGTTAGGATGGGTATACGACCTCAACTTTCCATGGACATGTCAATTGGTCGAAAACCGTAAATTTATCGAATCAATCGTGTCGACACTTCCCAAATCGGCAGAACTAAAAAGCTACTGCGATAGGGTCATTGCTGATCTCGTTTTGCGTGCTCACGATGCAAAAGTGTCGGGACTTCGAGGAAGATAGTGATCATAACAACCCATGTCGGTCAACGGGAGCAGAAAAAATCCTTGATCGACTACCTTGTGGAACGTTTCAAATATCTCACTTCCGAACAGTGGGTTGAAAGAATTTTAGAAGGACGCTTTACGATCGGCGAAGAAATATGTTCTGCCGATCGAGTTCTTCTTCTGAGAGAAACCCTTCTTTACGATGCACCTCCATTTCAAGAACCAGCGGCAGATCTCTCCTACTCAATTGTTTTTGAATCAGATATATTTCTTGCGGTAAACAAACCGGGAAACCTATTGGTTCACAAAAAGGGATCGTCGATTACGCACAACTTGATCTATCAACTTCGCGAAAACAACACACCACCCTTTCCCGAAGCGGATATCGTGAATCGCCTCGACCGCGAAACGTCAGGCGTTGTGCTTGTTTCTAAAGGCAAAGATGGTCTACGCGAACTCTCGGATCTCTTCGCCGACCGACTTGTGGAAAAAGAGTATCTTGCAATTGTGCACGGCACACCGAATCAATCATGTGGAACTATAACTCTACCGCTCATGCCCGATCCAACGGGAACAATCCGATCGCGGCAAATTGTTTCGGCGTTGGGAAAATCGGCAGAAACACTCTACGAAGTGATTGATTCGAACAATGGAAAATCCTTGGTGCGCCTGTTCCCGAAAACGGGCCGTACACATCAACTGCGGGTTCATCTCGCTTCGATGGGCTGTCCAATTGTGGGAGACAAACTTTACGGTCTTTCACATGAACTCTACGCAATTTGGCGAAAAACACCGGAATTGATCGATCTCGAATTTCCTCGCCAAGCATTACATTGCTCTGCGATTCGCTTTGAGTTTCGCGGGAAATCCTATGAAATCACCGCCGATCTTCCGAATGATTTAGTCGATCTCTGCAAAGAGTATCAATTAAATCTGTAGATTGAGACTACTTCAATCCTGCTGATTTTAAAATCAATTCTATATCGATCGACTGCTCAACCACATCGGTAAGCCTATCCAGAGCGGCATCGACGTCGTACCGAAACAGAACTTCTCTCAGCGGTTCGAGCCCTTTTTGCAATCGTATTTCATCGATCCATCGACGGCGAAAGATATCGGAATCAAATAATCCGTGAAGATAGGTTCCATAGATTTTTTGACTTGACGATTTCCACAAAACAGCGCCTGAATCGCTTTCGGCAAGTGGGTTCAGTGATTCAACATCGGTCACACCGTGATGAATTTCATAGCCATGCAACGGCGCATTCCACGCCGTATGATGTGCTCGAACAAGAGTTGTTGTTTTACACTGTTCTAGTTTGGTATTCACATTCAGTAGAGATGTACCTTTCACCGTTTCTCCGGTACTTTCCACACAAAAAGGATCAGCAATTTTTGATCCAAGCATTTGAAAACCGCCGCAAATCCCCAGTATCGTTGTTGTATCTCTCTGACTATAGCGCTGCAGTGCTTCTACAAAACCTCGTTCGCGAAGGAATTCCATGTCAGAAATCACATTTTTACTACCGGGAATAATCACCAGATCAGCCCCGCCGATTTGGTCTGGCGAATCGGCCAATAGCATCCGTATATCCGGTTCTCCGGCAAAGGGTTCGAAATCATTGAGATTTGCCATATGAGGCAAATATATAAGCGCCACGGTAATGGCATCGCGTCGTTTCGCTTCCCATCCGCAAAAGTCGTTCTTAAATGCGAACGAATCCTCTTCGGGAATAGCAATTGATTCAATAGCAGGAACGACACCAATCACGGGGACGCCAATCCGGCGAAGTATTTCATCATGAGCTTCAGTAAGAAGTGAACTATCACCACGAAACTTATTTACAATGAAACCCTTAACAAGATCTTTGTCTTGATCAAACAAGCAGGAATAGGTCCCAATAAAGTGAGCATATACACCTCCCCGATCAATATCGCCAACGATAAACACGGCGGCTTGAGCGTGCTGAGCCATTTTCATATTGGCGATATCGTGAGCCATAAGATTGATTTCCGCTGGACTCCCCGCTCCTTCGATTACGACGATATCCACCTCTTCTGCCAGTGAATCATAGGCAGCTTTCACCTGTTCGAACAGATCCTTCCGAGCTGAATGGTACTTGTGTACATTCATGTTTCCCATCGGCTTACCCAAAAGAACTACTTGGCATCCCAGTGTTGAACTCGGTTTCAGTAAAAGTGGATTCATGCGCACATCCGGCGCGAGATTACAGGCCAATGCCTGAACAGCCTGCGCTCGACCGATTTCTCCGCCTTCGGGAGTGACGGCGGCATTGTTCGACATATTCTGAGCTTTAAAGGGCGCGACGGAAAACCCACGGCGCGTGAGAATCCGGCAGATCGCCGCGGCAATAACACTCTTTCCCGCGTCGGAAGTATTTCCCTGAATCATAATCGCCGCAGTTTTCTGTTTCGATTTCATGAACCACCCATGCCAATATCGGCAAATGTTCCCATCTGTTTCATAATCGCCACCGACGCTTCAATACAGTGAAATGCCAACGCCGCACCTGTTCCTTCACCGAGTCGCATGTGCATGTCGAGAATTGGGTTGAGTTCCAATTGACGCGCCACTTCAACTGCGCCTGGCTCTTCACTTTTGTGCGAAGCAAACAAAAATGGTTTCACCTTTGAATTGATTTTCACCGCCACAAGTGCCGCAACTCCAGCAATGAATCCATCGATCACCACGGGAATTCGCGCCGCGGCTCCCGCAAGATACACGCCAACAAGTCCGGCGATTTCAAATCCCCCAACTTTCATCAAGGCATCTAGGGGATCGTCACTGCGCGGTTTCAAACGAGCTAACGCTTCGCGAATCACCGTTTTTTTATGCTCAAACGCGTCGTCGGAGAGTCCTGCACCGCGACCTGTCAACTCCTCCGGATCTTTTTCCGTGACAGCACAAAGTAGAGCTGTACTCGCTGTGGTGTTCCCGATTCCCACTTCTCCCGTTCCCAAAATCTGCGCACCGGCCTCTATAGCCTTCTGAGCCTCTTCAATCCCAATTTCAATCGCCTGAATCATCTGATCGCGGCTCATGGCTGGCGTGATGGAAAAGTCCGCCGTTCCCCGAGCGATTTTGCGGGAAATTATCAGTTCGTGATTCACATCGCCCAGGAGTCCAATATCGACCACCCGAATTGATGCTCCTGCGTGATTTGCGAGCACCGCTACTCCGGCCAATCCCTTGACCATCGTTTCAGCGATCAACCCGCTCACTTCCTGAGGAAACGAGCTAATCCCCTGAGCGGCAATGCCGTGATCGGCGCACATAACGATAATTGTCTTGTGAGCGAGTTCCGGTGTCAACGAACCGGTGATCCCCGCCAACTTTACCGCATTTTCTTCGAGCATGCCTAAACTTCCCTGAGGTTTCAACAGAAAGTCAAGGTGAGCCTGCGCCTTTTCCATGGCATCGCTATCGAGTTCGCCAATCTGAGCTACTGTTGATTCAAAAAGATTCATACGTTCTCCTATAAAGTCATGGGTATGTAATTCTTGATTATCGTTCCTGCAAACTTTTTAGATAGGCGAATGATCCATCAAACCCAATCCGTGCAATCGTTGCGGTATCTACTTGAAATTTCCACTGATACTCTGCTGTTCCAAACAGGAGATAGCTCAGAGCAAGGCGAATAATCCCGCCGTGCGAAATTATCATCACCGTTTTGTATTTGTTATTTTGCAATGAATCGAGCCACGGAAATAGCCGATCAGCCACCATTTCCACCGATTCACCGCCGAGAGGAATAGTTCCATCGTTACACCACGCACTCCATTCAGAAGGAAACAGTTTTGCGCACTGGTCACGATTGAGCGATTCAAAAATGCCGAAATGGCACTCGCGAAGAGCATCTGCAGTTTGATACGATTCGACACCGAGCAATTGTGCCGTTTCTACTGTGCGATTCAGCGGGCTGACAAACACCGCATCCGGTTGAACCTGCCCCACGCGAATCACCAGTGATTTGACCTGCATTTTCCCCGTTTCATTAAGCGATGGATTTGAACTGCCGCAAAAGAGTCCATCCCGTGAAGCATCCGTTTCTCCATGGCGGATTAGCAGAAGTTCTTTCATAGCCAACCGCCATTCTCGGCTATGACACAAATCAAAAGGAAAATCAATTCAGAAAGTTCAACATGTGCTCCCAAGACATCGCCAGTGATCCCGCCTATTTTTTTGTGTGAAAACCGATTCATAGCCACGGATAACAGGAGTGATACAAGAAAAATCACACAGATAACAATCCAAAATGAGGGAAAAAAAGCGAGAGCGGCCGCAAGAGAAATCAGACACGATCGCACAATCGTCCATATATTTGCACCCGTAATTACACCGCCACCCAATCCCGAATCACTTCGTGCATAGGTGCCAATTCCCGCCAAAGCGATCATGCTAAACCGCGAACCCAAAGCTGCAAATGCCATTGCGACAAGAGAGTGCTGCAGTGTCAGCAACAAGGAGATCTTTACCACAAAAAAGAGAATCAATCCAACGGCCCCATTTGTGCCAATGCGAGAATCGCGCATAATCTCCAGTGTGCGATTTCGATCTTTTCCACTAAAAAATCCGTCCGCCGTATCCGCTAATCCGTCGAGATGAAGTATTCCATACACCCCTGTTGAGAGTATCAAAAGCACGGCAATCCCAAGAACGAACGGGATACCAAATAATACCGCGAATAAAGTGAGACTCAGAATAGGGAACCGAAATCGGAAGCGGTATCCTCGTGAAAAACTGAATCTGAAGTAGTATTGACTGTATCAACCTTTTCACAATGCAACACCTTTCAGTTTCATGGGAATCCCCGAAACTAAAAGATAGGCACTACTCGCTCGAGCGGCACAGTATTGATTGACCCTTCCCGCTATATCGCGAAACAATCGGCAAAGTGGTGTTTCAGGGACGATTCCCATGCCCGTTTCATTAGAAACCAACACCACAGGTCCTTCAAATCTATCGAACGCCGATAGAAGTTCTTCTATTTCAGTGATAACCTGCATTTCAAGTAAATCGGCCATCTCTTTTGAAATCGAATCAAATGACACGTTTTCATCGCTCAGAAGAATGTTTGTCACCATCACCGTGAGACAATCAAGTAAAACCGCCGAGATTCCTTCAAGTTCATTGGGAAGGTTCTGCTTAAACCCAGAATACTGCTCCATCGTTTTCCACAGAGGATTGCGATCGGCGCGATGGCGGGCAATTCGATCGCGCATCTCACCGTCGAACGGAATTGCCGTGGCGATATAGAGAACCGCCGATTCTTTCTCGAGAAGCGACTCGGCGAAAGAACTTTTTCCGCTGCGCGCCCCGCCAGTTACATAGATCAGTTGTGCCATTTATCCCTCAAAATAAAAAAGTCCCCGAAATCACTGTGATTGCGGAGACGCCCATTGTGTCTACGAGTATGGCTTCCCTTCCCTAAACCCCGGAAGTTCCACTCTAAAACTGCGGCAGGTATTCCGGCTCACGGATCAACCCACTCTCCACGTCTTCCCGTGAATAGATCACAGTGACATAAGGTGGAAATGGTCCCCGTTTACGGCGGTGGGCCCGCATCCGCTTTTCACGGATTTCCCTCGTTCGTACCGAATAATCGATACACCACAGTTTTTATAAATGCTTAAATCTCTGAACTCAAAAGGATCATGCAACGGCGAACCGAGACCTTTTAAATAGTGATTTTTCCCCAAACCAAATGAAAACAGAGCAGATGGATTTAGAATCGTCGGAAATATAGCTTTTTATAACTCTTTAAAATTGTGTGAAATGCATTTCAACTATCTGTTGATCTTTTGCAACAGTTACTGTTTTCACCACCTGTTTAACTACATGAAAATTGTATATTATGGTGAGTTAATTGAATGAAAAGAGGAAAACATGAACATTATTTGTACAGAAATGAAGGCAAAGCGGGAACTTCAACCCTTCGGTATACCGATTCAGGGCGTGTTGTCTATATCGGAACCGGCGACGAAGAGATCACCACCGAAGAGTGTCGCAATGCCGTTGCATCAGCTATCCGCCAGTTTTCATCACAGAAAGTAACATCCTGTTCAATCGAATTGTCCTCAAAAGAGTTGACCACCGCTGTTGTAGAAGCGGTAATCCTCGGCGATTACAGCTATGACCGCTATCTTACCGAAAAAACTATTCACGTGGAAACAGTTGAGTTAGTCGGTGCAGACACCGCAATCGTCAACGCGGCTAAAGTCACCGCCGAATCGGTTAACTTTGCGCGCGATCTAATTAATGAAAATGCAGAAATCATCACCCCCGCTCGCCTCGCCCAAGAAGCTCAAGCGATTGCAGATAGTTGCGATGCTATGACAATTGAAATACTCACGGAAAAAGAGATTCGCGAAAAAGGTCTTGGCCTCTTGTGGGCAGTAGGTCAAGGAGCGCTAACTCCTCCCCGCTTGGCAATCATTCGCTACACCGGAAATCCTCAATCATCGGATTTTACAGCAATTATCGGAAAAGGAGTAACTTTCGATTCCGGCGGTCTGAACATGAAACCGAGCGGATTTATCGAATCAATGCGCAGCGACATGTCCGGCGCGGCGGTAGTTCTGGGAACTATGAA
>JAIFMU010000229.1 GCA_020048285.1 bacterium | reverse complement strand
TGTGTTTCCCCTGTCCGCCGCAAAGGTATGACTTTTAACCACCTTGAGACTATAGTCGATGCAGTTGGAACGAAGGTAAGCCGGTGGCGCGGTTATTGGTGACGAGATACCCGCACTATTTTACGCGCTGTCCCGCCAGCTTTGCAGAGGCACTTGTGACTCGAAAAGCGGCTGGGGCAGAAGTAAAAGCGAAGGAGGCTCGGCACCGGCCACATCCCGCGGCATTTGTATTCTACTGCGGAAATTAGGTTTAAAGAAAACAAAGAAGAACCAGATCAAAATAGCGGCACCTGTTACCAGTACCAATCAGATTAATAGCCATTTCGGCGGCTTTTTCATGTCTCTTAAGCACCTTTAGATTTCATTACCGCGCAGTACCACAGTGTAAAAAAAATAATTTATAGCAACTTATAAAGATAGTGTACGCGAATTGCTACGAGAGGTAGCTCCCCCCGAGTGAGAGGAGCCTCATGAAAAGGCGATCACGAAGGATATTACTACTTGTCAAATGCGTAGGAATACCCATATTTCCCATATTGCCCGATGCCTGATTTCCCTGCTTTATTTACAATAAAACCAAGAATTGGAAGGTCTTTTCCTTCAAGGAGTCCCGCCATATGGCGAATAGCCCGCGTCGAAGAATCGGCCATATCTACGAGAAGTAAGACCCCGTCCATAGCTCGTGCAATATCAAGTGTTTCCGCGACCATTGTTATGGGAGGAGTATCAAAAAGCACCACATCGAAGTCATTCTTTAGCTTCTTGATTAACTCTACCATTTTCTGTGTACCAATTAATACCGCAGGATTGGGGGGAACTGTTCCCGCAGGAATTACGGTAAGATTGGGAATTGATCCTGTATAGGCAATCTGTTCGTAGCTTGCATCACCGATCAAATAGTCCGTTACTCCCAGTTTAAAATCCCAGTCAAGCATTTTGTGGAATGAAGGACGACGAAGGTCAATATTGACAACGGCGGTTTTACTTCCCAATTCAGCATAAGTAACTGCGAGATTAACACTTGTCGTCGTCTTTCCTTCGCCGGGCTGCGAACTGGTCAACATGATCGCATTGTGTTTTTTCGTCAACAGTCCCGTAAATTTCATATTGGTGTGAATCAAACGCAGTGACTCTGAAGCAATGGAATCGGAGCTTTCGCGGGTATATAAAGGTGCCATCTTTTTCATATACGGAATCGCGCCGAGTAGATTGCGATTGAGAATTCGTTTCAATTCATCGAGCGACCGCGGGGTGTCATCGAGATACTCGAGAAGTAACGAAATGCCGAAACCAACCATAAAACCAGCAATCACCGCAAGCATAAGAATTTTCTTTTTCTGAGGCTCAATCGGTTCATCCGGAATTACTGCAGGTTCAACCATCTTAATCGTCGAAGTATTTGATGCTTCCCGAATTTTAAACTGTTCATGATTTTCGAGAAGTCCGGCGTAAATCTGTTTTGCAATCTCCGTATCGCGAACCAGATTCGCAAAGGCGATCTCTTGTTTAGGCAACCGGTTGAGCGAACTGTTTTCAGAGGCAATTTTTGTTTGCAGTCGATTGCGCAGCGCTTCAGAAATAGAAAGACTGCGCTGTGCTTCTTCGAGAGCCGCTTGCCACTGTGTAAATTTAGAACTGTTCCGCGCCCCCGGTTCATCTGTTTTAATTTCAAATGCGCGAATCTCAGATTTGATCCCTTGCAACTCAGCTTCAACCTTGACCAATTCAGACTCAAGTTGAGCAATCCCGCCAATTTTCAGTTGAGTTTCCTGCTCGAGTGAAACCGTCCCCGTTTTTGACTTATACCGAGCAAGGGCATTTTCTGCACTATCGAGTTGCTGTTTCTGTGCAGCCACCTGTTTTTCGATAAACTCACGCGCTGCCGTGGCAGATGCGCGATTAATATCCCGATTCACTTCGATATAGATATCTGATAAGGTATTGAGAATCTCTGCAGCTTGTTTTGGATCGCCGTTTTTGCAGGTCAATTGAATAATATTGGTATTGGTTACAACAGAAAACCCCAACATGCCTGCAAGAGCACCCGAAGATGGTGTTTTTCCCGTCTTATCCGTAAGCTGGAGTTTTTCAATTGTTTTTTCTAATACCGGACGCGTCTTAAGCATTTCGATCTGAGTCATAATAGGATCGGCTTTTTTTCCAATCGCCGAAAGCATGAGATCACCCGAGGCACCCATTGAACCCAAGCCCGATAACCCTTTATCCTCAACAAGCAAGAGTTTACCATTCGCCTCATAGACAGGATCAACGACGGATACGTACACAACTCCACCGATAAAAAAAATGGCGAGTGCAGAGAGAATTATCCACTTGCGGCGGAGGAGAAGGTGCCAATATTCGATTAATTCCATATATATACCTTAGTTGTTAATTTGATTTTGAGTAAACGCTACAACAGTAATTAGTGAAGTTGCCACTGAAGCAATTGAGGTTATGACCCCCAGAACAAACCGCGTTTGACGCTCTTTGTCCTTCTCCGGCATGAAAATGATATCTCCTGCAGTGAGCTTTTCTCGTTCGACTGTCCGATAGACATCGCCAAAGGTTTCCACCACCGTCAATTCGCGGCGATTGGCACCGGAAGAGATACCACCTGCAGCGGCAATATAATGATTCACATCTTTGCCTGGAGTATAGAGATACCCGCCTGGATTTTTGACTTTTCCGCTTACATAGACGAGATTCTCCTTGCGCGGCACCACAATTTCGTCCCCATCTTCAAGCTTAGAATCTTCATCGCGCAGAGGCAAAATGAGAAAATCGCCTGATTTAATGCTGTTCGAAACCGAATAGGTAATCTCTTTTTTAACACTCTCCATACCAGAGGAGAGCTCTTTTCCGGGTATCAGCTTTTTCTTGCCCTTGCGCACAACCCACGCTTCGGAAAGATCACCCCATTCAGTGGAACCGCCACTTTTTTCAATGAGCGACCGGGCCGATGTTTCACCGTGGACAATCGAATAGATACCCGGACGTTTTACTTCACCGGTGATCAGTACCCGTTGTACATCTTTGCGTTCTTTTACGGGAAAGATAGTGATTGCATCGAGATTTTTTAACGACTGTTGATCTAATGCTCTGAAAGAATACTCTTTTGAAGGCTCATTCATCCGTTCAATCAGTATCGCGTCTAAATCTGCCGTTGCGTTTGGTGTGTAGAGTGATAAAAGTTCCGCTGCGGTCTCCTTTTTTTTCAGGGGAATATTTCCCATAAGAACGCCTTGAATATCGCCGGATAAAAACACCCACTCTGTCGCAAATCCAATTCGAATCGATTGCCCACCAGATACGTAGGGATTTTGAGAAAGGTCTCCTGTGTTGAGAAAACGAAGAATGTCAAAGGTGTCACTTTTACCCGATGGATTGGTAACCACAATATTGCGGCAATCAATCGTATCAAGAGGAGGCAGTTTCCCCCCGTTGGCCATCTTGATAACATCGAGAACGCGCTGATCCGGTGATACGCGATAGGTGCCGGGCGTTACCTTTGCGCCGTTTACACCAACAGCAACTAACTCTTCGGTGTTGGTTTCAAAGCGGGTTCTTTGGGGAAAAAGAAGAGTAACAGAGAACAATATCAACAGGAAAATTCGCATGTAAAACCTCATACTAGACAAAAAGAGCACTCAGCGGTGAACGGCCTGATACGTTAAGAACTAAACCGATAATTCAAATCGACATGTATCGCGATTCTCCCGTTCACAAGAATACCGCAAATATACACCATGCAGAGTATTACCACAGATAAGAAAAACTCCGCAGACAAATAACTGTTCTCTGCGTTGAAACCAGAATAGCTCCGGTGTGAAATAATTGCATCTCTCCGGTTCCGTCGCGGCGAGTCGCGCGCGCCACATTTCTACTAATAGAAAGGCGACTGCGAGACGCCGCTACAATTGGGTAATGTTCTTAAAAAAGAACATCTGTTTTACACCGCATCTATATCACGTTGTTTTTGAGGATCACCACACCAAAGGATACTGTGACAGCGCAATCAGTTTCTATAGAAAAGGGCCATCTCTGTGGGAGACAGCCCTAAAAATAGAACCGAACAGAAAACCGACTTACTGTACAGTACCTTGGTCGTGTACAAAGAAGTTCGTTTGAGTCTGGCGTTTGTATTGGGAAGTAACAGTAAGAGACGTTGTATCACCATCACTGTCAATAGCCAAGAACGTATAGGTTTCCGGAGTGAGATCCAATTTAAGACCTGGATCAAACTCTTCTGTAGCTGTTCTAGATTTGGTAAATACCGCACCCTCTTTGTCATCGGTAACCGTGGCAGTGTAGATGTCCCAGGTTGTAATTACACGATCATTACCCTGGCGAATACCAACGTTATTTTGCGATGCAAATACGGTAATAACGGGGCGTTCATTGGTAACAACACTCATCAATTCATACGCAGAAATGATAGACGTGATGTTTCCGATAAGCTTAACAAATGCAGCCATCTGTTGTGCAGGAGTAGTTGCAGCAGCCATTTCAGCTACAAATACTTTAGCAGCAGCTACCACTTCTACCTGAATCAATGGCCAGAACTTATCCGCAACTGCACGAGAACGGAGCTTCAGAAGATCAACGGTACCGTTTGCATCGATCGTGATTCCGCCGAAACTATTCTTAATCGTTGTTACATTTGACGCTTCGTCGCGTTTAACCACCATAGGAACAGTAACTGATTGGGTCTCAGTCGTGGTAACCACGTCGCCATTCTCTTTTACGTCAGTCCCCGTTACTTCCGTATACGGCGTTTCGATCATCACGAGGAATGAACCTTCCTCAACAACAGTCGATACTTCACCGGTAGTACTGTTCGTCTCTTCTTTTGCAAGAGGGATGAACATCGCTTTTACAGAGGTATCAGCAAACGAAACTTGCGTTGGTGCAGCAACTTCAGAAATAAGCAGATCGTCATTTGCTAACACTGACACAGTCTTAAGAATCTCTTTCGAGTTATCGTCAATCTTGTTTACACCAGTGGTAAGGGTGTCTTTCAAGATCTCATCGATATTGTTCACAAGTTCTGTCATCGTCGTACCGGAAGCAACGGCAGATGTTGTAATCGCATCCGTTACGGTTTCAGCAGTTTTTTCAACGGCAACCGTTTCCACAGTTTTAACTTCAATTTCAGAAACCGACACGGTAAACTTTTCAAGCTTTATGCTCAGTGGATTAGACTCAGCCCCGATGAAAAAGCGAACTTCGTGCTCGCCAGCTGCAAGAACCATCTTAACCGTATCAACTTTGACAGCGTTAGTTGCCATAGCCCCAGTCTTAAAAAAACTTGCCGGTGCGTTGTCTACAGAAGAGTTCACTGCCACACCTGCGGAATCAGGTCCACCTGTATTGGTGGTAGTAATAACAAACTCAAGCGTGTCCTTGCTAGAAACCTGACGACCGCGCTGAGTAAACGCCAAAGAGGTAATTTCAATGTTAGAAATCTCTTCTTTGCTCACCGGTGTCTCATCGACACGCTGACAACTGGAAAACAAAACTGCTGTAACTGCAGCAATAGTCACACACATTTTGTTGCGACGAGTGTTCATAATTTCTCCTTTGAAAAGTTGAACACAGGGTAAAAAACTCACCCGAATAATACATTACGGGAGTGCAAAAACCCGTGTGTTTTTTGCTAGAACTCTACCATTTTAGTAACACTTTGATATTCAATAAATTTGTCTCTCATCTCCGAGCCTGTTTCATACACACTTGCCGGTGGTTGGTACCCTTTGAATCGATATCTGAATCGATACGAGTCAGAAAACCCGAAACGGAGTCGCCCCGCATGAGGATGCGCCCCACACCATAGAGGAACCTTCACCGCAAAGCCGCCATTTACCCCACGAGGTGTATAAAAACAACTCAGCGAAACCCCCATTACCCCAAAGCGACGATCCAGCGTCACTCCCCCACCCCAGTCTTTCCAGAGGTATCGCCCAGCTTCAACCTGAGCTAAAAGATCAACCGATGTAACATACCATCCCACTCTCCCTACACCGGTGATTCGATCAAGAGCTGAAAAACTGTAGATCGAATCATCCCACGAGAGATATCCCGTTCCGCCGACCTGGACTTCACCAAAGAGGCGGCTGGCCAAAAAACTCCCCACCCACTGTGCATCAACTCCCCAGCGATCTGCAGTAAATGCGCCGATTGATCCTTGAACGAGGTGATTTCTAGCAGGTTGTATAACCTGACTTGCCACATACAATCCCCCCTGATACCCCGGAGATTGATGCAGCTCATCGCGAATCGTAAAATTGGGTCGAATATCGATCATTGAACCACGCCACATATAGAATCGAGCTCGCGGCATAATCCCCACAGCACTTTCAATAGGATCATCAAAGCGCCCAAACTGAAACCACAAGAGCGGTTCAACCAAAAGATCAACGCCAAACCCATCGGGGAGAGACGTGGTCTGTTTCTCAAGAGTAGCCGTTTTCTCTCCACAGGGAACTGACGCAAGCTCATAACTGCGATAGCGAATCGCCAAACTATCCAAATCCTCTGCGCATTCATCTGAAATGAGAGATTTTGATGTGGGGTAGAGTCGTGCATCGACGCTCTTTTCTTCGGCAGCGACGGATGTAAGCACACAGAGTACGATTGAACAAGGCAACCATAACGGAAGAAAGCACTTCTTTTTCATCAATTGCACCATAGGAAAGAATTAATTGTGTATAAAAAGTACATTCTGCAACCACTCTTTGCTTTGAATACTATTTTACAAACCTCGATAGTTCGAAACCATAAAAAGGCTCAAAATTGCAAAGATATGCTATACTTTCAACAGCCCTTTTGGCAATCATTACAACCACTGCTACCTCCCAAAACACAATTCTCGGCCAAGAAGGATTCTTTAATATCCCCTCTGCCTATTTCCATGAAGATGGCGAAGTGCGCATATTCTTTAATGGATTTGAACAGACAACTCTCGGATGGGATACTACGAGCACGTGGGGATCTACTCAGGGGGGATCTTTTACCTTCTTGCCGGGACTTGAATTTTCCATGAGTTCAACGCTCTATCACGGTGAAAACATTGGCCCCGATGCTCTCGGCGATCGACAAGGGTCCTTCAAAGTTCGTATTCTCAAAGAACGAACCTATATGCCGCAAATCGCCCTTGGCATAAATGACTTTATCTCCGTTCTCGCAGCGCACTATGGTGCGAAGACGATCTATTTCAATTCGCTGTATCTTACTGCAGGGAAAAAAATTACCCTCTCCCACAATCTTTCACTTGAAACAGATGTCGGATATGGGCGTTCAATAACTCGATGGTCAAGCCACAGCGATCAACTCCAAGGTCTATTTGGCATGTCACGCCTTCGTTGGAACCCAACCAACTGGTTGGAGCCACAACTGATCCTCGGATTATCAGATAAAGCAATTGTAGGAGGAGCATCGTTAGAACTGTTCAACCACGGAACAATCTGGATTGCGGGTAAAGAGTTTCGTACAATCAGTGGCGGCGTAGCACTCTATGGTTCGTTCTCCCCCAAGAAAAGTGCGCGATAACAATGTGTCACAATATACAATTATATACTTGTCCCATAGTTGACCACTTAAAAAGACAGCTATACCACATCAGGGCAAACAGATTTATGGAGCATCTATGAAATACCTATTCTCCCTTCTCCTTCTTGTCAGTATTCTCAACGCCAGTGAACGCACTACCCAACGAGCATTCACCCTCCTTCCCGGATACACCTGGTGCAATCCCGGCCTCGGAACCTATGGCATTTTCTCCGGCGGTGAAGTGGGTATCACCTTCAAATCACACCACTATTTTGGTCTGAATGCTCACGCCTACAACGAAGTAGACAACACGGTTTCATTTTACGACTCTCTCACGGGAAAACCGGATATCACCGATGACACCAAGCACTACCTCAACGTCTACGGGGCCTATTTCTACGAATGGTCGATCCGCCAGTTCGCAATTCTCGCCGCCGGAACCTACATCGGATTCAAATACGCCGAAGAGGATCGCAACTGGGACACCACCATCACCGCTCAGTTCACCACAAAAACCGATACAATCCCGCAACAGGGAATCATCCACCTGCGCCACGAAGCAGAAGGGCGCGGGCTTTTCTTCGGTGCTCCCGCCGCCCGTATCTCCTTCGGATACCGCCCCCT
>JAIFMU010000064.1 GCA_020048285.1 bacterium | reverse complement strand
TTCAATTCAAAATATCCGCGACAAAAAATTGTTCGGCCCATTTCAATTCAAAATATCCGCGACAAAAAATTGTTCGACCCATTTCAATTCAAAATAACCACGACAAAAAATTGTTCGGCCCATTTCAATTCAAAATATCCGCGACAAAAAATTGTACGACCTATTTGAGTTCCAAAATGGATTGCAAGACCTTGCAAGGGAAAGTTCAAACTTCAAAAAATGAAATCCAAGACCTTGCCCGGGACATTTGTACTTCAAAAATGCAATCCAAGACCTTGCCCGGGACATTTGAACTTCAAAAAATGCAATCCAAGACCTTGCCCGGGACATTTGAACTTCAAAAAATGCAATCCAAGACCTTGCCCAAGACATTTTTACTTTCAAAAATGAAATCCAAGACCTTGCCCGAGACATTTTCACTTTTGAATAGGAAATCCAAACTCTTGGACGTGAAGTAGAGCACTACTGAATGGGGAAAATCGGCATACAAAAAAGGGCCGCCTCGAATTCCGAGACAGCCCTCTTGTAAGAAAAAACTAAAAACTTACTGACAAAGACCGAGTGAAGTCCAGCCGAGATGTCCCCATGAACCACTTGGTTCATAGAACGCGTAGCCCGGAGCTTTACACTGCCACAGTTTTCCGCCATTGGTGCGTTTGTCACCAACTTTATACGCCGTCCAACTTTCGGAAGCACTCCACACTTTCACACCGTCGCAAGGAGAACTGGTGTTCACCACGAACTGAACCGCCACAGTCTGATTTGCCGCAACTTTAGAAAGAGTCAGTGAACTTACCGCTCCTTTGTCTGTTCCATTCAGCGCCACAGTGCCGATCTTGTACCCTGTTGCCGGCGTGAACGCGATTGTTGTATCGCGGCCGCTGCGGATCTGGAACGAAGTATCGGTTGAAATAGTTCCGTTGCCGGTTTTCACCACGCGCACTGTGTGGTACACAATCGCCGAGAATGTCGCTTCGATTGTTTTGTTCCCACTGATATTGGAAATTGTCAACGATGAACCAAGTGTCTGAGCGACGCCGTTGAGTTTCAACGAGGTCAGTTCATAGCCGCTGTTCGCTGTAATGGTAAACGATTTGTTCGTTCCCCGTTCCATGATCGTTGTTCCCGCAGGAGTAATTGTTCCACCCGCTGTTGCCGTTGCAACCACCGTGTCGAAGATTACCGGGATCGGTTCAAATGTTACATTCAAGGTCTGATTGCCGCTGATATTGGCAATAGTCAAAGAGTTTACCGAGCCTTTTGATACACCGTTGAGAACCACCGAGGCCACGCGATTTCCCGCAGCCGGAGTGAATGTGTACACAGGAGAGGTAGAACGAAGCACGATTGCGTTTCCGGAAACGGTTCCGCCAGCTGACGCGGTGATTGCAACCGTGTCATAGATCAACGGAATCAATTCGAAAATCGGTTCGATAGTTACGTTCGCAGCAATCGAAGTTACGGCAAACGAAGTGATCGCACCTTTTGACACGCCGTTCACTTTTACATCGGCGATACGATATCCCGCAGCCGGTGCAAAAGTGTAGTTCAGCGAAGATCCTTCGTAGATCGACGAATCACCGGGAGTAACCGTTCCGTTTGAATAAGCCAGAACATCGACTGTGAACTTTGGAATCGCCGTAAAGCTCGCTTCAACGGTGGTGTTTGCCTTGATCGAATCAATTTTGATTGACGCCAGCGCACCTTTTGATACACCATTCACTTTTACATCGGCGATACGGTAGCCCGCAGAAGCCGCAACCGCATAGGTAACAGAACTGTTTTCGCGAACTGAAGAAGATCCCGCAGGAGTAATTGTTCCACCGGTGGTTGCAGAAGCTGTCACGTTGTAGAAAACTGCGTTGTCGTCGAGCTCAAAGAGCGCTTCGATAGACTGATCTGCCGTTACATTAGTAAAGGTAACGCGATTCAGGGCACCGACAGATTTTCCGTTCACGAGAACATCGGCAATGCGATAGCCCGCTTTTGGAGTAATGGTAAACACCGTGTCTTTTTTATCACCCACGCGAACGGTTCCCGAAGGAGTAATGGTTCCGTTGGTTTCGATAATATCAGATTCACACACGCCGTCATCGCTCCACGCACCCCACTGATTTGCACCAGGGGTTTCGGTCGCGTACCATTTGGCAGTCCATGACTTTTTGTTATACGTAACTTTTGCGCCACCTTCGTACGCTTTGCCGCTCTGCCAAATAGGATTCGGGCAGGGAGTTGTACCGATAATCGTTCCGCGAACAGACGCGTTGATCTTGCGAGAAACTTCTACAAACGGCGCGGGATACACATCAGGACACTGGTCTGCCGTCGTCTGGAAATGGTATGAACCGTAGTTACAGGTTTTCACAAACCCTTCATCGATTGAACCGTCGCCATCGTTGTCCCATCCATCGGGAACTTCCGCGCCTGAAGCAGGGCGATTCCACTGAACTTTGTCCCAACCGTTCATTTCAGAGATCGTTTTCGGATTTTTCATCCATTCGATCAACTGCTGACCAGTAACAACCCACACGCCTTGTTTTGCCAGCGAGCGAGTAAGGAAATCGTTGAGCGCTTTTGCGTGAGCGTCATCTGAAAGCCATCCCGGGTGAAGGAAAATCCCCATAGGTGCACGATTGCTGCTGTAGCGCGTATCAAAAGTGTTGTTAAACATGGAAATTGTCAGATCGTAGTTTCCGGGAGGATCCATGTTGGCGATCAACTGATTCGCGTCGTTATGCCATCCCCACATAGGAATTTCCCACAGGCCAGGAAGTGGAGACGTAGGGCCACGTCCAACAGAGTAGTTCTGTACGCCCATCTGCTGCATATCATAGGGGAAAATAAACGAACGAACGTCTTTGGAATTCTTGCCAATCTGCTCAGTCACAGAAGATTCATATAAGAATCCTTCTTCCCAGAGAACCTGGAAAGAGTGTTCGCTGTGAGCGAGGAAAGGTGCGCGAAATCCATTGATATTTTGTAGGGGAATTCGAGCAAGATTTGAAAGCGTCGTACGACATCCGGTAATTTCAGCACGCCATTTGTCGTAACTGTCGTTAATTCCGGTTGTGTGAGTCATGGTGTGAACCGCGATTTCACATCCCGCCGCATAGCGCTGCTGCACCATATGATAGTCAGTGTATTCAAGAGAGACATAATAGACCAAAGGAATTGGCGAACCGTTCGGGTTTTTGTGTCCGTATTTGAACACCTTGTCGGTATAACCAATTGCAGGGCCGTGTACCGCATCGTCAAACGTGATCAGAATAAACTGAGGACGTTCATTCGCCGGCATTTCATTAAGGATGGCGTTCATCTGCGCCATCGTTTTTGGTGTTACTTCTTTTTCAAGGCTCTCTTTGTTACAGCCAGTGAAAAGAAGAAACGCTAAAGCAATCACTGATATAAGCGATCGTTTCATCTACCCTCCTGATACAGTTAATTGAAAATTTCGATCAGAAAATAGACAAATGACATCTCGTCTACAATAGAAGATGGAATTTGTCAATTTTTTATTGAACTTGCAACGAATTCTGTGAGCAAATCGGTCTAATTGTGTGTGATTAGTAAGAATAATCAGTGAAAATATCAATTTTTTAAGCCGGGTGGCGAGAACGATTACCGCCTCATTTTCCAAAATGTAACGGATTTTTTCCTTGTGAAGGCACAAATCACCCTGTCGAATCATGGATTTCTCATATTGAATAATTCAGAAACAGGTGACCAAAATTATACTCACAAAATTCTAGATTCACTTGAGAATGAGATCAAAGGGCAAAGAATTGGCACCTATTACTATTTTCTAGATTAACGGTACGTCATACATTTTCACCGGAATGATCTAGGCGAAAAAACAAAAATGAAGTGTTTTTTCGGACAGCAATTCATTGCGTTCCGAATTGCATTAATCGTAAATCGAACTCCTTATGAGAAGATGATTGGGTATTCGCATTTCTTTTTGTTCAGCCATGGCGGCACATATCGCGGGAATGTCACAACTATATGTTAGTTATTCGTGAGCAACACTTTACAAAACGCGAACAAAACTATATTATGAACTGCACACACAAAATTGTACTGTTCGCAAAGGACGCCCTACATGACTAAAGTACGCTACCCATTTATACCTAAAGAGATCAGCTGGCTCTCATTTAACAATCGTGTGCTTTCCGAGGCCCGAAACAGTGCCGTTCCACTTTTGGAGCGTCTGCGGTTTCTCGGGATTTACGCCAATAACATGGACGAATTCTATCGCGTTCGGGTAGCTCTACTACGCCGTTTTGTCATGGCCGATGACCATGCGGAAAAAATTCTCGGCGGAGATCCACAGTTTATTCTCAACCTCGTGCAAGAAGAGGTCTTTCGTCAGGGTGAAATATTCGAAGACACGCGACGCAAACTTCACGATGAACTTCGCAAAATTGGCGTTGTTCCCCTTCGCTACAAAGAGTTGTCTGAAGCGCAGGTCGATGAAGTTCGCACCTATTTCCGCAGAAGCGTTCGTCAGCACCTTTTCCCGATCATGTTTGAAAAATCCTCTCACATTCCCGATATCGAAGATGGATTCCCCTACTTAGTGATTCACCTTGTGGGAGGCGAGTCAGCTCCAGATCGCTACGCAGTACTGCGCATTCCCACGGACAAACTCCCTCGTTTCCGAGAACTTTCTCAGGGGGATAACCGAATCAATCTGATCACATTAGACGATATTATCCGCGTTGGCGTCCCCGAAATTTTCACGCCATTTACGTTTGAAAGTATTAAATGCTACGCAATTAAGCTGACGAAAGACGCGGAACTAGAAATCGAAGATGACGTCACGGAATCATACCGCGAACAGATTTCGCGTTCTGTCAAGGCTCGCCGCAAAGGAGAACCAATTCGATTCGAATTTGACCATCGCATGCCCGATCAATTGGTGAATTGGTTCCGCAAACGATTTTCGATTTCCCGACTCGAATCGTTGGTGGCTGGCGGTTCATTCCGCAACTACAGAGACTACCTCAAGTTCCCCGACCTTCGCCTCGAAGGTACTTCCTACCGATCAATTCCGGCTATTCCCGTTCCGCGAATAACCCAGAGTCGATCGATTCTCGAACAGCTGAAAAACCACGACCTTCTGCTCCACTATCCCTACCACTCCTTTGACACTTTTATCACGTTCCTCCGCGAAGCATCATTTGATCCACGAGTTCGCGAAATTCGCATTACGCTCTATCGACTCAGCAATGACTCGCTCGTGGCAAATGCCCTGATTAATGCTGCTCAAAATGGTAAAAAAGTTGTCGTAACATTGGAGCTTCAGGCGCGATTCGACGAAGTAAACAATCTCTACTGGTCCGAACGAATGAGCGAAGCAGGAATTAAAGTGATTCACGGCGTTCCCGGCGTTAAAGTTCACGCCAAATTGTGCCTTGTCGAAGGTATCGAAAAAGGGTCCCCTATTGCTTGGGCGGCCATAGGGACGGGAAATTTCAATGAAAATACCGCTAAGCTCTACACCGATACACTCTTAATGACCATGAACAAAGAGATCTGTAGCGATGCTCAGCAGATATTCCGATTCCTTGACCACAACTATATCCGCTTGAACTTAAGTCGATTAGTTCTATCACCATACGATCTTCGCGATCGCATTCTTCTCTTGATTGATCGCGAAATTGCTAATGCGCAATCGGGTAAATATTCATCAATATCTGTAAAAATGAACCAACTCGTGGACGTGCAGATTCAAGATCGCTTAGTTCAAGCAGCTCGTTCTGGTGTTTCTGTGAGATTGTTGATTCGCGGCATGTGCAGTCTTGCACCAGAACCGGGTGACAATATCGAAGTGCGCCGCATTGTTGATCGCTTTTTAGAACATAGTCGCTTCATGATTTTCCACAATGACGGTGATTCGCAAATCTATATCAGCTCCGCAGACTGGATGGTGCGCAATCTTGACCGCCGTATCGAAGTAACCGCTCCGATTCTCGATCCAGTGCACAAACAAGAGTTAATCGATATTTTCGAAATCTACTGGAAAGACGATGCCAAAGCGGTGTATGTGGAACCAACTCTTCAGAATCTTCCCGTAGCCGGGAATGGAAACTTCCGCGCTCAAGTTGCAATGATCGATTATCTTAGGGAAAAAGCAGAAAAGTAGCCCCACAATGTAGGGCTACTTTTCATAGAAACAACAGATTTGGATAGCGCATCGTCTTGGTTATCGAGCAAATCCATCGAGAATTATTTGAAAATTCTTTTTGAGGAACGTGGCAATTCCTTTGTCAAACTGACCGTTCGAAGGAAAACCCGCATCAGGTGTAACAAATTTTACTCCCGCTTTTACTGCCAAATCGATCGGATCACCTATTGGTTCCCACCGATGAACAACCGCAGAAAATGCCCCACTTTTCAACGCCTCAGAATAGCGAACGAGATCATCTTCGCTCCAGTTCATTTCACCAGGAAATTCCATGGTAACAAAGAGGTTAATATCTTTGAGAAGATAGTCGAATCCTCTATCCATGGTAGCCACTTCAAACTGTTCCACCGCAATGAATTTCGGTTCAAACTCATTCTGCAATGCTCGGATTTGAGCACGAAGATTCTGAAGATTGTTTTCAATCGTCTCCGCATACTCAGGAAAAAGCTGTTCAAAATCCTTGGCAATTATCTCAGCACTTCGAATCACCGCCGATGGCGCCAACCAAATCAAAGGATTGACCACGCCCTCATTCGAGATTGTTCCCACTGCAGTTAGCGTTTGATTGAGCGGTGTTGCTGCATCAATTTCGACGATGCGGATATTTTTCTGCCTCAATGCCGTAAAAAGCTGATCCTCTTCCATTATTGATCGAAGTGACAAGACAGCCACCGCCATGGAAACGGAATCAATTGAAGTAGCTCGCGCCTTGATCATTTCCGGCAACTCGGCTATTCCATATTCACCGGCCACGGGATTGACAATTTTCACAGGCGTACCCACAACCAGTTCTCGACCGATGGATTCCAATGCAGGAATAGCAGTAACAACAACAGGTTGAGCAGAGATTGCAACAGAGAGAGCAAGAGTTATCAAAAATGATCTCATTTTGACTTCCTCTTGCTAAAACCGCTAATTGCTCCGACCACAACGGCGATAATGAAAAGCGTAATCGTGATATTCATAACGCGCTCCTATTGACGACGAATGATGCGAAGAAGAAGCGTTGCAATGAAGAATATCGTCGCAACGATGATAATTGCTCCGCCGGTGGGGATCGAAAGTTCCAGTTGCATAGGAAGGATAATACCCACAACGGCACTAGTCGTGGAGATCAAAACGCTCCACAAAACAAAACTTTTCAGTGAACGGCTGATATTTCGAGCTGCTGCCGCGGGAATAATCAAAAGCGCTTCCACGAGTACTGCACCCACGATTTTTACCGAAGCCACAGTGATCAAGGCGATGAGAATCACAAAAATATAGTCATATTTCATCACTGGAACCTGACGAACACTTGCCAGTGAAGGGTTCAGGCCTGAAAGTAAAAAGCGGTTATAGTTTTTGATCCCTATGACGATTGTCGCAACAACGGCCACAACAAGAAGCGTTATGTCATCGGAACTAGCGGTAATAATCGAACCAAAGAGGAAATTGTCTAAAATGTGCACGTTAATCGTTTTGCTCACGCCGAGCATCAAGGTCGATCCGAGTGCAAGAGATGCCGCCAAAAAGACACCGATCAGTGTATCGTGGGACATGCCTGAACGATTTTTCGCAAAGTTCAAAAAGATTGCAAAGAGAATCGAAAAGGCAAAGAGAGATACGTACGGTGATGCCACCGGTTCGCCAAGAAGAATGCCGATTGCGATTCCAGTCAAGGCCGCATTGCCAATGGCACTTGAGAAAAATGCCATTCGTTTTGCCACAACGAGCGTACCGATAGCACCGAGAGTCGGGCCGATCAGAAGTGCGCAGAGAAGCGCGTTAATAACGAACGTATAGGTCAGCGAATCGGGAAGAATCCCCGCCTGGGCCAGATTCTGAATGAGATGGCGAAATAGATCGTAGATCATTTCCATTAGATAGCCTCCTGAACAGGCTGAGCTGTAAATATTTCCAAGAGATGTTTTTCATCCATCACATCGCGCGGCACACCTTGAAAGATGATCGACCGATTGATACAGGTGACCACATCAGCCTTTTCTCTCACTTGAGCCAAATCGTGATGCACCCAAATCACCGTAACACCTTCTTTTTTTAGGTCATCAATAATTCCTGAAAAAATCGCTGCTCCGGTGCGGTCGATCGAATTCATCGGTTCATCGAGAATCAGGAGATCCGGCGACGGAATTAGCGCTTGAGCAAACAGGACGCGCTGACGTTCACCGCCAGAGAGTTCAGAAAAGAGAAGTTTTTTCTTGTGAAGCATATTCACACGTTCTAAAACCGAATCAATCTCTTTTTTAACCCGTTTTGAAATGCCGAGAAACGCGGGACGATTTTGAACGCAAAGAGAAATAAAGTTTTCCACCGTGAGGGGAACCGTTTTGTCAACTTCAATAGTTTGAGGAACATAGCCGATACGGCCGGGCTGATTATCCCATTCTAGTGAAATAGATCCTTCGTGGCGCAGTTGGCCGAGAAGTGATTTCACAAAGGTGGATTTTCCACCGCCATTAGGCCCGATAATGCAGTGAAGTTCACCAGGTTTTGCGGTGAAATCGATTTTGTCTAAAACGCAACTTTTGCCAAAAGTCATGGAAAGATTTGCGCAATTAACGATAGGTCCACGAGTAATTTTCGTTTCCACACTACTCTCCTTTAACAGCTTTAAGCAACTGATTCAAATTAAATTTCATCCCATTTATGTACGAGTCGCGCGTAAATGTACCCGACGACAAATGAGAGAGAGAAACGACCGTTACACCTGTTTCACTCTTGATCGTATTGACAAAAGCTGAAGGGTAATCCTGTTCGGAAAACACCACTTGCACTTTTGTCTTTTTGATCAAGTCGATTGTTTTGCGAAGATCCGAGGCCGATGGTGTCAAACCGTGTGCCGGTTCAATCACGGCATCAACCTGAAAACCAAACTCTTGCAAAAGATATGAATACCCACCGTGGATAGTTGCACAACGGAATTGATTCCCTTTTACAGCTGCAAGTTTTGTCATGTAGTCTGATTTGAGTTTGCGCAGTTCACGAGCAAAATTCGCCGCATTTGTACGATAAAATGACGCATTCACCGGATCGATTTTCCCCAAGCCATTGGCAATCGTATAGATCTGCTGGATCGACGCAGAAATCGATACAAATGTATGAGAATTAACAACTTTTGAACCAGAAGACACCGGAATAAGCGCCACGTTTTCATTGGCGTAAATCTTTGGGATTTTATTCCACTGACCAGATGCTTTTAAAATATTCACAGCAAACTCATCGTGGCCAACGCCATTAATCACAACCGCCGTGAGCCCTTGAGCGTTCTTGATGTCCTTGGGTTGCGCTTGGTAACCGTGAGGATTATTCCCCGATTCGACCAGCGGAACTATCGTTGCCTTGTCGCCCACAATATGTGAAACAAAGCTATAATAGGGATGTAACGAAACACCAATTTTCAATTTTGGTGCGGCAGCCACAGGAATGAGCATTGCGAGTACTAGAACTATAGATTTTATCATACAATCCTCACCGGTTAAGTTCTTTGCGTTGATCTTTTCCAGTGTAGGAAACGACCTCTTTCCAACCCAACTGAATCAACGTTCCTTCAGAAATCGTCGCAGGAAGATCAAAATTGTCAGCCTTAAACCAAATTGAGTAAGGACGTTCTTTGCCACCTGCAAGGTAGTAAGTACCATCTGATGAGTGATAGTGTTCAAAGAGCACGAGGAAAGATCCTGCAACCGATTCCTGAGCGGTCTTTCCTACATACGCTTTGGTATGAACCAATGTAGAAGCTGTTCCGGTCGGTTGTTCACGCCACACTAATCTACCCCGTGTCTGCCAGAGTTGATCCTGAACAAAGGGTGAAATCTTATCGATATCCATCTGTTCCGGTGTTGGCCACCCAGGATGATTGGTTTGGTGATAGTATTCAATATCAAGAGCGGCAGTATAGAGATCGGTAAAAATCCCCTGATTGTTCCCCGTTAAGCCCGTGATCCCGCTTATTTGATACCCCTTGAGCGATCGATTGGTGTCCGTTTTACCCTTTTTCAGGGCAATCAACCCCGCTGCGACCAAAAGAATCAGTGCAGTCGAAACCATTACGAAAAGAATTTCCCCACGTTGGCGAAGTGGCACTACTTGTACTTTACCCATCTATTCATTCCATTGTAAGAATTTGGTTGTTAGTTACTTATTGAATCGGCAGGAACGACAACAGTCGAATCCACCGCTATTTTCGATGCCGTCGAATCTGCGATCACAGGCTTTACCGTTTCGCTACTCACCACTGGAGTACTCTTGAGAGGGAGCAGTTCAGGGCCAGCCTGCGTAATAGCATGCCCTTCGCTCATTGAAAGAGTCACAGAATAGGGAACAGAAGGTCGTTTTGTCGTTACGACGCCATCGGCGGGAACTTTCCCCTGCCATAGTGGACGACCGGTAGATCGTTCTGTTAAGATCAACTTAGACCCTGAAGCTGTTCCGCCTGATGAAAGTCCGGTTTCGATGGTAACGGTTCCATCGGCATTGTCATCGACCATAATCAGTACGCGATGTGCGAAAAGAGGAAGCATCATAAGAAAGATCATGCACACAATTTTACTGTTCATTTACATCTCCCACAAAAAATGTCTATCATTTAACAATCTATTCGGTGTAACTACGAAAAAAAGACGGGATTATTCGTTTACTTTTATCCAAAGAACGGGATCTTGTTCCAAATCTTTACCGCGATATGTTTTTTCACTTCCTGCAGAAAGAGCTGCAAATCCCCACCAACCTGATTTTAGCGGAATAAATGAAAAAATGCCATTCGCATCAGTAACCATCACGGACATACCGCGCTTCTCATCGGTCATCAAAGGCTTACCACCGAACAAGTTCTTCTTTGTATCCACTCCATAGTTGAGATATTCGATTTCAACCATGGCGCCTTCCACCGGTTTCCCTTCGCTATCGACGACTTTGGCACGGAAGATCGATCCCGGCGTAACTCCGTACGGCGAAACGAGTGGAATCATTTCAGTGTAACCTTCAGTGATGCGATCTGCCCATTCGATGTCACCAAGGCCACCGCGATTGATAAAGAGTTTCGTAATTTGATGTATGTATAACCCCTCTTCCGGTTCCCAATAGGGATAGGGATTTACCATCACGCAGTAATTACCTCCGGTCTTGAATCCCTGATCCGCGCCAATAGTAAGATCGTAGACATCGGCCGAATCATTGTTCGATTTAAATACACCCTTTTTGAGTTGCGCGGTTAAATCAATTTTCTTGCCATTGTGATACAAAAATGTTTCTTTTATGCCTTCACCGACGAGCTGTTCATTTCTTCCTGTTAGAAGAATCGTGTTGCCATCGTAAGGATGAGTAAAGAATAGTTTTAGATCAACTGACTTCTGATTCGTTTCAACTTCCGGAGTGTAGATTACCTGAAAGTGAGCCGACACAGCCACTGCTGCGACCACAACAATTCCCATGATTTTGCGCATTGTCTCGATCCTTTACTTTAAAAACAGTATTCGCTTATCAGCAAGATATACCCGTTTTTCGACGATATGTAGAAGAATAACTTTGCAAAAATATAGTTAACCGCAACTCAATGGGTTACCCATAATATCAGAGAAAGAACCGAGCATGAACAAAAAAGAGGTTTGGGGAAAACAACAAGGTTTAGCCATTCGTGCGAGACTGTTTTACTTTGCGATACTCATTGGGCGTGACTCCTTCAGACAACCGAAACGCACGACTGAATGAGTTAGAATAGCAGTAGCCTACTTTTTCAGCGATTGCATTTATCGGCGTGTCCGTTTCCAACAAAAGCTTTTTGGCTTCCTCTAGGCGAATGTAGTTCACATACTGTTTGTAGCGCATTTTGAATGTATCTGAAATAATTTCTGAAACTTGAAACTGATTCAACTGTGTCTGTTTTTCAATTTTTTCAAGTGTGAGCAATGGATCTCGGAAATTGATCGACAGAAATTCCAAAAGGGTTAGCTTCTCTTCCGGAGAATAACTTTCCCGAGATCCTGGATGATAGAGCCGTTGTTTAATATCTCGATTTCTTTTCTTTCGCGCCGCGTTGGAAACAAGCAAAAATCCGAAAATATAGAGTAATGGGAAAATCAGCGATTGAACAATCGAAAGTGAGACAGAATTAACAAACCGAATTTTTTCGAGAGTGATTTTTAAAGGTACTCCCGTTTCAAGTGTTGCATCAGAAATCGACAGGTGAGTCATCTGGGCCCAATCACTGCGCGGTGCATCTTCGAGTTTCACGTTTACCGCCGAAAACCACGCGCTTGGCGTAGCGAAATCCTTCAAGCTGTAACGATACCGCTTTTGCCCTTTTATGGGATGGCAAATGAGACTGTAAGGACGGTGTGTTTGCGAATCATCGGGGTCCGAAAACCCGGGAATATAGGTGAAAATCGTGAGGACAAAACTGTTCGTTTCTTCAGGATGAAGTACAATGTCGATTGTGCGGTAATGGTTTAAGTTGAGCGTGCGAAAGAGTTGATGCGCGTGAAAAACCAACCGCGCGAAAGGCATTTCACTTGAATCGCCCAAGGTGTAGGCAAACTGAAGGTGTTTCCCCGTCGTATCAACAGAAACTGACGAATTTCCACCTTCGAAATTACCGTCGGATTCAGCCGTATAACCAAAATAGGTGTTATTCTTCGGGAATATTTCGAGTGGAGTGCGATATATCAATAGAAACGAAACCCAAAAGAGGATAAGTGCGGGAATTACCGCACCTTTACCGATAGGAAAATAAGGCTTTTTAGAAGCCACTATTTTTTGCCCCGAACTGCAATCCAAATAGTGTTTTTCGGACCTTGCGGTTTCGATGTACGCATTGGTACGAATTCAGTGGTAACATCGAATCCACACTCTTTGAGACGCAGAGTAAACAGATCTGAATTACTTTGCGACCAAATCGCAAGTACGCCAAACGGTTTCAACGCCGTTTTGATCGCCATTAATCCGCGCTTGCTGTACAAATTGTTGTTGCTTCCTGTGGTAAGACCTTCAGGCCCGTTGTCCACGTCGAGAATAATCGCGCCGAAACGATCGGGAGAATTGTTGATCAACGTGCGCACATTTCCCGCATGGACAGTGACCCGTTCATCCGCCAGGGGATTTCCCGCAAGATCAGCGAGATGCGATTTGTTCCATTCAATCACTTCAGGGAGAAGTTCAGCCACTGTGACCGCTGATTTTTTAGGAAATGAATCAAGTGCCGCTCGAAGGGTATAACCCATGCCGAGTCCACCGACCAGCACAGCAGGAGCAGTTCCCGCTTTGATTCGCGCTGCCGCCAAGGAAGCAAGTCCCTCTTCGGAACCGTGAGCACGGCAGTTCATCAATTCCGTATAGTTTATCCGAATTGAGTATTCATCGCCACGACGCATGAGTTTTAATTGATTGGTGCTATTTGGAACGGTGGCTTCTGCCAATGTTTCCCACGGTATCATATCTGATCCTTACTGAGAAAGTACACCAAGTTCGATCAGTGCATTTCGATAAATTTCGCGTTTAAAGCCCACGACCTTGTTGATAGCATCTTCCGGTGCAACCCAAATCCATTGATCGAACTCGGGAAGTTCAGTATGCACACTAATCGCATTTTCATTTCCCACAAGTTGACACAGAACCCACACTTGGCGTTGACCAATATAGCCCCCGCGATTGTTTGCTCGATTGGGAAAATCATAGGAGTACTCTCGTTTGCTGATTCGAATAACTTCGACCGCATCAGTGGTAATCTCTTCGCGAAGTTCCCGCTTCATCTCTTGTATGAGATCGAGTTGCGGGTTGTACCCTCCCTGAGGAAACTGCCACCCTTCATCAATGCGAAAACCAACACGGTGACAAAAAAGAACCTGAGAACCATCCTGATGTAGGATGACAGAACAGACATTCGGGCGATATGAATCGTTACTATGCTCGCTCTCTCTCAATGCAACTCCTTTCCCACCATTGTGCTGTGTCTTAAAAAAAAAGAGAAGATTCCTCTTCTCTTTTTCCTGTTTCGAAGCGGAAGAACTTATTTAGCTGTTTTAAGTTCTTTGATACGAGCTGATTTACCAACTCTGTCGCGGAGATAGTAAATACGCGCCTGACGTACTTTTCCACGCATTTCAACTTCGAGCGACTCGATAAGTGGTGAGTTAAGCGGGAAAATACGCTCAACGCCAATACCATTAGCTGAAATTTTACGAACGGTAAAAGATTCAGCCATACCTGAACCTTTGCGCTGAATGACAGTACCTTTGTATTTCTGAATACGGGTCTTGTTTCCTTCAACGATACGATAAGACACTTCAACGGTGTCGCCAGCTTTAAATTCGATTTCGCTCTTTTCAGAGATGAAACCTTTTTCGATTTCTTTAATGATTTCCACAGAATCCTCCAGGTAATCCTCTTTATGTAATCTTTTTCTTTTCCAGGTGTGTTTTCCACAGATCCGGTCTTTTTTCCTGTGTAAGTTTCTCTGCCATCTGTCGATCCCATTCAGCAATCTTCGCATGATTACCGCTGAGCAAAATCGCAGGTACCCGCATTCCGTCAAATTCTTCAGGGCGGGTATAACAGGGAGCACTGAGAAGACCATCGTAATGAGAGTCTCGTCC
This sequence comes from bacterium, assembly GCA_020048285.1. Classification (GTDB taxonomy): domain Bacteria; phylum Fibrobacterota; class Chitinivibrionia; order Chitinivibrionales; family Chitinivibrionaceae; genus JAIFMU01. Next base: position 10,077 of record JAIFMU010000064.1, on the reverse strand, counting down.
TGCACTTTCACGATTGCCGAGAACGCCGGGAATCAGCCGACTGACTGAATCGATCACCGCCATTGCGGCAATTTCACCACCGGAGAGAACAAAATCACCGAGCGAGATCTCTCTGTCGATGTATCGTTCGTTAATCCGATAGTCAATCCCTTTGTAGTGCCCGCAGAGAAGAATCATAGATTCTTCTTGAGCAAGCTCTTCAACAACGGCATGTGTCAGTGGTTCTCCGTGCGGCGAAAGATAGATCACTTTGGGATTTTTATCCGCTAATCGCGATTTGGCATCTTCAATTGCTCGAGCCAAAGGCCCCGGAGCCATAACCATACCGGGATCTCCTCCGTAAGGATAATCATCGACTTTGCGATGTTTATTCTCGGAGAAAGTCCGAATATCTGTTGTATTCACTGTGACCAAATTTCCGTCAGAGGCTCGTCCCAGAATCGAATCTGAACAGACGGGACCAAACATTTCGGGAAACAAAGTCAAAACTTCAAAGAACACTGAGCAATCTCCTAGAGCAAGTCCTCGAGAATTTCGCTCGCAACAATAATTTTTTTCTCTGCAAGGAGAACTGCCGAAATAGTCTCTTTGCGGAACGGTACAAGCACGCGCTGTCCGTTTTTGCGTTTTACTTCAATCGCATCGGTGGTGGGAAAGCTGAAAACTTCCGTCACGACTCCCCAACTGTCGCCAGTTTCGGTTTCCACCGTGAGTCCTTCCAAATCGCGGAAATAGAACTCATCTTCATCTACAGGCGGCAATTTTTCAATATCCGTGTACAGGAAGAAATTCTTAATACGATCTACCGCATCACAGTCTGTAAACCCTTTGAACTTTGCCTTGATCACATCGCCGGAACTATTCAGATCCGTTAGCGTAATGGATTCAATTGACTTCGGTGTCCCCACCCACAGTTCAAAGGGAAGCTCCGCATTGACAAGAGTATCGCCAAACGGAAAAACTCGACAAAGACCCACGAGCCCTACCGGTTTCCCGATGCGAGCAAGTGCTATGTGTTTTGTCGAATCAAACTGCAAATTAAGCCTCTACGCTACCTTTAGCTTTTTTGTACAGGTTCGCAACAGTCTCAGAAAGCTGAGCGCCATTTTCGAGCCAGTACTCTACACGTTCGGTATTGATTTTGATCTCTTTTGGTTCTGAGATCGGGTTGTAGTGCCCAAGCACTTCAAGGAAACGACCATCACGAGTCATACGGCTGTCAGCCGCTACTACGCGATAAAATGGACGTTTCTTTCTTCCACCTCTGGCAAGTCTAATCTTAACCAACGATATCTCCTCGTTAAAATTGTATTCTATAAGCGGGCTTAAAATAATTTCGGGATAGGGCGCGGGACAAAAGTTTTTTTATTCGTAGTTGCGCAATGACACAACGGCATGACTTCACGGCTGTTTTACAGGTTGTTAGCAACTTTTAACTGCTCAATTTCACGACAAGAGAGGTCTGTAATTTCCGAAATCTCTTCTACGGAGACGCCGCGCAGGATCATCTTTGTTGCAATTTGTATCGCCTTTGATTTTTCACCTTCTTCCAGACCCCGTTCTCTTCCGACTTCGATTCCTTCCTCTAACCCCTGCTCTCTTCCGACTTCGATTCCTTCTTCCAGACCTAGTTCTCTGCCGCGAGTAACACCTTCGTCAAACTTGGTAGCAAACGAATTTGCCAGATCGCGATACACCTTGAGGCTCTCTTCGTATTCATCGTATTCGATTTCGGTGTAGCGGGAAATCTCAGCCTGCTCAAACAACTGGCCGAAAATGATCTCCTGAAGTTTTGCGGGCCGACTGGTGAGTTTGTGAAGATTTTTTAGGATAAAAAGCCATTTGTCGAAATGAGATTCCAGTTCATCTTCGGACTTGTTGAACTTGGGCATTTCGAGATAGATATAGGTGAGTTTGTCGTAAAACACCCGATTGGTCTTCGTGTCGATCATTTTTACTTCATGATGGAACACCCGATTGTCATCGCGATCTTCATCAAATATGAAATCAAGAATCCCGATTGTGTAGACTGCTTTCAGTTCAAAATCCCAATCCCCTTTTTCAGCTTGTTGCTGAATGGGAAATGTGGAGTAGTAGATGCTGCGATCTTTGAAATACTTCTGTTTCACTTTTTGGAGCTCTACAATGAACTTCTCGCCCGCTTCATTTTCGCAATAAATATCGAAGATTGCGCGCCGTTCTTCTACAGAACGACCGAGTTGTTCCGTCGAAAGGAATTTTAGGTCACGAATGATTCCCGCTTCACGGCTGATCAGTTCGTTGAGAAAATCGATCAGGAGCGGCTTGGTGAATTCCGATCCAAAAATCTTTTTGAATCCGAAGTCAGTAAAAAGATTGATGTAGCGATCTTTTAGTGCTCTCATTTTTTATCTCTCAAACCGGATTATCTTGGTTGATTCTACTGACGGAAAATTGATAACACTCTGACCGTTTAGCTTGATCGTTTGAAGCAACTGGCCGCGAAGATTGAAAACGTGTACTGACCGTGCGGAGGCAAACTGAGCCGGAACTGCCAATGAACTGCCCGAAACCCGCATTGTACCGCTCCGGAAATTGGTCGCCGGAGCGACCTTTTTACGGTCTGAGAGAATCCCGACCTGACCATTAAGAGTGTCCAGCGGGAAAGGGGACGTTAGATCACGACTAGTGTAATTACACAACCAAAGAAAGGGCATTTCGATACTACGAGTTGCACTATCTTTTACAATCACATCAAGAATTTTGATTTTTACAAAGTAGTAGCTCTGCTCGCGAGGATCTTTGGTTGTACGCATAGAGTAGCAATTCCCTTTAAGCGAGCTGATTTCACTGAATGGGACTTGGAAAAAACGATCATAGCTACCTCCAATATCGTTTTTCATCGAATCAGGCTTCGCAAGAACGATACTGTCAAAATTGCATTTGCCGTGAGTACTCATACGACTGTCAAAACCCAATGGGCCATATGATCTATTTATGCCATATAGCGAATCGTTTTGTATGCCTAACATAATATGAATAACGAATGAATCAGACTCCATGTCCTCCCAATCGTAGGAAGCCCGCGTCAATAAAAAATCAAAACTTTTATGAAACGCGCCCAAAGATTGGTATGCCAATGTGTCTGTGTCGTATGCAATAACTTCACCTCGACTTTTTCCCTGGGCCGTAACGATTGATGCAAGTGCGAGAATTAGGATAAGAAGCTGTTTCATGGTTTTCCCCCAAGATGATATTCATTCGATGATTTTGTTAAAAGTTCGTGTGTGACTTTTCAGCCTGAAATCTACTGCTAGAACGGCATTTTCATTCCGCCCATGCCGGGGAATCCTTTGTTTCCCTTGCCGCCGCCTTTTTTGCCGGACATCTTGTTGATCTGCTTCATCATGTTCCGCATATCTTCAAACTGTTTCATAAGACGATTCACTTCGGTGACCGTTCTTCCCGAACCGTTCGCGATTCGTTTGCGGCGACTTCCGTTCAGTATCTGTGGTTTTTCACGCTCTTCCCTGGTCATGGAACAGATGATCGCTTCGATATATTTGAGCTGTTTTGTATCGAGATCTACACCGGCGAGTTTGTTCCCGATTCCCGGGATCATGGACATAAGATCCTTGAGCGATCCCATTTTCTGGATTTGGCGCAGTTGATCCAAGAAATCCTGCAACGTGAACTGATTGTTGCGCAGTTTCTTTTCTAACTTCTTTGAATCTTCGAGAGTAACCATCTCCTGAGCTTTTTCAACCAAAGAGACCACGTCACCCATGCCGAGAATACGACTGGCGTAGCGATCTGGATAGAACGGTTCGAGTGCATCCGGTTTTTCACCGACACCAACAAAGCAGAGTGGCACGCCGAGAACTTTATTAATGGAAAGTGCCGCACCACCGCGCGCGTCTCCATCGAGTTTCGAAAGAATCACGCCGGAACATTTCACCTGATTGGTAAATTCTGCCGCCACGTTCACCGCTTCCTGACCGGTCATGGCATCGGCAACGAAAAACACTTCGTCGGGATTCACCGTCGAGTACACGTCGCGCAGTTCTGCCATCATCTCTTCGTCAATATGAAGTCGACCGGCGGTGTCGAAAATCACCAGCGAATACCCTTCGCGCTTGGCGTGAACCAATCCATTCTTAGCGATTTCAACGGCACCTTTCCCCCGTTCTGAAAAGACGGGAATGTCGAGCGATTTCCCCAAGGATTCAAGTTGATCGATCGCCGCAGGACGGTGAACATCACAGGCTACCATGAGCGGGCGATGACCTTTTTTTCGATAGTGAAGTGCCAATTTCGATGTGGCCGTTGTTTTTCCCGATCCCTGAAGACCGGCCATGAGAATGACATTGGTGCGGTTGATTTCAAAATCGACTTTTCGTTGAGCGCCGCCGAGCAGTTTCACCAGTTCATCGTGGACAATCTTGATAAACAACTGACCCGGCGTAACTGATGCAAATACTTCTTCACCAAGCGCTTTCTCTTGAACCGCTTTGGTGAACTCTTTTACCACTTTGAAATTGACATCCGCTTCGAGAAGTGCGCGTTTTACTTCACGCATCGCTTCGCTAATGTTCTCTTCGGTGATTTTCGACTGACCGCGGAATTTATTGATAACCGATTCTAGACGACTACTGAGTTCTTCAAACATGGCACTCTCCAATGAATTCTTTATTATGAGATGAAAATTACATAATGCGAACCACTCAGTGTATTCGAGGGCGCGAGGTTTATTGTTCACTACAGAAAAGTAAAATCCACCGACCGGTAATAACAGGGCTGACGCATGAACAAGAACCTAGAAAAGAGATTACCAGAATACAAAAAATGCATAATCAGAACAAAAAACAAAAAGGATATCGCATATTTAAAATAGAAATACCAATATTCAACAGCGACTTATTGTTGAGCAGTCATACGTTTTCCACGACGGTGAACCTTCGCGCCCGATCGAGTGACGCAGAACCTATTTTCTCCCTCTTATGGAGGAGGGCATTCGTGGCAATTCAGTGGAGAAGAACGGTCGGTCAGGATCGCATAAAGGGGAGTTTTTCCCGCTCTGTGGCCAATGGGCAGATCGGTCACGCCTATCTCTTTGCGGGAAAGTCCGGCGTGGGGAAATTTTCACTCGCTCTTGAACTCGCTCTCTATTTCCTCTGCGAATCGACTCAAAAACCGTGTTACGAATGCGCCGGTTGCCGCAAAGTGCTCGCTCATTCACATCAGGATTTTCGCTACCTTTTCCCGCTGAACTTTTCGACTGAACACAAGGTCAAAGGGAACGCACAGAAACTTTCCGACGCCGGTTGGGATTATATCGCCGAGGAGATGAAAAAGCGGTTACGTGATCCATATTACGCACTTGCGCCGGGCGGATCGATCTCGGTCGAGTGGATTCGCGACATGAATCAGGCGATCAGCCGCGGCGCTTCCGGTTCGGGCTGGACCGTGGTGATTATCGACGGAATCGACACTCTTCGCGCCGAATCGGCCAACGCCATGCTGAAAACACTGGAAGAGCCACCGGCAAACACTATCATGATTCTTCTAACGGAATCGGTTCACGGCGTACTGCCCACGATCAAATCCCGCTGTCAGATTCACCGGTTCGGATCGATCGAACCGGAACATCTCGCAGCAGAACTGAACCGACGGTTCCCCGATCGCGGCGAAGACATTCCGCGAATCACTTCACTCAGCTATGGATCACTGGGAACGGCGATAGCGCTCATGGATCACGACGAAACCGGCGACTCGGCAATTGCCCGCTGGTTTGATATCGCCTTTTCGCCCGCCGATCCGCTCGATCAGGCACTGGCACTCGAGATGTTTGTCGAACAAGAGTTGGACAAGGATTTTTCTCGGGGAATGAAAATTGTGAACGCACTGATCGAAGAGTGTCGGTTCGCATTCCTTCATCGGTACGGTTCCGGGGCAGAGTATATTTTTTCTTCAGTGGCGGCGACTCGACTTCGCACTCTTTCACCGGACGATGTGAAACAGGTGATCGCATCGGCGGAAGAGGCGCTTATTTCACTGAAAAAGCATTCACCTATGTTGATGGTTTTTGTCAATTTGACATTGAAATTGTTGGAGATATCGAATGAGTAATAATAGAGACAAACTGTTCGAAGTAAACCTTCGAGGAGGACGACGGGAACTGTTTCGCAATATGCAGGAATTGGTTCTCACCGTGGGCGACAAAGTTGTTGTCGAAGCGGAAAAAGGGCTGGAATTCGGCACGATTCAGGGTGTTCGCACAAAAATCCCCTGCTGTGCATCAAAAAAACAAGAACAGATTCACGTGATAAAACGGCTCGCTTCGCCATCGGATATCGACAAAGAAGCGACCAACCGATCCAAGGAAGAGGTTGCGGGAACAATGTGCCGCGATGAGATTCAAAAACTCAAACTCGACATGAAACTGGTTGAAGTGGAGATGCAGTTCGACGGCAGTAAAATGGTGTTTTACTTTACCGCAGATCACCGCGTCGATTTCCGTCAACTGGTGAAAAATCTCGCCGGATCGTTCCGCTGTCGCATCGAACTACGCCAAATTGGTGTTCGCGATGAAGCCAAACGCCTTGGCGGTGTGGGCGTGTGCGGACGTCCTCAGTGTTGCAGCACCTTCCTCGTTGAAATGCCGCAGATTACAACCCAGCTCGCTCGCGATCAACAGTTGTCTCTCAATCCGACAAAGATTTCAGGAAACTGTGGTCGACTTCTCTGCTGTCTTCAGTACGAAGAAGACGCGTATCTCGAAGCGTACAAAAACCTTCCTCGTTCGGGAAGTAAGTTCACTCCCGATGGCAAAGAGAAGGCCGGCGATGTGGTGTTCGTGGATATTTTCAAAAACCGCATTCAGGTTCGTACGTGGGAAAAAGGGGTGAACAGTTTCAACTGGTACACCAAAGACGAACTGGATCAGGGCAAAATCGAAGAGCCGGAACTTCGGTATGATAATCGGCACTAGAACGACGCAATGATTCATCGATACAGCGACACAACGAAAGAGCATCGGGGTGTCGCTGTTTAAAACGATTCAACGCCACAATGATTCAACGACACAACGAAAATGCATCGGGGTGTCGTTTGTGTTTGAAGATATGCCTGCGTGGATGCGTTAATAGTAAGGAACGCATTCTGAGTCGCAAGGAACGCATTCCGACTCGCAAGGAACGCATTCTGAGTCGCAAGGAACGCATTCCGAGTCGCAAGGAACGCATTCTGAGTCGCAAGGAACGCATTCCGAGTCGTAAGGAACGCATTCCGACTCGTAAGGAACGCATTCCGAGTCGTAAGGAACGCATTCCGACTCGTAAGGAACGCATTCCGAGCAACCATAATTATGTAGGGATGCCCCTCGTGGGTATCCGGATTTGTAAAATGATCCAAAAAATCGGGCACCCACAAGGGGCGCCCCTACAATCGAAATAAAATCCGATTAATCGTTTTGTTGATTAATCGTTTAATCATAAATGGAGATAAAAAATGAAAAAACTTCTGGTAACAATGGCACTCCCCTACGCAAACGGCGACATCCATATCGGTCACATGGTCGAAGCGGTTCAGACGGACATTTTTGTTCGCGCGCAAAAGATGACCGGTCGCGAAGTGCGCTTTATCTGCGCTGACGACACTCACGGAACGCCGATTCAGGTGAATGCGATGAAACAGGGGATTACGCCGGAAGAACTGATCGCTCGCGCGTGGGACAATCACACCCGCGACTATGCGCTATTTGGGATTGATTTCGACATTTTCTCTTCGACGAACTCAGATGAAAACCGACAGTGGGCGGAAAAAATCTATTTAGCGATGAAAGCTGATGGTCTGATCAAAGAAAAAACAATCGAACAGTATTTCTGCGAACACGACAAAATGTTCCTTCCTGACCGCTTTATCAAAGGAACCTGCCCGAAATGTGGTGCAACGGATCAGTACGGCGACAACTGCGAAAAGTGCGGAGCAACCTACAATGCCGAAGAGCTTACTTCGCCGGCGTGTGCGCTTTGCGGCAATACGCCGATTCTTCGCGAAACTTCCCATTTTTTCATGGACATGGAACCAAAACGGGAGTTTCTGAAATCGTATCTCACTTCGGGTGAAGTACTTCAGGCAGACATGAAAGCATTTATCATGAACTGGACCGAAGATCTTCAGCCGCGTTGTATCTCTCGCGATGAACCGTATTTCGGGTTCAAGATTCCCGGAACGGAAGACAAATATTTCTATGTGTGGCTCGATGCGCCGGTGGGATATGTCAGTTCAACGCAAAAGTGGTGCGATGCCAACGGTCGTGACGTAAGCGAGTTCTGGGGAAAAGATGCGGACAGCGAAGTGGTTCACTGTATTGGTAAGGATATTGTCTATTTCCATTCGATTATGTGGCCGGTGATGCTTGATTCTGTGGACTGCAAACTGCCGTCTCGGATCATGATTCACGGATTCCTTACCGTGGAAGGCGAAAAGATGTCCAAGTCCCGCGGAACCTTTATTCAGGCGAAAGATTACGCCGACCGCGTGAATCACGCCGATGCGACACAGTTCCTTCGATTGTACTATGCTTCGAAACTGACCGGCGGAAACAACGATCTCGATTTCAATATCGATGAGTTTATCAACCGAATCAATTCGACTCTCGTGAACAATATCGGGAATTTCCAGAACCGCGCGTCTACGTTCCTCGACCGGTTCTTTGATTCCACCGTGCCTGATGCGGACTGGGATGAAACAATCGCCGCCGAAGCAGTAGCGGCGGCGAACACGGTACGCGAAAATCTGATCGGCGGGAACTACCGCGTGGCGTTCGATGCGATCCACGCGCTCGGTTCGGTGGCGAACAAATATTTCCAGGATACGAAACCGTGGGAACTGGTGAAACTCGATGACAAATCGACGGTGAATGTCGCTCTCGTGACCTGTCTCAATCTGGTGCGAACTCTCGGAACACTGCTCAAGCCGATCGTTCCGGAAATCGCAGCGCGAATAGAAAAACAGTTCGGCGAAACATTCGACTGGAGTTCGGCGGCCTTTGCAATTCGCGGTAAGAAAATCGGAACCGCGGAAAAACTTGCACTTCCGTTAGAAACAGAAATGTTCGAAACGCTCTACGCAACCACGCCGGAAAAACCGGTTCTTCCCGAGCCCGAAGAGGAACTGATCGAGTTCCCTGATTTTCAGAAAGTAAAACTTCGCGTGGGTGAAGTGATCTCTGCGGAAAAGATGAAAAAATCGAAAAAGATGATGAAAATTCAGATCAACGACGGTTGGAAAACCCGTCAGATCATGAGCGGAATCGCGGAACACTATGAACCGGAACAGTTGATCGGTAAAAAGGTAGTGTTCGTGAGCAATCTTAAGCCAGCAAAACTGATGGGCGAACTCTCCGAGGGGATGATTCTCGCTGCCGAAGATGCTTCCGGTGCGCTCTCCATGCTTTCCACGGAAAAAGAGTTCGATGCGGGAAGTTTGATTTCGTAAGTTAAATTTCATCAAAGACATATTTAAGGAGGATCATTTGAAAGAGTGGAAAACATATTGTGATTGGTTGGAACAAAAACTTCCGATCTACTATAGCGTGCTCAATCAGGGAATCGAATCTCTGTCTGATGTCGAAAAGCATTGTGGTGTTTCGCTTCCTACTGAAGTGCATTCACTTTATAAAATTCATAATGGTGATAACTCGACTGAATATGAAGGATATGCAGGAACATTTCTTGGTTTTACTTTTTTGAGTGCGGATATGATCTGTAAGAAATGGGATTCTTGGAAAGACTTTTATGGAAAAGACATATTTGATGGTAAATACATCGGTACATCTTTTCCTGATGGGCATATCAAGAAGTTGTATGCAAATCCAAAATGGATTCCACTCTTTGATGATTCAGCTGGAAATTTTATTGGGATTGATTTAGATCCCGATCCAGAAGGAGTTCTTGGGCAAATTATTAATTTTGGAAGAGATGAAGACCACAAGATTGTATTAAGTCGGAATGCAAAAGTGATGTGAAAAAATGTATTTTCAGCTCATGGAAAAAATCAATTTATTAACAGCAACAGCAGAAGTACGCAACGAGT
>JAIFMU010000079.1 GCA_020048285.1 bacterium | reverse complement strand
ATCCAATTCGGCTTCGCTGATACTCATTTCGATTTTAAATTCAACATCTTCATCATAGATGTTGGCTTTGCGAAGAATAGTGCGAACTTTTTCTCGATTTGGAGCAAGCATCTTTTGGCGATTTAGAAATGCGTAAATCTCGGAAACAGTATCAAAATCTGTCTGTGTAGCGACATTAGGAACATAGTCAGTAATAAAATAGAGGGAATCTCCTTGCGAAAAATGAAGACAGATTGTTTCTGCAACTTCTTCAGAGATATTCCATGTTTCACCGATAAACGCTGCAAACTCTATCATCCCAGCCCATTTCTTTAGATTATTTCATGTATTTTTTCAAGTCTTAAATTAAACAATGGGCAAGAAAAAATCAATCTAAATAGTCAGATCAATCTCATGCAGAAGAATCAATACATTACGAGGAATTTACTTGCCAGAAATCATTTTCTTGTCCGATTCCAATTTTTGAAACCGCGCTTTGGGTGCATTGCGCGCAGAAAGTGCAGCACTTCGTTTTTCAAGAGAAACTTTTGCTTCAGAAAACTTACTTTGCTTAACCAAAGACCAAAACTGATACTCTAATGCCACTGTGTTTGAGGGATGTTTTGACAAGATTGTTTCAGCTGTTGCCTGAACCTTAGCGTATTTCTTCTCATCAGCGTACATTTCAAGAAGATCATAGAGCACTACACGTGAAGTGAACACCCCATTTTGCGACACTTTAATGAGATCTGTCAACGCTCTAGGACGTTCATCCTTAACATTTTCCATCCAAAAGAGCGCTTTGGCATTTGCTCCAACCCAGTAGTCATACACTGCCACCCCGTAGAGAGCATCAATATTACCCTGATCTTTCAGTGGCCGAAATACATCAATTGCGCGCCACCCAAGTTTCAGCGATGTGACGAGTCGATTTTGAGACCGTTCGTATGCACCTCTGATCCCAAGAGTTGCGGCACCGAAAAATCTATCCCACTCACTCGTCGACGCTTCTCCAAACTTGGCCCCTTGATCGCAAATTGCATAGAATGGAGTTGCAAAAGTCGTAGAGCCTAAATCTTTCATTTGATGGTGATAGACTGCGGCTTTCAAAAAATAACCAGCAGGAGACTTGGGGGACTTTTTGATAAGCGCATCAGCTTCTCGATGAGCGGCTTCATAACTATCGTCAAAAACAAGCGATACGCATTTTTGTCCAGCGCTCTTAAGAGAACTGTCAACGGCAGATGAGCTGGCCACCACGCACAGTGCAGCTAGAACTAAACTATTTCGCAATAAGCTTATATTCATTATGATACCGTTCCCATTTTTGCATTTCTCTATTCAGACGGTATTTGCGTTCTATTTTATAACTGACATCTTTGAGAAAGAAATAATCAACAGACACATTGCAGCTGTACTTACTTTTCTCATACCATTTTAAATTGACGACACGATATGAAGGCTTTGCTAGAAGAAGAGAAGAATCTAGCCCCTGAACAATCACAGTCAAGTCATCTTTCAAAAGAATGTGCAAATCTTTCTCTGCCCGTTCTTTTGAAAACTGCGTACAAGATACCATAAAAAAGATAATTGCACCAATGAACAATCTCATATTTGTTCACCCAAGATATTCTTGCCATTTTCTGAATTGAACAGATGTACATGTTCTGCACTGACAAACACATCTAACGGTTCACCCACAACAACCGTGTGTACTCGATCAACAAAGAAGCGCACAGCCTCTCCAGAATTTGTTTTGCCGATAACGAGACAACGGTCTCCAGGTGTTTCTATCAATGATGGCAAAACGCGAAACACAGAGCAATAAGGGGTGAGTACTTGATTTTTCAGTTGATGAATATCTTGTGGGCGGATACACACACGAATTTCCTTTGGTGCTGACGATACGTGTCCCATACACCGATCAGAAATTCGAATTATACCAACTGCTGTTTGTACTACCGGCAAACCATCATGAGTTCCTAATTTCCCCACATATGAATTGGCAATTGGGCTTCCAATAAATTCCGCCGTAAACCGAGACGCCGGCTCATCATATAAACGCATAGGTTCAGCGTATTGTTCCAAATGACCTTTGTTTAACACTGCGATTCGCTGACTCATTGTCATTGCTTCAGCTTGATTATGCGACACATAGATTATTGTTTTACCAACTTCTTGGTGGATCCGTTTTAGTTCATCCATAGCGAGTTCGCGAAGAGCTGCATCCAGATTGCTCAGCGGTTCATCAAGAAGAAGGACTTCGGGATCGAGAACCAATGCGCGCGCCAGTGCAACTCGTTGACGTTGGCCACCTGAGATCTCCTTAGGCAAGCGATTTTCCAAACCTTCTAAACCAAGAAGAGGAATAACCCAGTCCAATTTTGAAAAAATGGCGTGCTCTTCCATCTTTTGAATTTTTAAGCCAAAGGTGATATTGTTTTTTACATTCATGTGAGGAAAGAGCGCATAACTCTGAAACACCATCCCAATTGGTCGTTTCTGAGCAGGCAACCCTTGCATCGGTTTTCCACCGATCCAAAGTTCGCCACTATCAATTTTTTCCAAACCCGCAATCATTCGGAGCAGTGTAGTCTTTCCACACCCCGAAGGTCCAAGGAGTGTAACAAACTCACCAGATTTAATATGTAGATCCAACCCGTGAATAACAGGGTGGTTCCCATAACTTTTTTGAATATTTTTCAGCACTAAATCAGCCATATATTACCTACTTAACCGCACCGGAAACAACTCCGGATACCATGTAGCGTTGAACAATGAAGGTAAAAATCATCACCGGAACACTCAAGCACACAGAAATAGCTGCGAGAATATTCTGTGGTGGAGAAAAGGACAAATTTTTGTTGAGATATAAAGTCAGCGTTTGGATCTGACCACCAGTATCGAGTAGAAAGTGTGCAAATATAAACTCATCCCACGACAGAAGAAACGTATAAATCGCCCCAGCAACAAGCGACGGAAAAACCATAGGGACCAGTATCTTGGTAAAAATAGTCACACGATTGGCACCAATAACTCGGGCTTGTTCCTCTATATCTTTCGGAACAAATTCAAAGGCTGTGGTCGCCATAAATATAACGTAGGGAAGAGCAAGCAACGTATGAGCTAAAACAACAGACAGATATGAAGAGTGAAGATTCATTCTAACAAAAAATGTAGCGATCGGGATCACCGATGAAATATCGGGAAACAGGCGAACTGAAATGAGCAAAATGAGGAAAAATCGCTTCAAAGGGAAATTATAGCGCGCCAGAACATATCCAGCGGGAACACTAAGAAAAGATGTTAAAGCTACTGTAGAGACAGCGATAATTGCGCTGTTTGCGACAACAGCCCAGAACTCTCGATCTTTGAATAGGTACAGAAACATATCAAACGTTGGACGATTCGGCCAAATCGGTATAGGTCGGCCGCCTGTATTTACCGTAGAGGGGTCACTAATTGCATATTTTAACAAGAGATAAATAGGAGCAATAATACCGACCATCATGACAATAACACACGAAGTCCACACTATCTTTTTGGCAACTTCACCCTTGTCAATATATCCCATTATGAATTCACTCCTGAATTTACGAGCTCCCGTTTGATTCTACCCGTTATTTCAACAATGAGAATCAACGTCAACACGGTCAAACCAACAAGTATCAGTGCTACGACTGCAGCCTCACCAGGCTCACTCCCGAAACCGTAGAGTTTTTCTATTAATGTACCCAACAAAGGATAGTTTCCAGCAAGAATATACGGAAAAATAAATTCCTTCCACATTTCAACAGAACGGAGAAGTAGCACCGTAGTCATTGCGGGGAAAACAAGTGGAAGTATAATTTTGGTCAATCGAGCGCGAAATCCGGCTCCCATTGTTTTTGCAGCATCTATTAACTCAGGCTCAATGGAATTAAGTCCAGACAATATAATCAACATTGAAATGGGCATATCTCGCCACACTTTTCCCAACATAGATACGGAAAGAGCAAGAAACTTATTTCCACGCCATGCGACATCGTGATCAATCACTTTTGGGAAAAAGCTGTACTGCCCTTGTAAAAGGTGATTCGCAAATCCACCTTGAGAATCGAACAGAATAAACAGAAGTGTTGCAATAACGAGTCCTGGAAAAGCAAAAGGGATAACAAAAACTGAACGAATGAACGTTTTCCCCCAAAAGGAGTTGTACACAAGTAAAGCTGCGAAAAGCCCGGCTATCAATTCAAGGGGAGTTCCAATGATAACAAATATTAGTGTATTAATCAATGCATCATAGAATTCTGTGTTTTTTAAAATTGCTTGAAGAGGTTCAAAAGTTGGGAAAAGATCACCCTCCGTTACACTCAGTGTAACAAGAGCAATCATAACTAACATAAAAAAGAATAAGAGATATATAGCCGCTGGAATCAGCGGCCATATATCAGACATTTTCTCTACAAAGCGTTCCCAGCGTTTCAATTAGTTTACTTAGCTTCAGTTGCAGTTGCAGGATAACGATCTCCGAGGATCTCTTTTGCCTTAACACGATACTGAGCATCGAGTGTTTTTATCACCTCTGCCTTGCCCACTGGTTTGTTGTTTTTTACAACACCAACGCCAATCTCATACCATGCATCGATTAGATTGTCAGAAATTTTTGGATACTCTTTGTCAATTGGAACAATAGTGATCACAGAATCAGCCAACTGCATAGAGATCTGATCAACAGAAACTTTATAAATCTGACCAACCCAACCCTCTTCGAAAACATTACTCAAGTTTTCGAGAAGATCTTTCCGAACAGGAATCATACCAAACTGCGAAGACTCTTTAGCGTTAGTTGTTTGGCTAGTAATGTACTGAGACAATTCGTAAGCCAGTTGCGCTTTTGGAGCTGCGGTCGGAATACCCCACCACCAACCGCCAGTACTAACTTTGCGAGTTCCCTGAATCGCCGGCTTACCATCAGTGTTCATGCTGAGAGATACACCCATTGGAACTACTGCAACACCCATGTCTTCGGGATCTTCGAGGTATGAAGGCATGCCCGGATCTTCTGGCCAACCGTGAATATTAAACAGGTCAATCTGCTGAACATATGCAAGGAAAGCTTTTCCATCTTTAATGGCATTATAAATATGAGAACCTCTCCAAGGATCTTCCCACGCACCACTGTTATAGAGTCCATTTTTAATAAATGCCTGCTCCCAAAAGAACGTTTCATCAATAGCATTACCCTTTAATGTACGTATTTCATCCTGAGTTGCACCGAGCGTATACGCACGGTCAATAATATTCTGAGATGTGCCATTGTAACGGGCACCGCGAAGAGCAATACGACCAGCTTTGGCGCCATTATAGGTTTCATTTGCCCAGATTGAACCAGCAACATAGAGATCGTACAAATCCCACAGCGCAGGATCGGCATCGAAGGTAAAACCAGCAGGGAGACCATAGCTGTTCAATGATTTGAGTTCAGCATCAATACGAGAGCGGTGAGATTCAAATTTTTGAACAGCTTCCGCAACTTTTGATTTGCGATAGAAAAGAACTCGGGTTTCAAGTTTGCGAGGAAGATAATACGGTTCACCATTAACCATAGCGAGTGCAGCAGCAACAGGATGATACGCTGCGAGATCCTTTTCAACACGATCTTTTGAAACAGCTTCATCTAATTTTTGTACCAATCCCTCTTCCGCAAGTTGCCGGGTAATTTCAAATGGTGTTTTCACCAATGAAATGGATGGTTCTGCTTTTCGAGCATCAAGCTCAAGCATCATTTTAAGGTCTGATTCGTTATTAAACGTTGTCAGTTTAACTTTGCAGTTATGTTTTTTTTCAAATGCAGGTAAGATCTCATTCTTAAAATAACGTTGCTGAGCAGGCATCATTCGAATTAGAACCGTAATCTCTTCTTTTGGACCTTTCCCACATGAACCAAGCACGAGAAATGCTGCAACACCTACGGCGACATACGCCAAACGTCTAAATTTCATCAACTCCTCCAACGATTTATACAGCCTTTGAGCACACTATTATCAATATACTAAAGAATTTCCATCAATCCAAAATTTTTACTAACAAACACGAGAAGAATGCTCTTTTCTCAAGCGCACAACCTCTTCATGGCTCGTTTGCAACTTTTTTCCCAAGACTTGGAGAAAAGTATTTGCCAATTCAGGGATTTGAGATACCATCTTTCGCAAATAACTGCGACTGAAAACATACACACTACATTCCGAAGTGGCAACAACCGATGCCGACCGAATATCCTGATTAAAAAGGCCCACCTCGCCGTAGGTTCCACCGGACCGAAGTTCACTAAACTTCACAGGCTCTTTTGTTCCAACACCCACGATCAAATCCGCAGTGCCCTCTTTTATCATGTAGAGGTGATTGGCTCTATCACCTTCGCGAGAAATGAGATCACCTTCGCGATAGACGATTTCTTGAATTCCCTCGGCTAGTCTCATGAGCTTTGATGCACTCACAGATTCAAAAAGCTCGTTTTTCTTGAGATACAACACTCGATTTAACACCTCGATTGTGTCATTTTTCTTAGACATCACACCCTCTGAACAATCTGTGAATGACAATGACAATTGCCTCACGTGATCAAATGTTTCACTATGCAAAGCGATTAACTCTTCATTATCGATATACTTTATGCGAATCTCAACATCAATATCAGATAAAAGTGCAAGAGTCGCAACCAAAAGAATCGAGTCTGAATAGTGTAATATTCCGTTGGGAAGAACGTGCAAACCCAATCGTTCACTCGCCATATCGGCGTACACACTGAGTGGGAATGACTCTAAAATAGGAATTGTCAGATCTTTTAAAACTGAATCTTTTGTAGATTCGAGCAATTCAACAAGCGCCGCTCGTTCATCTGACTCTTCGATACGAAGTTCACTTCGCCCCTCGGCGATAAAACCAGATTCATCGAGAATTGCGAGAGTATCAATTGCGCAACCTGCCGCTTCGTACAGTTCATCGCGGAATACGATCATAACTAACTCGTAGATATCTAACCGGGAACAATCATGTGAAAGCTGCTGCAAAGCTGCTGCATAAGCATACACTTTCTGAATTTTATTTTCAGCGAAAAAGCGTATACCATTCAATTGTTCACTATTTACTTTGTATTTGTGAAGACGCAAAGATCCTAATGAGCGAATCAAATCTATCTTGCCCGAATTGCTAACGCGCTCGCCATTTACTACTGTATTAACAGCGCGATAAGCCAATTCCGGCGAACGATATATTTCGCGCTGCATCTGTTCTTTAATCCGATCACTGTCAGAATTCATGATTTTCAAAATGAGTTCTGTCTTAAATGAATCTGTCGATATTTCGAAGAGATGACGAATAACTATTTTCGCATACTCTGGAGCACTCAAATGCACAGAATCAACAGCTATTCGTTCCCACCCTGGGAGTAGCAGCACAGTGTAACCAAGCACTGCGAGTTCGACATAGCACTGTTTTTCCGAGAGAAGGAGCGTATCTAGATACGTTTTTAAGTGAGGTATATCTGGTGATTTTTCTTTACTACAAAGATAGAGACCAGCAAACACGCGATCTTCCGGTTCCCCAATCCAAAAGTGATGTTTTAACGACGACGTAAAGTCCGACAGATTTGACTTGTTCATAACAAGAGATAAAACGGCCTTATGCCAAACAATGGAGTCTTTGTGCTGAATGAGAAAACTGAGAAGCTGCATGTTATGGCGAATCTCTCCAGCATAGCGTGCCGTTTCCCGAATAAGAAGGGAATCATTGCTCTGAATAACCAAATTATTTAAGGCAGCATTGCTTTCTGCTCGATCCATTTTGATCAGTAGTTTTATCGAAATACGCTTCATATCCTGCGTACTAAATTGCGCCAACTCTTGAATAATTTGAATGCACTCTTTTTCAACGTTTGATCCAATATTTGAAACGACATCATACACACCATTATCACGTGTGTTCGACATTGACACCAGACTTTCAAGATATGCATGTTTGATCTTAAGTGCTTCGAGAAACAAAAAAAGAGATCCCCCAACAACGACAAGAACAATTACAGTACTATTCTTTCCGATAATTGTAATGATTATCGAAGCGGAAATAATTGCAAGAGGCTTAACCAGTCCTTCAATTACCGTTTTTGCGCGACCACGCTTCTCTTTTTCAATCGCGGCAAAAAACATTTGGTAAATTGGCGAGAAGAAATTTTCAAAAGCGAGATAACGAAATAACTGCCAAATGAGCAACAACATGAAA
>JAIFMU010000031.1 GCA_020048285.1 bacterium | reverse complement strand
CAGCAGCGGCTCAAGCGGCGGCAGCTCAAGCAGCAGCGGCGGCAGGAATCAAATAATTTCGAACGAGAAATTTTGCGATCAAAGGGCGTTCTACTACAAGCAGAACGCCCTTTTTCGTTCAGAAAACTCAGACAAAAAAAGCTGCCCAATTTGAGCAGCTTTTCCATTTTCCAGAATGCCCAGAGTTCTACTCGTCGTCTGACCCACCAGCTCCGTCATATTCATTTAGCTTATTGCGAAGAGTGCGAATAGATATATCGAGCATCTCCGCAGCCTTTGTCTTGTTATTTTCGCAAAACTCGAGCGTTTTGTAAATCAGCTGTTTTTCAGCCAAGGCAACGGTCATCCCCGCCTGAAGACCGGTATCATTCCCCTGACTGATCGAAGACTCTTCTCTCAAAAGAAGGCGAGAAGGTTCTATTTCCCCCACGCGGGTCAGTACGACCGCCCGTTCAATAGTGTTTTCCAACTCGCGGATATTTCCTGGCCAATTATAGGCAAGAATCCGTTTTGTAGCGTCATCAGTGAGCCCTGTTACAGAAAATCCATTTTCATTATTATATTTTGCGATAAAATGTTCCACAAGAGCAGGAATATCCTCTTTGCGCTCGCGAAGCGGCGGAAGTGTAAAATGAAACACGTTTAAACGATAAAAGAGATCTTCGCGAAACTTGCCAACCTTGGCATCTTCATAGAGGTCGCGATTCGTGGTAGCCACAATTCTTACATCCACAGAAACAGGTGCATCGCCACCAACCTTGTCAACTTCGCGCTCCTGAAGTACACGGAGCAATTTCGCCTGTACCCCCATGGGCATTTCGCCAATTTCATCGAGAAGTAGTGTTCCACCGTTTGCCTGTTCAAACTTGCCTAATCGAGTTTTCAACGCGCCAGTGAACGCACCTTTTTCATGGCCGAACAGCTCTGATTCGATCAACCCTTCCGGCAGTGCAGCGCAGTTTACTTTGACAAAAGGTCCGCCAGATCGATTGCTCATGGCATGAATTGACTTTGCGATCAACTCCTTACCAGTGCCAGATTCACCTGTGACCAGAACCGTCGACTTGCTCTCTGCGACCGATGATGCCACATCGTGAATATCGCGAATCGATTTCGCGCCACCGATGTACTGCCACTTGTCTTGTAGAGCTTTTTTCAAATTGCTATTTTCCGAATTGAGCTTTTTGTTTTCCACAATGAGAGAACCTACTTCAAGAGCGCGCTCAACGATTGTTTCCATTCGTTCAATGAAACTATCAGTACCCTTTTCGATGAAATAGTATGCTCCATTTTCTATAGCTTCAACCGCCATAGCGATATCACCATGAGCACTCATGATAATAAAGGGAATATCCGGATAACGTTTTTTCGATTCAGCAAGAAGCTGAAGTCCATCCATTGTAGGCATTTTGACGTCAGATACAATAACATTATAGGGCTTACCTGCCAATTTGATCAGAGCATCTTCACCGTGAATGGCACTGTCAATCAGATAGTTTTCGTGAAACTGAAGTAGCTCCACAACAGATTCTCGCATATCACGGTCATCATCAACAACTAATATCAATGGCTTGTTCATTTCTACCAAATCCTTTCAAAGGATGTTTCTCTTCGCATAATGATACGATTTTGCACGCACTAACTCAAGCTGAAACATTCATTTATTTAAGAATATAACAGAGAAAAACAAATAAGGCGAATCACAGAGTGACTCGCCTTGCTATATCGGAATTTTTAAAAAAATAGAGCGGTAAGATAAACTTACCGCTCTATGGGGTGGGTAATGGGGCTCGAACCCACGACCCTCGGTACCACAAACCGATGCTCTAACCAACTGAGCTACACCCACCATGCTAATGCGAGACAAATATATAACGATACAATTCTTGAATCAAGTATTTATTTCAACAAAATATTTCCCCACGTGGCAGGATTAAACTCCTGAGCAGCAACGGGGTATTTCGATTCTCTATTTGCAAAAACAACCCCGATCTGACGACCAGCAAACGGTTTCGCACCAAGATCATACCACGGAAGAGTTATCGTCGCTTCGCCGTTAACAACAGAACCTTTCATGTCACCACTCCAGATTTCACTGGTGTACAATACCGTGTTCTCTTTTGCTCTGCGACTTGCAAATGAGTAAGACACACTCTTTTTATCGAAATCGACTGTAACGGTACGATCTGAAAAAGAAATGAACCCACTCTTGCTGTTATCGACATCAAAAGAGATTGTTGCAACACCTTTTCCACGAACGGTCATGGCCAATGACCCCGGATTCCAGCCGAAATTCAACTCTGCACTTCCAGCTTTAATCACGGCACTTCCAGCTGATTTGATTGTCGATGCCGAAGGTTCTCCGCTCAATGTGCCCACTTTGATTGCGTTAGGATCAATTCCCGCGGTAACTGGTGAAATGGCAAAGGGCGCAATAAACCCTTCTTGGTCAGCCACTTTCCACTTCAGCGCGAGATAGTTTTTACCTCCGGAAACTGCCGCAGACACAGGGAATACGATTTCATTATTGAGCTCTTTGATCGGAAATGATTTTGAAGCAATCGATCTTTCTGCACCATTAGCATTTTCAGTTAAAGTGAGCTGAACTTGCTTTCCCACCAAGGATGAATCGACGATAAATGATGTCGTGATGTTGTTTGAACGAAATGTTCCCCACTGCATTGGAGAATTAAACGCGATACTGGCAGCAGAAACGGCAAAAGCTGCTCCACAAAGTGAAAGGCCCGTTATTTTGTTCATCCTGGTCTCCCCGGAAGTAAGTTTCCATCATTTTAATGTCTATAATATAGTAAGAGCAAAGAAATTGTGCGGTATAAGTTCATGCGTATGCACGCAATTCTTGTATGAACGATCATGCTCAATTTATATTCCAAGCGGTTCAAGTATTTACAATCCCTTAACAAGTGGAGAATCGGGATGGCTAAGATTTTTGAAGCGGTAAAACCGGGCGTGATCTTTGGTGACGATGTTAAAAAGGTTTTCGAAATTGCGAAAGCAAACAAATTCGCACTTCCTGCCGTAAATGTTGTTGGTACAGACTCTATCAATGCTGCTCTCGAAGCAGCAAAAAAAGCTAATTCACCGGTTATTATTCAGTTCTCTAACGGTGGAGCTGCTTTCAACGCTGGTAAAGGTCTCAAACTTGAAGGGCAGAAAGCTGCAATTCTCGGATCTATCGCTGGAGCAAAACACGTTCATACAATGGCTGAAGCGTATGGCGTAATCGTAATCCTTCACACTGACCACTGTGCGAAAAACCTTCTTCCATGGATCGACGGACTTCTCGATGCATCAGAAGCTGAGTTCAAAGCTACCGGCAAACCACTTTTCTCGTCACACATGCTCGACCTTTCAGAAGAACCACTTGAAGAGAACATCGAAATCTGTTCAACATACCTCAAACGTATGGCTCCTATGGGCATGACTCTTGAAATCGAACTTGGTATCACTGGTGGAGAAGAAGATGGCGTTGACAACTCAGATGTTGATGCTTCTAAACTCTACACAAAACCTGAAGAAGTGTGTTATGCATACGAAGAGCTTATGAAAGTTTCTCCAAACTTTACTATCGCTGCTTCATTCGGTAACGTACATGGTGTTTACAAACCGGGTAACGTTGTTCTTACTCCAAAAATCCTCGCGGATTCTCAGGCGTATATCCAGAACAAATGTGGTACCGCTGCAAACCCTGTTAACTTTGTATTCCATGGTGGATCTGGTTCAGAACCTGAAAAAATCGAAGAGTCACTTGGTTACGGCGTAATCAAAATGAACATCGACACCGATACTCAGTGGGCTGCGTGGGAAGGAATTCTCAACTTCTACAAAACCAACGAAGCGTATCTTCAGGGCCAGCTTGGTAATCCAGAAGGCGATGACAAACCGAACAAAAAATATTACGACCCACGCGTATGGCTTCGCAAAGTTGAAGAGGGCATCACTGCTCGTCTTCTCGTGGCGTATGGCGACTTGAACGCTATGGATCGCAACTAATTTTTTATTAGTTCTCAAAAAGGAAGGCTCGCTGTAACTGGCGAGCCTTTTTTTGTTTTGCACAGTCACCGCAGTTCTTTCTTGTGTGTCACGATAACTCTATACAGTGTTATATCCATAGAAAATAGCTGAGACACGTCCTATCACTTGAATTTACAAATAATCTGTTTTCATATTCACCAGCATTCTTTACAACCACATTTTGATGTGAAAATATCTCGGCAAAACGATCAAAAAACCAATACTTTTGTGCCAAATCCAAACTCTTTTCAAAGGTGTGTGTATGAATCACAAAAGTTTGCTGATCATTTCGATCTGTGTTATGATTTCTTTCGGAAGATCTCAAAAACCAGAACAAGTTCCTCCAATGAACATCCCTGCTTCAAATGCTCCTATGTTTATTTCGCTCGGCTTTGATGACAATTCACACTCAGGCATGTCCAACAGCACTTCCGCAACAGGGGGAGTAAAATGGATCGCCGAATTTACGAAAAACCTGAAAAACCCCCAAGGCACTGGCAATAGTGCGACTTTCGACGGCACCCCTGTGCGCTGTTCATTCTATTCAAACTCATATTACATGGATCCTTATAACGGCGACTATGCTTCACTCGTAAAATGGAGCCACAACTACGCCTATCGATTAGGCCATGAAATGGGAAACCACACACACTCTCATTTAACCGGCGGAAATGGACCAACGCTCAGTGCATCGGCATGGGAAGCCGAAATCAAGAAGTGTTCCGATCGGTTGACTCTGCCTGCACCTGCTGAAGCGGATTCGCTGTCGCTCTTTGACGATGTTGCCAAAGGAGCCGGTGTAGCTCAGAAAGATATAGTCGGATTTCGCGCACCCTATCTTCGCTATGGAAACGGCATGTTCCAAGCTCTGAAAAGTCGGGGAATGACTTATGACTGTTCAATCGAAGAGGGACTTGATCCTTCACAGGATGGAACAAATTTCTATTGGCCGTATACACTAGACCACATGAGTCCCGGCCATCGATACATGGTCGACGAAGCAGGAACCAAAGAGGACAGTTATTTTAAAGCAGAACATCCCGAACTGTGGGAACTTCCCTGTTATGCCGTAATTGCTCCTAAAGATGAAGATTGCGAAAAGTATGGCATTCCCAAAGGTTTTCGGAAAAAACTTGAAAATCATTTCAAAACCTTGGGAAAACCTGGATCTTTCAGCGCGGAAAATGGAAAACTGACCGGACTCGACTACAATCTCTACTACTTTCAAGAGTTCAACCTTTCCAAGGCTGAAGCATTGGCGGTTTTGAAAAACACCCTTGATCTCCGCATGAAAGGAAATCGTTGCCCGCTGTTACTGGGTGTACACAGCCAATACTACACATCGGTGTGGAACTCAAACGCCCCGAACTGCAGCGATGCAAAAGATCGTCAGGCAATCATTGAAGAGTTTGTTGCCTATGCACTCAAAACCTATCCTGACGTTCGTATCGTCACTATGAAAGATGTGAAAGCCTGGTGCGAAAACCCCAAACCGCTTCGTTCAGAAACAACCGCAACAATCACTGCAACCAACACCACACGGGAAACGGGAATCACTGCCACGGGAACATCGCTTTCAATTCGCACAACCAATCCTATCACCGTGGAGATTTACGCTCTCAATGGAGAAAAACTGGCAGAGCAATCTCTTTTGCCAATCGATGGAATCTGTTCATGGGATATCAAAGGAGTCGCAACGCGTGGTACCTATATCACAAAAATCGGCACAACCGCCAACACTATCCACATTCACTAATGCACCTCCAACGTTTTCCTTTCAGGCCCGATGCTATTGCATTGGGCCTTTTCGTCCAACCCAATAGATCGGTTGAGACCGCACTGATCAGAGCAGTTCCTGCTTGACCAGATCCATTTTTACAGGTATACTTCTACATAATCGTTTACGGAGAACAGATACGAACCAACACTGCGGGGGCATCGATGAAAAAACAGGGACAAAAGAATCGAAATGTTAAAAACATTCTGATTGACAAGCCATTTCAGCTCAAAGTTGTCATGATTACGGTCAGTGTAGTGATCCTTCAGGCTCTCGTCACCACTGGATACTTTGTTATCACTGGCACCAAGTTCATCAACGAAACACTGCCACAACTTTCTACTCAACTGGAAATTCAGGAAGCCCTGAAAATCGTCTACTACCAACTGCTCATTGCCTTTACGGTGGCAAATATTGACTGTCTCATCGTTGGCGTAGTGCTCAGTCTCTATTTCAGTCATAAAGCGGCGGGACCGAACTACGCAATCAAGCGGGCGATCAATAACCTGATCGATGGCGTGGAAGACCACCGGATCACTCTGCGCAAGGGCGATGAGTTCCACGATCTGGCGGAAAGGATCAACAAGATGTTCGATCGCATGAAAAAGAGGTGCGATGAGTGCGGCAAAGATTCCGACCCGAACTGCCCCGATAGCAACTGTCCATCCAAAGATCAATAACGAAAAAAGGAAGAGCCAAACACTCTTCCTTTTTTATTTCGCTTTACACAAAACCTATTTCCCGATACAAAAATCCGAAAAGAGTTTGTTCAGAATGTCATCGGGCGAATTTTTCCCGTAGATTTCGTCGAACCCATTCACCAATGAACGGATCGACTCGGCCACGATTTCCGGCGGATAAGCCAGATCAACCTCGGCGATCTCCGCGAGCATCCGGCGAATGATTCCCGCCTCCCGTTCTGACCCGATCGCCGTTTCGTACTCCATGTCGGAAAATTTTTCCCGAAGCACCGCAGTGACCGCTTCGATTATCGCATCGCGCCCTTCGTTCATCAGCGCTGACACGGCGATCACCGGAATCTGATGTCCTTCAAAGATCGATTTCGCCGCACTATTCTCGCCGAGGTCGCATTTATTCACCACGCCGAAGAGCGGTTTATCCCGAGGAATCAGATTGAAATCCGTTTTCGGGAACTCCTGCGAACCATCCACCACCCACAAAATCATCTCCGCTTCATTGATCGCCCCGCGCGTCCGGCGAATCCCCTCGAGCTCGATCTCATCGGTTGTTTCATTGAGTCCTGCCGTGTCCACGAACTGAACCTTCAGATCTTCGATCACACAACTCTCGGTGATCAGGTCTCTCGTGGTTCCGGCGCGACTGTTGATGATCGCGCGGTTGTAACCCAGAAGCATGTTCATGATACTCGATTTCCCCGCGTTCGCCCTTCCGACAATCGCCACGGAAACGCCCTTGTCGAGCTGGTGAAGCACATCGCGCTTGTGCAATTCCGCCGAAAGATCCCCTTTCATGCGATCCAACAGGGTGGCAATTTGAGCGGTAAATGCCGCTTCTTCGCCCACGTCGTCCGTTTCCGAAAATTCGATCTCTGTTTCCAGAGCCACCATCATCTTGATCAGATCGGCGCGCATGGAATCGAAAAACTGCCGCTCTTCGCCGAGATAGTGCCGCACCGCAGACCGGTGAGCCGTCACGGTTTCAGCGTGAATGATCCGGTTGATCGATTCCGCCTTTTTCAGATCCACTTTCCCGTTCAAAAAGGCGCGCTGACTAAATTCGCCGCGGCCGGCATAGCGCATGCCCAGCTCCAGAGCGAACTGAATAAGTCGTTCCACGATAATGGTGCCGCCGTGACAGGTGATCTCCACCATCTGCTCCCCCGTAAACGATTTCGGCGATTCGTATTTGATCGCCATCACTTCGTCGAGCACCTCTGCACCGTGTTTCACCGTGTAGAGTTTTGTCGTGAACAGTTTGGCCGCGGCGAATTTTTCCGTTTCCGCTATCATTTTTGCAAAGAAATCACACGCGTTCGGGCCAGAAATGCGCAAAATTGCCAGCGCCCCCGCCCCTTTTGGCGTCGCCGCCGCTATAATAGTATCATTTTCAAACATAGTACCTCACAGTTTTGACTGAAAATAGCACATTGCCTCCACCATTGACAGAATCATTTGCACGGTGAACCTTCCCCGTGCCCCATTCCCTTCAATTCTGAAATATTGCTTCGGCGTGAAAGAGATGTCTCTTGCAATATGTTCGGTGAGCTCGTCGAACCGCCTATATACACGGATCCTTCGACACGCTCAGGAACCGAATGTGTACATTTGATTCACACAGCATCTATTATCCTACATTCCGCAGTTGGAACATCTTTCATCCCTGTATTTCACTAGTTTTTATCTTGTTATATCACTTATTGCCTTTCACCTGCCGGGTGAAGAGAGTTTTGATGATAGCTTTGAGATAA
>JAIFMU010000099.1 GCA_020048285.1 bacterium | reverse complement strand
GCGCCGTGCGATTCGTTCGGCTATATCGCCTAATATATTTCCCCAACCCTCTTCGGAATAACGATAATCTGCAGTAAATAAATCTTTTACAACAAAAAGAGGGTAGCTGTGATGGCCGATTTTGTATTCGATCAAAACGCGATCAAGAAGGGTGTGCGTGTTGTTTATGCGGTCAGAAGGGTTGTGAAGCACGATTCGTCCGCGCACCCCGTGTTCACGCAATACTGAATACACGCCTTCACCTGAATT
This sequence comes from bacterium, assembly GCA_020048285.1. Taxonomy (GTDB): domain Bacteria; phylum Fibrobacterota; class Chitinivibrionia; order Chitinivibrionales; family Chitinivibrionaceae; genus JAIFMU01. The sequence goes on along the minus strand of JAIFMU010000099.1, from coordinate 8,033 downwards.
GCCGGGCGGTTGCCATAGCGTTGGTAAATAGTGGCTAAACGGTTCTTCCCGGTGGTGGATTTTCATACTGTATAAAACTTACAGGCGCTTTGGTTTAGATAGAGCGTGAAGAATTCTCCCGACGAGATAGATTGAAAAACCAATAACGGCGACGGTACTGTTCAAGCTGTTAGTGCCCATAGAAATACTGAGAAATGCACCGGTTCCAAAGGTGACAAAGCCGAGAGTCATCAGTTTCATGCCGTGCTGACGGCCAAGCATGAGAATTGGGTGTATTGCCTCTGGCGCTTTCTCTTGTTCGATTTCGAGATTCAAATCGAGTGGTTCATCGCTCATAGTGTCTCCTTATCAGCTGTCGTATTTGTCGTTTGGTCAGGAATAACGGTGTAGGAAAGATGAAGTTTTCCATAGAGGAACTTCTCTGCCAGTTCTCGAATCAACACTCCCCGCCATCCCTCAATTGGAGGAAGTTCGCGATTTTTTACGTATGAACGCACGAGTTCGCACACATCGTTTTTATTAAACACAAGTGTTGGATCAATATGGTGTTCTGTTGCAACGGAATTGCAGAATGCGTGGAACACTCCAATTAAAATATTCATCTCCTGCGTATCTGAGCCAGGCCGCTGAAGTGACTTTACGAGTTCTCGCGATGGCATATCTTCGCTAGAAATGGTTTCTGAAAGCTCTTTGCCGTAGCGTTCAATCAATTTTGGAGAAAGAAGGCCTGTGGCAGCTAGTTCTTCCACGGTAACCGCCGAAGAAAGAGCCAAGTCCACAAGACTCTCTTTTTTGATTAGATGTTCCCGGGGCATATCGCGTCTACGGGACTCATTTTCTTGCCAATTGACTAATCGCCATGCACGAGCGCGTCCACGAGGTGCAATCCGCCCGGCAGTTTTGCGAAACTGCTTTTCGATTGTTTCCTGAAGGTTAAACGGAATAATCGCGTCAAATTGTTCCATTTCTTGGTTGAGAAACGCGAGGTTGCCGAATTGTTCAGCCTCTTCGATTAACTGCAAGCGCACTTCTGGAAGATAGCGAACATCGTCGAGGGCATATTCAATCTGTTCTGGATCGAGCGGACGTTTCAGCCAATTCGTACGGGTTTCACTTTTTGCCAATGAAATACCCGTGAACTCGCGAATCAATTTTTCAAGGGAAAGATTTCTGATTCGACCGGTAAATCCCGCGGCGCGCTGCGTGTCAAACACCGAGTGCACTTCACCGTTGATGTAGCGATTGATAATGGTAATATCTTGGTGTGCGTCGTGAAATATCTTCACAATTGAGCTGTTTTCAAGAAGTTGTTTCAGAGGTTCTACATTGGTAATCGCGGTGCAGTCCACGATAAAGGAGTCTTCGCGCGATGTTGCAAGTTGAATTATACCGAGTTGTGGGAAATAGGTTCGCATCCACACAAACTCTGTGTCTACGGCGATCGCATCGGCGGTGGCGAGAAACTCGACAAGTTGTACAAGTTGCTCGTCGGTATCGATAAAGGGGAGCGGTTTCATTTTTTCATTTCCTGACTGAGTTGCATGAGCATTTGCTCCGCCTCGTAATAGTGAGGATCTTGCGTTTTATTTTTCAGCGCAGCTTTGACCGCTTTCCACGCAGTGGTAACGGCGGCAAGTCGCTGTTCTGAAGATCGTTCCGAATATAACGCATTTTCGCACTTGGCAGAGAGATAGAGTGCCTGATACTGAATGTCTCGCGCATCAACGAGTTGCGATGGCGTCGTTTTAGCGACTCTGAAAATCCAAATAGCACGCTGATATTGTTGACGATTGAAAAGATATAGCCCTTTTGAAAGATAGTATTCTCCGTCGTTGACATTGTTGTCATCATAGTAATTCTTGGATTCTTGTCCCAGTCCTACAACAGCGCGGTGACGCATCAGTTGAGCAGATTTATCTTTTTTCATTTGATGTGAAAGGTAGGGGAAGAGTGACAGTACACGTGAATATTTTTCTTGGCGATCTAGTTCTCGAAGGGCTTCAAGAGTGTCTGAGAATCCCATCTCTTGCATCTGTAATTGTATGACAGAAAGAGTATCTTTCGCATAGTCACCTGTTTGCGGGATTGACTCAGGGAGACTGACTCCTTTGTCCGAGTACGCCGCTGATTTCTGGCTCATCTTGCGAATAACCACGTTAACTTTCACCGGTTCTCCTGGTGCAGACTGCAAATCGTCTGAAATTGGACTGCTGCTCATGGCGCTTCGAATCTCTTCCATGAATGCGGGGTTTTTTTGTGTTCCAAACCAAAATAGACCAGCTACAAAGATCATTGCCATGCACAAAATTGCTGCAATTCCACCGACAATCATCATTTTGTATGGATTGTGAGGCCGATTTCGAATCGACAACTTCCGGATTTTTGACCCCACTGATTCACCATTGAGATAGCGGGAAATCACCTCTTCCGTGGGACGTTCTTGAAACAGGGGATAGATTTGCTCAAGAACGGTGAGGACTTTTTTCATGGATGCGGGACGGTCGTTGGGATTCATGGCTATACAACTGTTTATCAGTCGTTCCAGCTCTGCTGGCATTTTGACATTATGGTCTGTGATGGGAACGATTTCATTCTTTACTCTCATCCGAACTAACTTCGAAACGTTGCGTTCGGGGAATAGTTTTGATCCGGTAACAAGTTCGTACAGGGTTGCCCCAAAGGAGTAGATGTCTGAACGGTGGTCTACGCATTTGTCTTCAAGTTGTTCTGGCGCGAGATACTGCATCGATCCAATGATTTTACCCGTGCGAGTCATACTCGTAGTGGAAACCGTTGAGAGTGTGGCGATTCCAAAATCCGAAAGGCGCACGGTGTCGTAGCGAGGAAGAAGGATGTTTGCCGGTTTTAGATCTCGGTGAAGTAATCCGTGGTATTCGATATTGTTAATTCTGTAGCGATGGCGATGCGAGTAGTCGAGCGCTTTGGAAATTTCAATAGCGATTGCCACTGCCACAACGAGTGGAATGCGTCCTTTTTGTTCGATAAGTGCTTCAAGGGAAGGGCCATCGACATAGTCCATTTCGATGTAGGGAAGGTTATTCCATTTTCCGACGGAGTGAACATTAATAATATTCGGGTGGCTGAGTTGAGCCAGGATTTTCATCTCTTGACTGAACCGTTCGTGACTTTCACGGCTTGCATTGGGTTTCAGAAGTTTAACGGCCCGTTTTATTGCGAGTTGTTCATTCCACACTTGATAGACAACGGATGTCCCCCCTTCGCCGAGAACTTCAACCACGCGCCCCGATGCAAGGTGCTCGCGCGAAGCAACTTCGGGCAGGCGGTGAATAACCGGGTGCGGTTGATGAAGAACTTCTGTATGAGGCGAAATCTGCTGCTGTGTTGTCATACTTCTACTTCTGAACTGATTTCGAATTACATATTCATAATTATGTTTGATCAAAGGCTTTGTAATAGTGCGAATTTCAGAGTCATGAGTATACAATAAGCTACAGTAAAAAAACAGGTTCTACCACTTTTTAACGATATTTTTTCTGATTTTGTATTCGCGTAATCTTGTCTGCTGTTGTTTCTGAAATATAGAAGATAAAAGATGTTGCCAATAAAGAGATTAGAATGTAAAATTGCTGATCACCCGTTCGAATTCTTTGCCGTGGAGAAAAACCAATGGATGATAACTCCAATCTGAATGGTCTTGATGGATTTCTTCCTGTACGTCTTTCACAGGCTTCGCTATACCATTCTACTGCGTTGTATTATCGAAATCGCGATGGCAAGTATCTCTTGTATAAGCCCGGAGGTGACAGCATTCCCGAAGCACATACGCGAGAATTTCGTCACCCGCCACTCTTTATTCGAGATGAAGATCGAATAAGTGCCATTGTCGAGCTTCAGGGTACATTTACCACTCACCTAAAAGAGGTTATTATTGGCGATAATCCTCAAGAAATCAAAGACACGCTGGTCAATCTCGTCGGTGAAACACTTCGCGAACCTCGAGCGGGTGTTCTGAAAATTCTTCCCGATACGGTCTCGTTAGTGGTTGAACAGTTTTCAAATAATCGTGAAGTGATGCGATCGCTCATGTTCTTGTCAGATTCGGATTATACCACGGCGATTCATGCGGTAAATGTAATGGCACTGACGATAGGGTTTTGCGATTTCGCAGCCTTGAGCACTGACGAAAGCGGTGAACTCGCACTGATGGCGCTCTTGCACGATCTTGGAAAAACACAGATTCCCGCAAATATTCTTAAATCCCCAGGGAAACTAACTCCCGCAGAATTTCTGGTTATGAAAACACACCCAAAACTGGGCGCAGAAATCATTTTTTCAGATCGCGATATAGATAACAAGATCGCTGTCGGTGCTCTGGAACATCACGAAAAGCTCGACGGATCGGGCTATCCCAATCGCCTTTCTTCAATCTCTTTTGCCGGTCGATTGATCGGAATGGTCGATTGTTACGAAGCGCTTACCGGAGATGAACGACCTTACCGCCGGGCAAAACGCCCACTCGAAACACTACAACTTCTCAAGGCCGATGTGACTTCGGGCAAGTTAGATCCCCACATTTTTACCGACTTCTGTAAATCTCTCGTTCAGTCGTAACAATTCTGATCAATTTCGATATATCTTCGAAAGAACGAAATGTATGGAGCTGCTATGCGAATTTGTTTTCTCACCACCCCCGAACCAGATCCTCTTCAAGACCTTCTTTTGATTGGACTTCGTGAACTCTTGGGCGATCGTGTTGTGGATCATCCCAAAAAAGAGTTTCTCTACGATGAACAGATTCTTCCCGAATTGCCAATGAAACGGGATTACGTCGAGATCGAACTGATGAATAGCGATTTCGACCTACTCATTTTCGGCAGTGTTCCTCGCCAAAAGGGGCTGATTCGGAATATGGTCGAAGAGCGGATGTTTGACGCATTTCACGTGCAACCTGTGTTCCTCGATTCACTACCATCGGGGTCAGTGATGAAAGAAACCTATGAGTTTGGCCCGACTTTCACCGCTTCTTCAAGCCGACTCGCCTTAGTCTATCTCGCATTGCCCGAGTTCGCCGAAATGTATCCTACCTGTGCGAGCGATCGACGAGCGACAGGGATCATGGCTCGAGAATTTCTCGAAGAGCTTTCGTTGATCACAGGGAAAGAGTTTTCCATCGACGAAGAATAATCAAACTTTTCACGATTCATGTATCTAAAGGATTTATCTCTATGGAATTACTTGCTTCGCTGAGACCGATAGACCGCGAATTAGCTTGCTATGTGCGCGATCGCGGGGGATCAGAACTTGTGGCGATTGCCGCTGCGCTTGCATCGTTCGCGCTTAGTAGTGGCGACACCTGTATCGATCTGATGACGCTACAAGAGTCACAGCTTTGGCCCGATCGTTCTGAGCGACCACAGCTTCCTGAAAATCGAGAAAGTTGGTTCGAAACGGTGCGGCGGGAACAGCAATTCTGTGCCGCCGACGGTTCTACGATTCTCACTCTGTGCGGTTCGCGGATTTATCTCACTCGCTATTTTCGGTATGAACAAATTGTTCTTCAACGGATTAGGCAGAGTCTAATTCCGCGATCGTTCCCGCAGATTTCAGAAGAGACACGAAAATTGATGATGCGACTCTTTGCTACTGACGCAGATTTTTCCTTATTTGGTGGCGATCTCCAACTTGCCGGATCGCTCTTGCCACTCTTTTTCCCTTTTGCGGTAATTTCCGGAGGTCCGGGAACGGGGAAAACCACCACGGTGGCAAAATTGTTGGCTCTTCGTTTGGCAGAAAATCCATCTTTGCGAATTGCTCTTGCCGCCCCCACAGGTAAAGCAGCTCAACGGATGAATGAGTCAATTCGTTCAAGCCTAAGGCAACTAGATCTTCCTAAATCGATTGCGACAGCGCTACAGTGTTTCGAAGCGACGACGATTCACCGACTTCTCGGGGTGAATCACCTGTCGCCGACATTTAGAAGGAACGGTAAAAATCCATTAGAGATTGATCTCATTGTTGTCGACGAAGCGTCAATGATCGATCTACCGCTGTTGGCAAAATTGATTGATGCGGTTCCGGAAACGGCGTCAATTATTCTACTTGGTGACCAGTTTCAACTCTCTTCGGTGGAAGCGGGATCGGTGTTGGGAGATATTTGCGGATCGTTCAAGAATAATCAGTTTTCATCAGAATTTTGTGCTGTCCACGAAGAGTTTGCTTCACCAAAGAACGCCATTGTGTCGGGCCCATCATTTTCGCCAATCATTCAGCTGAATAGATCATTCCGCTTTGATCCTCACGGTGGGGTCGGGTACGTGAGCCGAAAAATCAACGAGGGTGATTGTTCTATTGCCGAAGAGCTTTTAGACAAAATCGAAGAGGTGCAACTTCTCGCGGATATTTCAACCCGCGAACTGCTTGGCCTTTCTGAACCGATTCGATCAGCGACGAGTGCCGAGGAAGCGTTGGCAATGATTGGCAGTGGCATGATCCTAACTGTTCGCAATGATGGCGCCTTTGGTCAGGAAACAATCAATCGACTCATTTTGAACAAATTGAAACAGTTTTCAACACCTGCTCAGCACAACATGCCCCTGATGATCACCGAGAACAGCTACGAACGAAATCTGTTTAACGGGGACATGGGAGTTCTTCGCTGTGAATCCGGTGAGTGGATTGCTCACTTCCCGGACGGCGATCGTACTAAGCAGATCCCGCAGGCATTGTTGCCGAAATGGCAGCCTGCATTTGCCATTACGATTCACAAAAGTCAGGGGTCTGAGTACAATCGAGTGATAATTCTTCCCGGTGAATCAGATTCACCACTGTTTACGCGGGAATTGCTCTATACAGCGATTACACGCGTGAAACCGATTTCGGGGAGTGAACGGGGAGCTGTGCGGATTCAAGGGACACCGGAACTAATCGCGTCGACGATTTCCCGTCGTGTCGTTCGCGGATCAGGTTTGCGCGCGGAACTTCAGTCTGTCTAAACAAAAGGGGTGGCTCGTGTGAACCATCCCTATTTGTCTACGCAATTGTTTCTTAACGCAATTCTGAAATGGTGACCCAGCGTCGTTCGCCCGGTTTGAGTCCGTTCACCGGAATCGATTTGATCTGGTTTGATCCATCGAAATGAACTGTCAACATTTGATCGCCCGGTGCTGCTTTCAGGCGGACAATTTGTATCTGTTGCGGCGGTAGAAAGAGCGTTCGCGTATCCGCCTGTTCGAGTTGCGCTGCTGCCACATCTGAACCGATATTCATGAGAAGGTCAAGTCCCGGGTTTCCTGTAGCCATTTTTGCTTTCGCTTTTTCAGCGGCAATTGTTCGAGTCACCACGCGAACTACTGTGCGAAGGAGTTCTTTGTTGGCGTTGTCTTCATCCCAGCGGTCGGCCAGTTTGTTGAAATCGGAAAACATTTCGCCCTTGAGAATCGGCCCGCTTCCCACTTGGCAGTTCATACCGCGCACAAGCGGTGAAAATTTCTGCACTTTCGGTGTAGCAAATTTCAGCGTGAACGTTTCCGATTCCGCGCCGGGGACGTAAGGAGCATCGACTGCAACGACTGCCATGGTGTCATCGACGCGGTGAGTCAAAATTAGTGCGCCGCCCTTCGCCCATGTTCCAGTCCACACATCATCGACCAGTGTCGGTCCGCGCCCGAGAAGTCCCACTACAACTACCTCTGCTTGTTTTGACGAAGGCTCCAAAGGAAGGATCGTATCGCACTTGACCGATGGTTTCAGATCGAGCGATTTGATATCGCCATCGCGTCCGATTTTATCAAAAGTGCAATAGGCGACCTGTTCGAGCGACGGCGGAACAGGAATTCCTGCATCTTTTGCAGATTCAATTGATTTGTAGAGTGAAACAGATCCATTCCCTTCATCGCGCTGCTGGCCGTAGGCAAGAGCTGTCATGAACTGAAATCCCGCATCGTCGGTGAGTCGGCGATCGCGCTTGTCTTTTTTTGTCCATTCATCGATCAAGAGTTGTGTACGACGACCTTCTACGAGCGCTTCGTCTGGTTTTCCTAGTGCCATGTAGT
>JAIFMU010000175.1 GCA_020048285.1 bacterium | reverse complement strand
TATCTCCATTAACGTCACTTGTTTTTTATCACACTTTTTTTACGAAAAACTATTCTTATCCGCCGATCGGAATTTCACTCAACTTTCTCATGGGGAACGATGAGTAATCATACTGAATAAGTCCCTGGCTACACACGGCAATCATGGTTTTTCCTGAAAGTATAACATCGTAAGCTTCACAGTCGCCGATATGTTGAATTAGTCTAATTTCCGTGGGAGAGAGGATTTCGTAGAGTTTGATTCCGGCCTTTCCATCGCAGATAAAGAGCAGTGAATCATCTACAGCCAGTCCGTGAGGATTGAACATGGGAAAGTTTTCCGTTAGCATTGGGTAGCGCATATCGTGGATATCGTAGATTTCCAATAGATTCGCATTTCCTCCACAGCGCGAACCGCCGCGAAGAGTCACATAGGCATATTCTCCATCGGAAACGACCGGGTCGCAACTGCGGAAATGTTGCACCGAAGCGATGCGAGTTGGCATTGGGCTATTTTTCACCGAGTAGATCGCCATCCCCGTCTGCCCGCCGATGAGAATAACCGAGTCCATGGGAAAGAGCGTTTCCGAGTCCCAATCGACTTGCTGTTCCCCAAAGAGCATAGGGTTGGTGGGAGTGGTTACATTGGCTACTTTGATTTTTCCTGTGTTGAGCGTGTAGAGATAGTTTCCCACCTGCGTAAATCGCGCCATGGATCCATTTTTCCCCGCCGTCGATCCCATGGTTGTATCAGAAGATGTGGCTTCGGCACTGTTGCTACACCCTGCCAATATGAGTGCTATTATTAAAAGAAATGCTACACTTTTATTTCGATTCATATCCAACCACTACACCTTTCGATTCGTCATAGGAGTAAAAATAGACATAGAGAGATTCTGGAATTGCCTGATAGGCGTTGTATGGAAAGTAATTTTTTAGCCGCTTGTGTTCGATACATTTGCCATCAGGCGTTAGTTCCACGGCGATCAGATCGACATAGCTGTCGAGGTAGAGAATGCCACTGTTGATGGCTATATCCACATTTCCCGGAACTGTCAGAAACCCTTTTGCCACCGGTAACTGAGAATTGCTGTTGTCAAACACGTGAACCCCTTTGTTCGGTTCGTTGATAAAAAGGTAGTTGTTATAGATCGATATTTTTCCTCGCGTTCCAATCGGTTGTAAACCGGTTTGTATTTCCCACTTGTCGGGGTGTCAAGATACTCATCGTGGGACCAAAAACAGGCGCTGAACAGTAGCAGCAACGGGAGAGTGAGCAGTAGTTTCATAAAACCTCCATATTTAATTTGAAAACTACACACGGATATGTTCCCAAATCGCTCACGAAAGATAAAAAAGTTGTTGTATCGGGTATGGAATCTCCGTGCAGTAGTTCATCGATGGAGACTCTGTGGAGAGTGTTGCCGTGCAGTCGTTCGTCGATGGAGACTCTGTTGAGAGTGTAGCCGTGCAGTCGTTCGTCGATCGAGTCTCTGAGGAGAGTGAACTTGCAGTCGATACTCATGCTTTAGATTTCAATTTTGTGGAAATGATATTCTTTCACATCTTCTAGAACTTTTGAACGAGTTTTGACACATTCTTGTTCAAACTAAGCAATCGGGAATTGTTTTCGCGGCTCTTGTCCTGAGAAATAACTATTTTCGGGGAAATAATTGATCTTGCGAGGGTTATACAGTATGAAAATTGTTATTCTTGATGCGGCTATGACCACCACCGGTGATCTTTCTTGGGATCCTATCACTTCTCTCGGCGAGTGCACGATCTATCCGGTGAGTGAGCAGGAAGATGTGGTTGCACGTCTTGTTGATGCCGATGTCGCCGTGGTGAACAAAGTGGCACTTACCAAGGATATCCTGATTCTATTGCCAAAACTGAAACTGATTGTTGAAACTGCCACTGGGTATGACAACATCGACTGTGCCGCCGCTCAAGAACGGGGAATCGCCGTGGCAAATGTTCCGGCTTACAGCACCGAGTCAGTTGCTCAGATGGTGTTTGCCCACATATTGCATGCCACGTCGAAAGTTGCCGAGCACAGCGCATCGGTTTCGGCGGGGGAGTGGCAGAACTCTGAATCTCCCTGTTACTGGAAATCACCGCTTACGGAATTGGCGGGTAAAACCATGGGTATTATCGGATTCGGGAATATTGGCAACGCCGTAGCGCGGATAGCTCACGCCTTTGGCATGACCGTTCTAGTGAACAGCCGTTCTGCGCGCAAAAGCAGTGTGCCGGTTCTTTTCACCGATCGCGAAACTGTTCTCTGTATGGCTGATTTTTTAGTGCTCGCCGTTGCCTTGAAACCGGAAACGCGCCATCTGATAAACCGCGATTCGATCGATCTCATGAAACGATCAGCCATGTTGATCAATACGGGCCGCGGGCCACTCGTCGATGAATCTGCTCTCGCCGAAGCGCTTGTGGCAAATCGGATTGCCGGAGCGGGAATCGACGTACTCGAACAGGAACCGCCCCGCAATGGATCGCCGTTAATTGGCCTGAAAAACTGTTCGGTTACGCCTCATATCGCCTGGGCAACTGTAGAGTCACGCACCAGACTTATTGCCGTGAGCGCCGAAAATATTGCGGCATTTCAGGCGGGAATCGAAAAAAACAGAATCGTCTAAGCGAAATTGCATTGATGTGAGTTCAAAAATGAAAGGAGTTCCGTTGAGGAGTCTCCTTTTTTCATTTTAAGGTCTTTCATCACCATCAAAACTCCCCCAATTCGGTATAAAAGACCATTTTTATTGGAGCAACCACTATTTTAGGGATAATCACGAAAATAAGGATGAATAATGAAATATAAGCATCTTTTTGGACCGATTCTTTCTCGCCGATTGGGCATGTCGCTCGGCGTAGATTTGGTTCCTGCAAAAATTTGTAATCTCGATTGCGTCTACTGTGAATGCGGGCGTACCAATAATAAAACCATGGAATTAGCTACCTATGTCGACCCCGATGCGATTATTGCGGAACTAGATGATCTCCTCAGCGGGATGCCGCCGCATATCGATATTATCACGTTCACCGGAAGTGGTGAACCGACACTCAATATCGGTCTGGGAAAAATCGAATCATTTCTCCGCGAAAAATATCCGCAGTACAACTTGGGGATTCTCACCAACAGTGGCCTGCTGACCAATCCGGAAGTTCGCAAGAATCTTCTCGGCTTTGACTACGTACTTCCTTCGCTGGATGCCATGTTCGAAGAGTCGTTTATTCGGGTGAACAATCCGGTGGATGGTCAGAAATGCGATGATATTATTGAGGGAATTCGCAGTTTTGCTCAAGAGTATAAAGGGATAATCTGGGTTGAAGTATTTATTCTTCCCGGTGTGAACGATACGCCAGAAGAGCTCGCGGCATTTAAAGCATTTTTTGAAGAGGTTCGTCCTACGCGAATTCAAATCAACAGTATGGATCGTCCCGGAACCTGTTCATGGGTCGAAGCGCCTCCTATGGAACGGCTTATCGAAATTGAAGAGTATTTCAAGCCACTTCCGGTTGAAATTATTTCTCGCAAAGCAAAAGAAGTTGATTTTGCCGCATCGTCGCAGATTGATTTTGAACACATCATGAACGCAATTTTCCGCCGACCACTCACACCGGAAGATCTTTCCGTCAGCTACGGCTGTTCAATCAATGAGATCGACGCAGTTATGGATCGACTGATTTCTGTAGGGCGAATTGAAAAAATTCGCACGGGAAATCGTTTTTTCTATCGCGTCACAGAACATGAAAAAAAGGAACGAGGAATATAATGGAAATTATTCTTGCAAATCCACGAGGATTCTGCGCCGGTGTGGATCGCGCGATCCATATCGTCGAACGGGCATTAGAAAAATATGGCGCACCAGTTTATGTTCGCCACGAAATAGTTCACAATAAAGCGGTGGTTGATCGTCTCAAGGAGATGGGTGCGGTATTTGTTAATGAGGTTGATCAGGTTCCCGAAGGAGCGGTGATTATTTTTTCGGCTCACGGTGTAGGGCACGAAGTATATGCCAATGCGGAAGCGCGCAAGCAACATATTCTTGATGCCGCCTGCCCACTGGTGAAAAAGGTTCACGTATCGGCGAAACGACATGACGGTGAAGGACGAAAAATCGTTCTTATCGGCCACAAAGGTCACCCCGAAGTTGAAGGTCACCTCGGTCAGATCGACGGTGAAATGCACTTAGTCAGTTCTCCTGAAGGTGTTAATGATCTACCACTTACAGAAAATGATGCAATTGCGTATATCACGCAGACGACTCTCTCTATCGAAGAAGCTCAGGGGATTATTGACGCGCTAAAAACGCGGTTCCCACAAATCGAAGGGCCTCAGAAAGGCGATCTTTGCTACGCCACGACAAACCGCCAAGCTGCAGTTAAAGAGCTTGCTAATGAAGTGGATATGCTTCTTGTTGTGGGAAGTGCCAACAGTTCGAACTCAAATCGCCTGCGCGAACTGGGTGAATCTATGGGGATTCGATCCTATCTCATTGATGGCCCCGAAGATATCTCCTTTGAATGGCTCGAAGGAGTTCAGCGGTTGGGTATTTCCTCGGGAGCTTCGGCACCAGAACATCTCGTTAAAGCGGTGATCGATGCGATTAAACAGAAAATCAGTGTCACCGATGTACGCAATTCGATTACGATGGAAGAGAATATCAGTTTTTCAATTCCCGCAGAACTTCAGTAAGGAGATTCTATGGATTCCTGTCTGTTTTGCAAAATTGTCGCCGGAACGATTCCCTGTGCGAAAGTCTATGAAAATGAAACTGTGTTGGCGTTTCGCGATATCGATCCCAAAGCGCCAACGCATATTTTGGTAATTCCCAAGGAACACGTTGAGTCAGTACATGATGTTCCTGCAGAAAAGGCGAATCTACTCGCCGAATTGATGATGGCAGTTTCTGCGGTTGTGGTTCAGGAAAACCTCGTAGAAGCGGGGTATCGACTGGTAATCAACAGTGGAAGTGATGGCGGTCAGGCTGTTGTGCATCTTCACGTGCATATTCTCGCCGGACGTTCACTCCACTGGCCTCCGGGTTAAACGTATATTTAGATATGAGTTTGTCCCGCTGTAACAGGCGGGATTTTTTACACAAGGAGAAATAGTATGGCTTTTAATCCCGAAGAAAAACAGATGATCAAAGAAGCCCTTTCGCTCTATGTCCAATTGGCAAGTCAGCAATATCCTCCGCAACAGGTCGAAGGCTTGGCGAAAGTGATTCGCGGAATTGTCACCAAACTAGAGACTGTTCAGGTCGATGGCGAAGAGGGGGCTGTGAAACCAGCGGGGATCAGCGATGAGTGGTACGAAGCGGTCTGTACTACCTGCGAAAAACTCTCCTTCGATGGATGTGGTGATCCGATCACTTCAAAATTTCCCGGAAAATGCGATCCGATTTTAAAGTATGAACGAGTGAAAATGCTCGCTTCAAAGTAGCAATGGAATTCACGTAGCTCTCATAAACAAATATCGGCGAATCATTTCTGATTCGCCGATTTTCGTTTAATCGTTTTGTCGATTGATCATTTTCTTACAGAATCGATCCCGGAACATACGCTTTCGCTTCAGGGAAACGAGCTGACCAACCGTTCACCTGATCTGCAAAGATTTTCACTTGAGCTTTCGCTGATCCCACCAGTTCCTGACCGCGAGCGATAATCGCTTCAACGTTTACGCAATGAGGTTGGAGATATTTCATTAATTTACCAAAGTGTACAATAAACACTGTATCGGGTCGTATTAGGTAGCTTTATGATGTGTCCGGCATTTGGAACTTTTCAGGTACTGCTTCAAAAACAGGGCAACCTACAATCGGTGTATGATGATTATCAATCTGTGAACACAACTTTTCACTATTTTCTGTACATTCACAATTTCTGCCATCTTTCGTGCAAAAAGGAGTTTTTCAATGAAACCAATTGCCGCAATTCCCGCTGCCATGGTAATTCTGTTTCTTACATCCTGTGGAGTTCAAACTACATTTCACCCGATTCTGGAACTGGAGAACGGAAGTTCTTCGGCAGTGACATCACCGGTCGTATATCAGGTTCATTTTTCCGGTTACACCATGGGATCGTATCAGTTTTTCGTTGAGGCTAACAACAATTCCACTGAATCTGTTTCGTTGGATCCTTCAAAATGGATTCTCAGAAGTGTTACAGCCGTGAACGATACAACCAATTCTGAACCAAATCAGGTTTCACCTATCAATCCCGATGTTCTTCAGACGAGACTTCTCGAAGTACGTCGGACTCTTGTCGAAAAGGAGAACCCATATAAGAGCACCTATTTTCCTGGTGTGGGGACAATTGCGGTGCTCGGGATTATTGCCGATATAAAGAATCCACCTTCGGAAGCCGAACAGGTGAAACGGGATCGGGAAGAGATGGAAAAGATGCATCGTGAAAATGAACGAATGCACAATGAACTTCTGTGGGAACAAAATCGACAGGAAAACCTGACGGAAAACCACGATTTGAGCGATACTGTTCTGCACTCATCGCTCTATCAGCCATCGGTTCTCAAGCCCGGATCAACTGTCAATGGGTATCTCTATTTTCCGGTCATGAAAAGTGCTGTTCGGTTGGAATTGTTGATCGGCGATTCTGTGGCAGTGAAATCGGTATTCTTTATTCAGAAGTAACAGTGAACCAAAGAACGATTCAAATCAAAAAAGGCGACCAAGAAGATCGCCTTTTTTGTTTTTGACGGTATATCATTTCTAATCCGCCGATTTTCGTTGAGTCTTCCCTTCGACGAGCTCTGGGAACATTGGTCGTTGAGCCTGTCGAAAAGCTTACAGAATTGATCCCGGAACATACGCTTTCGCTTCAGGGAAACGAGCTGACCAACCGTTCACCTGATCTGCAAAGATTTTCACCTGAGCTTTCGCTGATCCCACCAGTTCCTGACCGCGAGCGATAATCGCTTCCAGTTCTTCCATGGTCAGACCGAGGCGGCTGTCAGCGGCAAGTCTGTCGAGAAGATCGTTGCGCGTTACTTTTCCGTGGCGAAGATCGCGAACGGTTGCTACGGCGTGTTCTTTAATCGATTCATGAGCAAGTTCACGGCCCGCACCTTTTTTCACCGCTTCCATCATGATCGTGGTTGTTGAAAGGAACGGGAAATAGTGGCTGTTTTCACGTTCGATCACTGCAGGGAACGTTTCCATCTGATCGAGGATTGTGAGGAATGTTTCAAACAATCCATCCACGGCAAAGAACGAATCGGGGAGTGCCACGCGGCGAACCACAGAACAACTCACGTCGCCTTCGTTCCACTGATCGCCGGCGAGTCCGGCCACCATGTTCATATACCCGTTGAGAATCACGTGGAATCCGTTGACACGTTCACAGGAACGGCTGTTCATTTTGTGCGGCATCGCTGAAGATCCGACCTGACCTTTGGCGAATCCTTCGGAAGCAGTTTCGTTCCCTGCCATAATACGAAGGGTTTTACAGAACGAACTTGGTCCCGAAGTAAGCGTATAGAGCGCACTGACAACTTCGAAATCGAGCGAACGCGGATATACTTGACCGACCGCGTTGATCGAACTGGCAATTCCTAAATATTTTACGATTGAATTTTCAAGCTGAGCCACTTTATCCGTGTTTCCACTAAACAGAGTAAGCTGGTCGATCTGAGTTCCCACAGCACCTTTGATTCCGCGAACCGCGTAGTTTTCGATAACGCGATCCAGGTGTTCGATTCCGAGCAACAGTTCCTGACCAAACATGGCGATCCGTTTGCCGAGCGTTGTCGGCTGAGCTGCCACATTGTGTGTGCGAGCGGTAATGATCTGATCTGCATATTCGGTGGCTTTTTCCGATAAACGAACGAGTGCCGTCACCGCTTTTGAACGAACAAGCTGAAGTGCACGCACCATCTGAAGTTGTTCCACGTTTTCTGTCAAATCGCGTGAAGTCATACCTTTATGAATATGTTCATGGCCTGCAAGATCACAGAACTCTTCGATACGCGCTTTCACGTCGTGCTTCGTGATCCGTTCGCGAGCATCGATCGACGCGAGATCGATCTGACCTTTGACCGCTTCATACGCTTCGATAACGCCATCAGGAACATCAATTCCCAACTCTTTTTGCGCTTTCATTACCGCAATCCAGAGATCGCGTTCGATAATCACGCGGCCTTCGCCAGACCAGATATCTTTCATTGCGCCCGATGCGTATCGTTCTGCGAGAACATTGCTGATTTTGCTCATTTGTTATCCTTTTGTTTAGTTGTTTACCGGGCGAAATATAGGTTCTGCGAGTTTTTTTATAAAGTGATCAATCTACTGCTGCGATTCTTTGCGTTTCAGATCGATCACATAGCGACAGAACTGACAGTTGCTTTTTGTTATTCCGGGAAACTGATGCCCCGCGTCCTGAAGTCGTTTCAATTCTGCCGAAAGCCCCGTTTCATATGCGAGAGTCATCATCTCTTTGCGCGTAGCCTTTTCCATGATCGATTTGTAGCTGTCGCTCTCGACAGAACCGATAATCAGTTCATCCAGTTCATTGGAATAGCCGCAACACCCGCCCACGGTACCATCCGCGTGAACATAAAACACATTTCCCGGCCCCTGACAGTAATCTTCGGTGAACCATTCGCTATCCTGCCAGAATTTCGGATCATCAAACTGTTCCGGCGCGAGATCGATCGTGCCAATGACGATTGAATCGTACTCTTTTGTTTCGTACACCACGCCCGATTCCAGCATATCGGAAAACCGAACTGAAATCGGGAATCCATCGTCGGAAAAAACCAATTTCGCCGAAAGCTCTGCCGCAAGGTTCTCATACATGGCAATGGTCTTTTCTTCATCAGTACCGCGGACCGCCACCAGTTCGATTACGGAACGATCTCCGAAAATTTCCGCAGCAGTTTCTATAAAGCGCGCCACTTTTTTGATGCCCTGACCATGATATGCATCGTAACTGAGCCCGATTTTTCCGTCGTAGCCGGTGTCGCAGAGATCGTTCAGCACCGATTCGAGATGTTCTTGATTTTTATACCAAACACCGTTTGTCATGATCCGATCAAAGAGCATATCCGATTCAATTGCCGCTTCCACAATTGCACAGATAAAATCGGGACGCAAAAACGGTTCCCCACCGGAAAAACCCACGCGACTCACGCCATTTTCAGCACTATCGCGAAGGAATTTTACCGCCGATTCGGTTGCCGCTAGCGTTCCGTTGTGGTCTACATAACAGTGTGAACAGTGAAGATTGCATTTCGCTTCGGGAACAAAGATTATTTCATCAGGAGTATACATATATTCTCATTTCACTTTAAAACAAACGGTAGATCGTGAAAATAGTTCTTTCCGTGACCTCATTTCGCCTGGATCTTTGTTCATAACGATTGCAATCATTCCGTGAATCTCTCAAAAACAATGCGACCAATCACTGGTGCTAAAAATATGCTCTAACCCCT